>NZ_JARAVM010000002.1:0-395024 GCF_033792735.1 Streptomyces sp. PA03-3a
TCCCGGGCCGGGCGGCGTCGTCGTCACCGCGGCCGGGTGCGGCCGCCGGGGCGTCCGCGTCGGGGGGCGGGGGTGCGGCCGGGGCGCGGGGCGCCGGCACGCGGGAGGCCGGGGCCGCCTGCGGGCGGAACCACCCCTCGGGCACAACGGGACGGGAGCGGACCGCGTCGAGGCGCGCCTGGAACTCAGCGCAACGCGCGACGGCCCGTTCACGGTCGTCGCGGGCCCAGGCGAGCTCGTTGCCGAGGCGCTCCGCCTCGGCGGGGGTGGCCGCGACGCGCAGCGCGGCGGCGACGTCGCGCTCGTGCAGCACCGCGTACCGGCGTTCCCTGGATAAGGCGTCCAGTCGCGTGCTCAGCGCCGCCTCGCCGCCCGGTACGGCGTCGTGAGCGGCGACGGCGGCGGCGTGCAGTCTGCGGGCGGGCTCGGCCGCAGCCTCCTGCGGGTGGGTGCCGCGCGCGGCGGCCGCGTCCTGGAGCAGGGCGAGGACGACGTCCCACGGCGGGACGTCGGACCCGTCGAGCCAGGCCCTGACGCCTTCGGGATCGCGTTCGGCGAAGACCGCGTACCAACCGGGCGTGTCGCCCGCCGCGCCGACGAGCCCCCGGAGGTACCGGGCGAACTCCTCGACCGGGCCCGTTACCTGGCTGCGCGCCCCGCGTTCCACTCTCGCTCCTCCCTGCCTGCCGCCCGGCGGCGGAAGCGTGTGGTCCGCACGGCATTCGACACCCGTTGTGTTACGGCGGCGCTACGGAGAGTTTTCGCGCAGGGGGCGGAGGGTGCACGGGCGCCCGGACCCCGCGCGGAGGCGCGGCGGCGCGCCCCCTCGCCGAGGACCCGGCACCACGGCGTCCCAGGAGCTCAGGACGGGGCTCCCTGCGGGCGGTGACGGCGGTAATGGCGGGCGACGCGGGCGCGGTTGCCGCAGGACGGCTTGCACCACTCCTGGCGGCCGTGGGACTTCACGAAGTACCGGACGCAGCGGGGCGCGGTGCAGGCCCGCAGCCGTTCACGCTCGGGGCCGGCGAGGAAGTCGACGGCGGCGCGGGCGAGTTCGGCGACGATCCGGGCGGCCGCACCGGCCCGGCCGGCCGGCTCCACGGCGGGCTCCAGGCGGGCGGCGGGAGCCTCCTGCGCCTCCCACACCAGCCGGGGTACGACGGGGACCCGCGCCGCGGCGGCGTTGAGGTGCGCGAGGGCCTCCTCGGCGGGCATCAGGCGCCGGGCGTCGGCGGAGCTGGGCGGCGCCGGCGCCACGGCGCGGGCGAAGAGGGCGCGCACGGCACGGCGGAGGGCGAGGACATCGGTGAGCGCGGCGTCGTCCGCGGTGAAGCCGCCGTGCTCGGGGACGTGTTCGCGGACCCAGGCGGTGAGCGCTGAAGGGTCGCCGAGGTCGTCGGCGACCCCTCCGTCGCCGTCGTGCCGGACCGTGCTCACCAGTTCCAGGGCCAGGTAGCGCTCCACGGCGCCCCTCCTCTTGATCGTTCGCCGGCCGCACCCTACCGTTCTAACGTCAGAAGAGGAATTTGGCATTAAGCCTGGAGGGGAGCGGCCCATGCTGCTGGCTCACATCAGCGACCTGCATCTGGACGGCACCGAACGCTCGTCGCAACGCGCCACCCGCGTCATGTCCTATCTGCGCGGGCTCCCCCGGCAGCCGGACGCACTGCTGGTCACCGGCGACATCGCCGACCACGGCGCCCCGGCCGAGTACGAGGAGGCCGCCCGGATCCTCGACGCGCCCTTCCCGGTACTCCCCTGTCCGGGCAACCACGACCGCCGCGCCGCCTACCGCAAGGCGCTGCTGGGCGAGGCCGGGGAGACGGGACCGGTGAACCGGGCGCACCTCGTCGCCGGGACCGCGGTCCTGATGTGCGACTCGACGATCCCGGGCGAGGACGACGGCCTGCTCGACGAGGAGACCCTGGAGTGGCTGTCCGCGACCCTGGGCGGGCTGGCCCCCGGCACCCCGGCGCTGCTGGCCTTCCACCATCCGCCCGTCGCGCTGCACCATCCGCTGCCCGACGGCTACCGGCTCGGCCGGCCCGCGGCCCTGGAGGAACTGCTGACCGCGCACCCGGAGGTGGTCGCCGTACTGACCGGGCACGCGCACACGCCCGCCGCCACCACCTTCGCCGGGCGGCCGCTGATCGCCGCGCCGGGAGTGACGTGGACGCTGCGCATGCCGTGGGAGGGCGAGCAGGACGGCTCGGTGGCCGACCGCTCGGCGCCGCCCGGCGTCGCCTTCCATGTGCTGGACGACGAGCGGCGCCTGACGACCCACTACCGCGTGGTGCTCTGAACCACCATCGCCGAGCCGCCGCCGCGGCGCACCGTCTCGGCGGCGGCGAGCCAACGGCCGTCCGGCAGCCGCTGCACGCCGGTCGTGGCACCGATCTCACCCGCGTCGGCGAAGCTGTGCCCGATGTTCTTCAGCTCCGCCGCCACGTCGCTCGCGAGGAAGGCGGGCTCTACCTGGGTGGCTGCCGCATTGCGCTGGCTGGCGCGCGGCGCGGCGATCGCGTCCACCAGCGGCATGCCTCGGTCGACGTGCTCGGTCAGCACCTGCAGCACGGTGGTGATGATCGTGGCGCCGCCGGGCGAGCCCAGCGCGAAGTCGACACGGCCGTCCTTCAGCACGATCGTCGGCGACATAGAGGATCGGGGCCGCTTCCCGGGGCCCGGCAGGTTGGGGTCGTGGACGGCGGGGGCGGCCGGGACGAACGAGAAGTCGGTCAGCTCGTTGTTCAGCAGGAAACCGCGTCCGGGGACGGTGATCGCGCTGCCGCCGGTCTGCTCGATCGTCAACGTGTACGCGACGACGTTGCCCCACTTGTCGGCGACGGTGAGGTGCGTGGTGCTCTCGCCCTCGTACGTCGTCGGGGCGGCCTTGCCGCCGCTGGCGCAGCGCGCCGGGTGGAACGGGTCGCCCGGGGCGACCGGGCTGGTCAGTACCGCGTCGTCCTTGATCAGGCAGGCCCGGGAGTCGGCGAACGACCGGGACAGCAGCCCCGCGGTCGGGACCTTCTCGAAGGCCGGGTCGCCGACCCAGCGACCGCGGTCGGCGAAGGAGATCCGGCTCGCCTCGAGGAAGCGGTGCAGGTACTGGGCCTCGGACAGCCGCGAGAGCCTGCCCGTGCGCTCCAGGATGTTCAGCGCCTCGCCGACCGTGGTGCCGCCGGAGGAGGAGGGGGCCATGCCGTAGACGTCCAGACCGCGGTACGAGCCGTGGGTGGGGCTCTGCGGCTTGGCCTTGTAGGCCTTGAGGTCCGCCGTCGTGAGGTCGCCCGGGCGGACGACGCGGCTCGCGGCCGGGTCCACCGGCGGCTTGCGCACGGTGTTCACGATGTCGGCGCCTATGCCGCCGCTGTAGACGGCGGAGACGCCCTTGCGGCCCAGTTCGGCGTAGGTGCGGGCGAGGTCGGGGTTCTTGAGGGTGGAGCCGACGGCGGGCGGCTGCCCGCCGGGCAGGAAGAGTGCCGCGGTCGCCGGGAAGTCCTTGAAGCGCGCCTGGTTGGCCTCCGTCTGGCTGCGGAAGGTGGCGTCCACGGCGAAGCCGTCGTGCGCGAGGCTCTCGGCGGGCCGCAGCACGTCCCGCAGGCTGCGGCTGCCCCAGGACCGCAGGGCGGTGTCCCAGGTCGCGGGGGTGCCGGGGACGCCGACGCTCAGACCACTGGTGACGGCGTCGTTGAAGGGAAGCGGTTGGCCGTTCTCGACGAAGAGCTTGTCGGTGGCGCTCTTCGGGGCCGTCTCACGGCCGTCGATGGTGTGGACCTTGCGGTGCCTGGCGTCGTAGTAGACGAAGTAACCACCACCGCCGATCCCCGCGGAGTACGGCTCGGTGACGCCCAGGGCGGCCGCGGTGGCCACCGCGGCGTCCACGGCGTTCCCCCCGCGTCGCAGCACCTCGATGCCTGCGGCGGAGGCGTCGGCGTCGACGCTGGAGACCGCGCCCCCGTAGCCGACGGCGAGCGGGACCTTGGCGGGCGTTGAGTCCCGGGCCGGGGCGTCCACCCCCGGCGGAGCCGCGGCCACCGACAACGCGGCGGTGGCGGTTACGGCGAGCAGCGACAGACTCCGTACAGCGTGACGACGCATACGTGGACCTCCACTGGGGCGACCGTCCGGGCAGCCTAACCCCACCCTGCCTTTCTCGTCAGGAACGCCTCAACTACCATCCCGGCCCATGAGCGACGACGTGCGCAACATCGTGCTGGGACTGGCCGCGAGCGGTATCAGCGCCGCGCTGGGCTGGTTCGTCCGCACGTACCTGTGGCGGCGCAAGCTGCGCCGCAAACAGCGCTTCTTCGGGCTGCCCACCGGCTCGGAGTGCCTGATGGTGATCAACCGCGATCCGGGCTCGACGCGCGGATGGAGCGTGGCGCGCCATGACGTCTTCGCGCTGATCGAGCTGTCCGCGCTGATCAAGGAGTGCGGGGCGCACGCCGAGATCCTGCCCCACGACACCGCGTGGCAGGGCTTCGGGGCGCGCACGGAGTTCTGCATCGGCGGTCCCATATCCAACCATCGCATGGCGGCGCACCTGCGCTCCATGTTGCCCGGTTTCCAGGTAAACGACTTCACCGGGCCCGTCGAGGACCAGGGCGCGCTGACCGTGGGCGGCGAGGCCTACCGCATGGAGAAGGGCAAGGTGGAGTACGTCTTCCTGGCCCGGCTGGCCGCCGACGAGAACACCGGGAACAACCGCCCGGTCTTCCTCGCCTCCGGCCAGCGCGGGGTGAACAACCAGGCCGCCGTGCGCTACCTCGCCCGCCACTACCTGCGGCTGGCCCGCAAGTACGGGGTGGACGGCACCTTCTGCCTGCTGCTGAAGGTCGTCAACTCCGACGCCTACGGACCCGATGTGGTGGAGGTCGTCGCCGACGTCACCCGTGAGGCCAGGACCCCCGCCAGCCGCCCGGTGGCCGTCGCCGCGGAGTGACGGCCCGGGGCCGGTCGGGCGGGCGGCCGCGGGGGCACGGGCCCCCGCGACCCCGTCATATACGGCCGCGTACGCAGAGCCGGTCCAGGACCGCGGCGGCCATGGCCTTCTCGCCCAGCGCGTTGGGGTGGGCGGGCGCGGCCGGAGCCGCGGGTGTGAGCGGCTCGATCCAGCGGACGCCGGGGGCCGTGCACATGTCGTGGCCGACGGTCGGCGTGTAGGTGTCGACGTAGGTCGCGTGGGCGGCCTTGGCACGTCGGCCCAGCATGGCGTTGAGCCGCTTCTCGGTGTCCCGGAGGTAGGCGAAGTCCCCGTCGGCGAAGGGCACGGCCGGCCGGCAGCCGACGCCGCTGTCGGGGAGCAGCGCGGGGTAACCGACGACCACGACACGCGCCCGGGGCGCGCGCTGGTGGATGGCGTCGAGCACGGCGTCGATCTTCGGCGCCGTCGCCTCCACGGCGGCCCGCAACTGGTCGGTGCCGCCGGCCGAGTAGTACTTCTCGCAGGGATTGCCGGTCGGGTCGGAGACCGCGGCGCCGGCGCAGGTGCGGATGATGCTGCCGAAGCCGACGTCGTTGCCGCCGATCTGCAGGGTGACCAGGGAGGTGCGGCGGCTCAGGGCGTCCAGCTGCGGCGGGTTGCTGCCCTGGGCCTTCCACATCTCGGCGGTGGTGGCCCCGCCGCAGCTCACGTCGGTGAGTACGGTGCCTCTCAGGCGCTGCGCGACCAGCGAGGGGTAGTTGCGGTTCGACCGTGCGCAGTTGGCGTCCACCTGGTCGGGGATGAGCGGTCCCGACGTGTACGAGTCCCCGAGCGCGACGTACGCGTCCCGGTGGCCCTTGCCGTGGCCGTGTCCCGGATGGTGGCCGTCGCGCGTGTGCGCGGTGGCCGGAACCGCGCTCACCGCGGTGAGCACGAGCGCGGCCGACGCCACGGCCGCCCCCAGGATCGATGCACGTCCGACACCCATCGGGCCTCCCCCTGTCGACGCTGACGGGTTCAGACTCGGCGTCCCACGTGTCCGAAGTCAATGGATGTGTCGCAAGTTCGCTCGACGGACTGACGTTCCCTCAGGTCGGGCAACCCCTGCCGGCGTGCGGCATGCGGTCGCATCGGCGCCGTGAAGACCGCGGCCTCCCTGTCCGGGAGCGCACTCCGAAAGGCCCCTTCGGAGTGGAACCGACGCTGTGCTCCGCCGCCTGCGACGTCCCGGCCGGCCACCGCACGGCGGCGCCGCGGACACCGTCGGCCCCCTCCGCACCGAGCACGTCGGCCCTCTCCGGTCTGGCCTTCTCCTCCCCGGCGACTGTGACCCGCGCGGCTCTCCGTACCGCTTCTCCGACCGTTACTCCCGTAGCGTGCGTACCTCGGTACACAGCCGTGGCCTGCGTACCTAAGGTCGTGCCACGAGCGGGAGAGAGGACAGCGGGGATGGCCGAGCCGGGGCCGGTGTACCAGTGGATCGCCGACGACCTCATGCGGCGGATCGACGAGGGACTCCTCAAGCCCGAGTCCCCCATCCCCTCCCGTTCCCGGCTCAAGGAGGCCTACCGGGCGAGCGACCAGACCGTCGACCGGGCGGTGCGCGTGCTGAAGGCGGCGGGATACGTCGAAGGGCAGTTCGGGCGCGGGGTGTTCGTGGTGGACCGTTCCGCCCGCGCGACCCTCGACCGCGGCACGGGCGCGGTGGACTCGCCCTTCGCCACCCGGGTCGTCGGAGACACCGCGGAGGTGGACTGGGAGGCCTCGACCGTCACCACGACCGCCCCGCCGGCCATCGCCGAGCGGCTGGGCATCGCCACCGGCGACCCGGTGGTGATGACCCGTTACGAGTACCTGGCGAACCGCCGGCCCGTGCAGCTCGCCACCAGTTGGGAGCCGCTGGCCATCACCGACGGCACCGACGTCGCGCACCCCGAGCGCGGCCCCTACGCCCGCCGCGGGGTGCGGGGGCGGCTGGCCGCGATCGGGGTCCGCGTCGTACGGGCCCGCGAGATCCTGGAGTCGCGCCCGGCCACTGGCTGGGAGGCACAGGCGCTCGGCTGCGCGCACGGACAGTGCGTGACGGCGGTCCAGCGGACGTATTTCGACGCCGACGACCGCGCCGTCGAGACCTCCGACACGGTGATCCGCGCCGACCGCTGGCGTGTGGCCTACAGCATCGACTTCTCGTCCTGACCGGGCCCGGTGGGGCCGCGCCCGGCCGTCGGCGGTGTGTGCGTACTGTGGCTATCGGCCTCCGGCGGCAGCGCCCGCGTGGCCCTCGCCGAGCACCCGGCCGACCAGCGCGTCGCGGTCGGCCTTGGGGATGGCGGTCCAGCGGGTACCGCGGATCGCGCCCTCGAGGGCGAGCAGGGTGTGGGTGCGGGCGTCCTCGGGAAGCCCCTCGCGGATCATCGCGAAGGCCCCTCCGGATCCGAGTCGGCGCAGCTCGTCGGCGTCCGGCACGCCGGCGCTGCGGAGGCGCTCGGCCAGGACCGCGCCGATGTTGGGCATCTGCTGCAGGGAGTCCATGACCCCATCATGCACCTCCCGACGCCCCGTCAGACGGCGATCTCGGCCCAGACACGCTTGCCGCCCGGGAGGAGTTCTGTCCCCCAGCGGTACGTGAGGGCGGAAACCACCTGGAGACCGCGGGTGCTCCCGGTCGTGTCGGGGACCCGGCCGGTCAGCACCATGCAGGGCGGAGTGCGGGAGCCGTCGCGGACCGACATGTGCACCAGCGTCAGCCGCCGCGACAGCATCACGCCCACGCGCCGGCCGCCGGCGTGCCGTACGGCGTTGGAGACGAGCTCGGCGAGCACGATGCCCGCGGTGTCCAGCAGGTACCCGAGACCCCACACGTCCAGGGTCGCCGCGAGGATGCGGCGCGCCTGGGCGGGCGCCAGGTCGTCGGCGGGCAGGAAGACCTCGCCCAGCAGCACCGTGGCGGGCGGGGCCGTGACGGGTTCGGCCGCCGGATCGTGGGTATGGAGGGTATCCGGAGGCGACGCGCCGCCCGCACCCCGGTCGGCGCCGGGGGCGACCCGCCGGAACGGGGGCCGCGCGGCCAGGTTGTCCCCCATGTGACCACCTCGCAGGTGTCGTAGGTGGCGCCGAGCATTCCCGTGAAGCCCACGTGCACGCGATACCCCCGCGCTATTCTCACCACGACATACCCGCTGGTAACACCGGTGGACCGCCGACGGGGTGGACGGGAGTCGTGGATGTCGGAACCGGTTTCCGGTGATGCCGTCGATATCCCCGCGTGGGCCTGGGAGCGCGAGGAGATACGGGAGGCCCTGCGGACCCGCGACGCCGGAGCGATCCTGCGGTTCGCACAGCAGTACGGCGGCGCGAGCCAGTCGCGCATCGCGGCCGCGACGGGGCTGCTGCAGGGCCGGGTCAACGAGATCGTGCGGGGCCGCCGTTCGGTGGTGCGGTTCGACGTGTTCGAGCGGATCGCCCAGGGCCTGCGCATGCCGGACCACGCGCGGCTGCTCATGGGGCTCGCGCCGCGCCGTCTGCGCTCTTACGGCGTCGGGGACCTGATGGACCATCCGCAGGTCGCCGCTGTCGCGCTGACCAAGCCGGAGGCGGCCGCCGAGATCCGCGAGGTGGCGGCGGGCGCGGACGCGGTGGACGTGGTGGGCGTGCGCGCCATGGGGCTGCTGGCGCTCGGCGACTCGCTGCTGCGCGGACCGCTGACCCGCCGGGGGCGGACCCCCGCCCGTATGCGGCTGTTGCTGCTGCACCCGGAGAGCCCCGCGGTCGCCCGGATCGCGGAAAAGGTCGGCGAGACACCGCGCTTCTTCGCTTCGAGCCTGCGCTTCGCGGAGGAGATGCTCGGTGCCCTCGCCGAAGAAGGAACGATTCACCTCGAGGTCTACCGCTACCGCACCACGCCGGTGTGGCGGCTGGTGCGCCTCGACGCCGCCACCTTCGTCTCCGTCATAGGACCGCCCGCGGACCCGCGGGGGTCGCTGGTCTACCGGCTCTCCCCCACCCCGCCCGGTTCGGTGCTCCACGGCTTCGACCGCTGGTTCGAGGCCATGCTCGGCGAGGCCGAACGCGTCATATAGGTCGTGCCGCGGGCCCTGGCGGCGCTCAGGCCTCGGAGGCCTCGGCGTAGACCTGGGACAGCTCCGGGGTGCCGCTCTCCGCCCACTCGTGGCCGGCCTCGACGACGTCGAGTTCACGGCCGGAGGCCAGCAGGATGACGGGCCGGCCGTTGGGCCAGATCTGCCAGCTCGCGCCGGGCACGGTGCGCACGACGACGGTGCCGAGGTAGAGCCCGGCGTCGTTGCCGAGCCAGGACAGCTCGTCCGGGTCGTCGCGCCAGCGCGGGACCAGCTGGTCCAGACGCTCCAAGGAGACGGACGTGTCGTCCAGTTCCACTCCCGCGGCCTCGGCCCTGGCACGCAGCAGCTCGCACTCCGAGAGCAGTTCGGCGACTCCTTCCGGGTCCTCGGCGAGGGACTCCGGCACGGCCGCGCCGCGGACCTCGCCGTACCGTTTGCGCCACCTGTCCAGGAAGGAGATGTCCATGGGCATCAGCCTATGGCGTAGGCCTTCCGCAGTGTCTCGTGGACGGTCCATGTCGTGCTGTCTCCTTCGCGCAGGACGCAGACGTCGCCCGGTCCGAGCTCCAGGGTCGGTCCGCCCTCCACCTCGACGGTGGCGCGGCCGCTGACGACCACGAACATCTCGTCCGCCTCGGTGTCGGTCACCACGCCCGGGGTGATCTGCCAGATCCCTCTCGTGCGGGTGCCGTCGGGCGACTGCCACAGCACCTTCCCGGTGACCTCCGGGGATCCGGAGACGATCTGCCCCGGATCCAGGGGCTCGGGTTCGAGCACGGCGGTGGCGATGTCGACGGAGAAGCTCTTCATGGCCGGAGCGTACGCGCGGACGTATGCCGACGGTAACGACACGTTGTATACGTTCCGTTGCCGCACAATACGTAACGTAAGGCGGCCCGGCGGGAGAAGGACCACGCAATGCGGGATGAACGGGAAGCCGGGGTGCGGGCGGCGGACCGCGCCTGGCGGCTGCTGGAGGAGTTGGCGGCGCGGGCCCCGGGGACGGTGTGGCTGGCACCCGGCGCGGACGACTCCGAGGTCGCGGCGTGGGGCGTGCCGCTGCCCCAGGAGGTGCGGCACCTGGTCGGCAGGGTGAGGTCGATCCGCATCGGCGGCCTGGAGGAGTACCGGCTGGCCCCCGAGCGCGGTCTGCACCCGGGCGGCTGGGCCGTGGGGCCGCCGGGCACCGCGCACCTGCTGCACGAGTCCGGCGGGGACACGCTCTTCGTCGACGTGGACGAGAACACGGGTGCCTGGGGCCGGGTGTTCGCCGCCACCGGGGTCTTCCTCGACACCTGGGCGTATGTGGCGCCGTCACTGGTCGACTGGCTCACCCTGCTCGCCAGGGCGGGGCTCGCCGCCCTGGCGAGCATGGCGCCCCAGGCAGGACGGGAGCCGGGGCCAGGGCCGGCGTCGGTGCCGGATGGGGCGGACGGGACGCTCCCGGAGCACGCCGCGGTGCTGGAGCGGCTCGCCGAGACCTCGCACGTCTTCTCCTACCGGCCCGACCTGAGGGGCACCCCCGTGGGCCGGGCCCGGCCGGAGGCCGACCCGGAGCTGGCCGCCGTGCTGACCGGGCTGCCGGACGACGCCCTGGTGGTGGACCTGCGCGACGTGGCGCACCCGGCGACCTTGCACCTGCCCTGCCCGCCGGGGCTGCGCGGCTACGTCGAGTTCCAGCGCAGGGCCGGCGGGCGCTTCGCCGTGGGTCTCCCCCGGACCGGTCAGACGTCGAGGTCCACCACGACCGGGGCGTGGTCGGAGGCGCCCTTGCCCTTGCGCTCCTCGCGGTCGACGTAGGCGTCGCCGACCGCCTTGCCGAAGGACTGGTTCGCGTAGACCAGGTCGATCCGCATGCCGCGGTTCTTGGGGAAGGCCAGCTGGCGGTAGTCCCAGTAGGTGTAGGGACGGTCGTACTTCAGGGGGCGGGGCACCACGTCGCTGAGCCCGGCCTCGCGCAGGTGCGCCAGCGCCTCCCGCTCGGCGGGGGTGACGTGGGTCATCCCATCGAAGACCGACGGGTCCCACACGTCCTCGTCGGTGGGCGCCACGTTGTAGTCGCCGAGGACGGCGAAGGGGCGCTCGCCCGCCGCGTCCTTCGCGACCGCCGCGCGCAGCGCCTCGAACCAGCGGAGCTTGTACGCGTAGTGCTCATGGCCGACCTCACGGCCGTTGGGCACGTACACCGACCAGACCCGGACCGGGCCGCAGGTCGCCGAGACCGCTCGGGGCTCGTCGACCTCGTCGTACAGCGGACCGCCGGGCAGGCCCACGACGACGTCCTCGAGGCCCACCTTGGACAGGAGGGCGACGCCGTTCCACCGGCCGGTGGCGTTGACGGCGGTCTCGTAGCCGAGGGCGCGCAGCTCGTCGAACGGGAACTGCTCCTCGGCGCACTTGGTCTCCTGGATGCACAGCACGTCCGGGCTGTTCTTCTCCAGCCAGGCCAGCAGTCGCGGCAGGCGAGCGGTGATCGAGTTGACGTTCCAGGTGGCGATGCGCATGGACCCGAATGTACCGCCCGCCTCCGACAACCGGTTCCGGGGCGTTCCCGCAGACGGTCCGCGTCAGGTCGTCAGCCTGGGACGTCAGCCCAGCTCGGCGCTGTCGCCGGGGGCCATCCTGCCGTGCTCCGCGCCGCCGACACCGGGCCCGTCGGGGCCGAGCAGCCGGTCGTACAGGGTGCGGGCAAGGTCGTTGAGCAGCCCGTCGTGCACGTCGATGGCGCGGACCGGCTTGACCTCGCGGAGGTAGTCGATGACCTCGGAGA
The DNA here is from genome assembly GCF_033792735.1 of Streptomyces sp. PA03-3a. Classification (NCBI taxonomy): domain Bacteria; kingdom Bacillati; phylum Actinomycetota; class Actinomycetes; order Kitasatosporales; family Streptomycetaceae; genus Streptomyces; species Streptomyces sp. PA03-3a. The sequence continues at coordinate 11,774 of NZ_JARAVM010000002.1, forward strand.
CCTTGTTCCAGGGTGCGTGCACGGGCAGCAGCAGCGTCTCGACGGGCCGGCCGGGCACGGTGAGCGCGTCGCCGGGGTGGAAAAGGGAACCGTCGGCGAGGAAGCCGACGTTGGTGATACGCGGGATGTCGGGGTGGATCACGGCGTGCATCTGGCCGTACACCTCGATGTCGAAGCCGGCCGCGCTGAAGGTGTCGCCCTCGCCGACGGTGTGGACCCGGCCCGGGAAGGCGGCCGAGACCTGGTCGGCGACGCTCTTCAGGGTCCAGATCTCGGCGGCGGGGTTGGCCTCCAGGGCGGCGCGCAGCTGCTGCTCGCTGAAGTGGTCCGGGTGCTCGTGCGTGACGAGGACCGCCTCCGCGCCCACCGCGGCGTCCGGCTCGGTGAAGCCCCCGGGATCGATGACGAGCGCGCGCCCGTCCTTCTCCAGCCGGACGCAGGCGTGGCCCCTCTTCGTCAGCTTCATGACTCTCCTCCGGAGCGGTGATCCTTTGCACGACCATCATGGCCGAGGCCCCGTGCGCCGCACACGCCGTATCCAGGTGGAGATGCCGACCGGCTGACGGGGCGACCAGGTCGCCGTGCGCGCGGGCTCACTCCCGTGGCCGAGTCTCCTCCCGGATGACGCGCCGCGCCACCGCGAAGGCGGAGGTGGCGGCGGGCACCCCGCAGTAGACGGCGGTGTGCAGCAGCACCTCCTCGATCTCGGCCGGGGTGAGGCCGCCGCGCAGCGCGGCCTTGGTGTGCGCGGCCAGTTCCGTGTGGTGGCCGCCGGCGACGAGCGCGGTCAGGGTGATGACGCTGCGGGTCCGCCGGTCGAGCCCGGGCCGGTTCCAGACCTCGCCCCAGGCGTAGCGGGTGACGAAGTCCTCGAAGTCCCCGGCGGCCTCCTCGGTCTCCTCGGCCGCCCGGTCGACGTACGCGTCGCCCAGCAGCTCGCGCCGGGTGCGGTCGCCCTCGGCGTACCGGTCCGGCCCGGCCGCGGCGCCGCCCGCGTGCCGCGGGACGGGCCGCACGGGGGCCGCCGCCGGTACCGCCGCCGGTACCGGCGCAGGGACGACGGGAGCGGGCTGCGCGGGTACGGCCACGACCGCGGGCTGCTGGGTCCAGGTGGCCTCGAAGTGGCGGGCGAGGAGCTCGCCCACGGCGGCGGGCTGCTCCACCGGCACCAGGTGCGAGGCTCCGGGGACGACCGCGAGCCGCGCGTCGGGTATCCCGGCGACCAGGGCCCGGGCGTCGGCGGGTGGCGTCACCTGGTCCTCGGCTCCGCCCAGGACCAGCGTCGGCACGGTGATCAGGCCCAGCTCGGCGCGCACGTCGTGGGTGGCCAGCGCCTCGCAGGCGGCGATGTAGCACCGAGGGTCGACGGCCCGGGCCATCTGGACTGACCAGTCCACGATGGCGGCCTGGACGTCACGGAAGGCGGGGGCGAACCAGCGCTCGGGGGCGCTCAGGGCGATCTGCTCCAGGCCGTTGGCGCGGACGACCACCCCGAGCTGCCGCCAGGCGTCGGGCGTGCCGAAGCGGGCTGCCGAGGAGACCAGGGCGAGCGAGGCGACGCGCTGCGGGGCCCGCAGCGCGAGCTGGGTGCCGATGGCGCCGCCGAAGGCGCAGCCCGCGTAGCCGAAGCGCTCGACGCCGGCCTCGTCCAAGGTGCGCAGCAGGCGGTCGGCGAGGTCCGCGGTGGAGATCGAGGGGTCGGCGGGGGCGCCGCCGTGCCCCGGGAGGTCGTAGCGCAGGACCCGCCATTGCCGGGTCAGCTCGGGTATCTGCCGGTCCCACATGTGCCACGTCGTGCCCAGTGAGGGGCCGAGGACCAGGACCGGCGCGTCCTGCGGTCCGTCGATGCGGTGCTGGAGGGTCTTGGGGCTCTGCTCGTCGGTCACTCGCGCCACGCTATCCAGGCGTTCGCGCGCGCCGACGGCCGGGCCCCGCGGCGGCGCGGAACCCTTGCGGCGCCTGGGCGCCGGTCAGCGGAAGTTTATCGTGGACACGACATAGACCACGGGGTGGTCCGTGTTGGAGAAGTCGACCGTGATGTTGTGGTCCGGCTTGTCGCCGTGCTGCTTGAGCTTGAGGCCCGCCCACCTGCCGTCCGCGCCGAAGTTCCAGCGCACGGTGCGGGCCTGCTTCCGGCTCACGGTCACCTCGCCGTCCGCGAGGGCGGAGCGGCTCTTGCCGTACTGGGCGAGGAAGGTGTCCAGGCCGCCCTGGTTGGTGCGAAACTGCACGTAGAAGGAGCTGGACGCCCAGTTGTTGGTCTCCAGGTATGCCACCGGCGCCGAACCGGAGGGGATCGTCACCTCGTAGATCCGCCGCTGCACCTTGGTGGGCCACAGATGGGTGAGCGTGGTGGCGGCGGCCTGCTGCTGCTTCTCCTCGCCGCTGTCCCGGCTCTGCTCCGCGGAGATGATCACATAGCCGATCGGGACCAGGATCAGCAGCGGGACGACCGTCCACTGCACCCAGCGCGGTGGCTTCCTCGGGGGCATGGCACTCACTTGCCGACAACCTTCGCGTAGCGCTCGTACCGCTCGACCCGCCGCCGGTTGGCCCGCCGGAAGCGGCGCGCGACCAGCCGCGCCAGATCCGCGGCGCCGACCATCCCGGCCTCGGGGCCGAGCTGCGCCTTGACGATACGCGCCTCCGGCCGGTAGCCGCGCCCGGTCAGATGGCGCCGGAACGCGTCGCGGGCCGGGGCGATCAGCAGATCGTCGGCCGCACTGACGCCGCCTCCGATGACGAAGCAGGAAGGATCCAGTGCCGCGGCGAGATTGGCGATGCCGACGCCCAGCCACTGGCCGATGTCCTGGAAGAGCTCGACGCACATCGCATCACCCTCACGGGCGAGCTCCGTGATGAGCGGACCGGTGATCTCCCGCACCTGGCCGCCGACCCGGTCGATGATCCCGTACGCCACCGGGGAATCGGCCGCCGCCAGCTCCCGGGCCTCGCGCACCAGGGCGTTGCCCGAGCTGTACTGCTCCCAGCAGCCGCGGTTACCGCAGGCGCAGCGGTGCCCGCCGGGCACCACCTGCATATGGCCGAACTCGCCCGCCACGCCGTAGCGGCCCCGCTTGACCTGGCCGTCCTCCAGGATGGCGCCGCCGATGCCGGTGCCGAGCGTGATCATGACGAGGTCGTTCTCGCCGCGGCCCGCGCCGAAGCGCCATTCCGCCCAGGCGGCGGTGTTGGCGTCGTTGTCCACCATGACGGGAACCCGCAGGCGTTCGGTGAGGCGGGCCTTCAGCGGCTCGTCCCGCCAGGACAAGTGGGGCGCGAAGAGCACCCGCGAGCGGTCGGCGTCGACCCAGCCGGCCGCGCCGATGCCGACGGCGTGCACATCGTGCCGCTCGGACAGGTCGAGGACGAGCTCGGTGATGGTGTCCTCCACCACCTTCGGGCTCTTGCTCTTGTCCGGGGTCTCGGTGCGCAGCTTCTCCAGGATGTTGCCGTCCGCGTCGACCACGCCGGCCATCACCTTGGTGCCGCCGATGTCGATGCCGACGGTGGGGACGCGGGGCGCGGTGAGGTGCGAGCGGCGCTCACGGCGGCCCACCGTGCTCAGCAGTGTGGAGCTGCTGGAGGTGCGGGCGGCACCCCGGTACATGCTCATCGGTTCACCCCCGTGGTTCCGATCCCGGACTCGGTCCCGAACTGCAGCTCGGTCGTCGCTCGCAAGGCTCGTCTCTCCGGGGTCGGGGGCGTCTCTCCGAGTGATTCTAAGTGCCGGTGGTATCGGGGGCGTGGCCCCCGGCCCAGGGCGACGGCGGGCGGGTGCGCGGGGCGGGCGGCCGGGGCCGCCCGCCCCGCTGTCACGGCGCCGGGCGGCGCAGCTCGTGGGCGAGGGCCTCCAGGTCCGTGCCGCCGGCCATCTCCCGGGTGAGCTCGTCCACCGTGATCCCGTCCCTGGTGTAGGTGCCGGTCATCGCGCCGCGGCGCAGCAGGACGAAGCGGTCGCCGACGAGGTGGGCGTGATGGGGGTTGTGCGTGATGAGGACCACGCCGAGCCCGGCGTCCCGCGCCGCGGCGACGTACTTCAGGACGACGCCGGACTGCCGGACACCGAGCGCCGCCGTGGGCTCGTCGAGGATGAGCACCTTGGCCCCGAAGTGCACCGCCCGGGCGATGGCGACGCACTGGCGCTGCCCGCCCGACAGCGTGCCGATGGACTGGTCCACGTCGTGCAGGTCGATGCCCATGTCACGCAGGGCCGTGCGGGTCGTCTCCCGCATCTTGGCAACGTCCAGGCGCTTGAAGGGGCCGCGGCCCTTCCTCGGCTCGGAGCCGAGGAAGAAGTTCCGCCACACCGGCATCAGCGGGACGACCGCCAGGTCCTGGTACACGGTGGCGATGCCGTGGTCGAGCGCCTCACGCGGGGACGCGTGGCGCACGGGCACGCCCTCGATCTCGTAGCTGCCCCGGTCGTGCTGGTGCAGCCCCGCGATGATCTTGATCAGGGTGGACTTCCCGGCGCCGTTGTCGCCGAGGACGCAGGTGATCTCCCCCGCGTGGACCTCCAGGGAGACGTCCTCCAGGGCGCGCACGTGCCCGTACGCCTTGCTGACGCCGGTCAGCTTCACCAGGGCCGTCACTTCGCCGCCTCCGCCCGCTTGCGGACCCAGGCGTTGAGCAGCGTCGCCAGCAGCAGCATGGCGCCCAGGAAGAACTTGAACCAGTCCGGGTTCCACTCGGCGTAGACGATGCCCTTGCTGGTCATGCCGAAGATGAACGCACCGACCGCCGAGCCGATGGCGGAGCCGTAGCCGCCGGTCATCAGACAGCCGCCGATCACGGCGGCGATGATGTACAGGAACTCGTTGCCGATGCCCTCTCCCGACTGCACCACGTCGAAGGAGAACAGCAGGTGCTGCCCGGAGATCCACGCGCAGAAGGCGACGGCCATGTAGAGGCCCGTCTTCGTACGGGTGACGGGGACACCGACCGCGCGGGCCGCGTCGGGGCCGCCGCCGGACGCGAAGATCCAGTTGCCGGCGCGGGTGCGCAGCAGCACCCAGGTCGCGACGGCGACCAGGGCGATCCACCACAGGATGGTCACCTGGAGGTCGACGTCGCCGATGGTCAGGTGCGAGGCGAACAGCGCACGCGCCGAGGGGAAGCCCTCCATGTCGGCGATGGACTTGGTGCTGACCGTGCCGTCGATGAGCTTGGTGAAGCCCAGGTTGAGGCCGGTGAGCATCAGGAAGGTGCCCAGCGTGATGATGAAGCTCGGCAGCTTGGTGCGGGACAGCATGATGCCGTTGAAGAAGCCGATGGCAAGGGTGACGAGCAGCGAGACGCCCACCCCGACCCAGACGTTCGCCGTCATCTGGTAGCTGAACATCGACGACACCAGGGCGGAGGACGTCACCAGGACGCCCGCCGACAGGTCGAACTCGCCACCGATCATCAGCAGCGCCACCGGCACCGCCATGATCCCGATGGTGGACGCCGCGTACAGGACGGTCCCCAGGCTCGCCGGCCGCAGGAAGGAGTCGGCGGCCACCGAGAAGAAGACGAAGACGGCCACGGCGCCGACGACCGCGCCCAGCTCGGGGCGGCCGAACAGGCGGTGCCCGAGTCGCCTCGGAGGCGCGAGACTGTCCGCGCTCATCGGGTGCCCCGCTTCGCGTAGTCCTTCAGCGCGGCCGCGTCGTCCTTGGTGACGATCTGCGGGCCGGTGAGCACGGGCCTGCCGCCGCCGAGGACGTCGGCGTTGTAGCGGTAGAGCCACAGTAGGTCGACGGCCTCGTATCCCTGCAGGTACGGCTGCTGGTCCACGGCGAAGCCGATGGTGCCGGCCTCCAGCGCGCCCGCGACCTGGCCGTTGAGGTCGAAGGTGTCGACCTCGGCCTGGCTGCCCGCCTGCTCCTTCGCCTTGGCGGCGGTGGCGGCGTAGGGCGCGCCGAGGGTCACGACGGCGTCGATGGAGCGGTCGGCCGCCAGCTTGGCCTGGAGGGCGGACTGGACGTCGGGCATGTTGGTGCCGTTGACGTAGAGGTTCTCCGTCGTGCCCTCGAAGGTGTTCTTCACACCCGCGCAGCGCTGCTCGTGGCCGACGTTGCCTTGCTCGTGCAGCACGCACAGGACGTGCTTCCTGCCGCGCTCCGTGAGCTCGTCGCCGACGGCCTCGCCGGCGATGGTCTCGTCCTGGCCGATGTGGGCCAGGGCCCCGAAATCCTTGGACTGGGCGGACCCGGAGTTGATGGTGATGACCGGGATGCCCGCCTTCTCCGCCTTCAGGACCACGTCCTTCATGGCCTCGGGCTTGGCGAGCGTGACGACCAGGCCGTCGACCTTCTGGTCGATGGCCGTCTGCACCAGCTGCGCCTGGTCCTTGCCCTGGTCGCTGTTGGAGTACAGGAACTTGATGTTGTCCTTGGCGGCGGCCTGCCGGGCGCCCTTCTGGACGATGTCCCAGAAGCTGTCGCCGGCACCGGCGTGGGTGACCATGGCGACCGTCCACCTCGGTGTGTCGACGGCCGAACCGTTGGCCTGGGCCTCCTTGGCCCGCTGCTCCGCGCGCAGGCCCCCGGTGCTGCTGCAGCCCGCCAGCGCCACACCGATGACCACTGTCAGTAGCGCACCGAGCGCACGCTTTCCCCTGTTCGCGCTCTCCACGTCGTGCCTTTCCCTGCTGGTCTTGGAACCGACCAAGTATCCGTCACAGGGGGCGATGCTTGCGGAAGGGGGGGTTCCGCGGCCGTTCAGGCCCGTACGAGCAGCTGGAACTCGAAGGCGTAGCGGGATGCGCGGTAGATGTGCGTGCCGTACTCGACGGCCCGTCCGGTGTCGTCGTACGTCGTCCGGCTCATGGTGAGCAGCGCGGCTCCCGGCTCCTCGGCGAGCAGCTCACCCTCCGCCTCGGTGGCGCAGCGCGCTCCGACCGACTGACGGGCGCTGTGCAGGGTGATCCCGGCGGCGCGCATCATGCGGTAGAGCCCGGTGGACTCCAGCTTGGCGTTGTCCAGGGGGATGAGTCCGGGCGGCAGGTAGTTGCACATGTGGGCCATCGGCTCACCATGGGTGAAGCGCAGCCGCTGGAGGACGACGACGTCACTGCCTTCGGCGACTCCGAGAGCGGCGGCGACCTGCGCGGTGGCCGGCTCGGTCTCGTTGCGCAGCACCTGGGTGGCGGGACTCTGCCCGGCGGCCTGGAGGTCGTCGAAGAGGCTGCTCAGCTCCAGGGGCCGCTTGACCTGGCTGTGCACGACCTGGGTGCCCACCCCGCGCCGGCGCACCAGCAGCCCCTTGTCCACGAGGGACTGGATGGCCTGCCGGACGGTCGGCCGGGAGAGGCCGAGACGTCCGGCGAGTTCGATCTCGTTGCCCAGGAGGCTGCCGGGGGCGAGCCTGCCGTGCTCGATGGCACCCTCCAGCTGCTGGGCGAGCTGGTAGTACAGCGGCACCGGACTGGAGCGGTCCACCTCGAACTCGAGCGGCGCGGACTCTGCTTTGGACACAGGGGGAGCGTATCCGCCGGTCTCGATCTCAGGAAACTCTGACATCACATTGTCCGAACATTTGGATCCACGCCTTCTCGCGAGCCTGCGGACGGGCCGGTGCGGTCGGTGGTGCGGGGTTCGGGAGCGGGTTCAGGAGCGGGTTCCGGGCTGCCTCATCACAGGTGGCGGCGGCGGTCGCCCAGGTGCCGCTCATAGGACTTGCGGGCCTCGACGGCCGCCTCGCGGGAGGCCGTCTCGGCGACCGGCACGTCCCACCAGGCCTGGGCGTCGGGGGCCGTGGGTGTGGGGTCGGTCTCGACGTACACGCAGGTCGGGCGGTCGGAGGCACGGGCGGCGGCCAGCGCCTCGCGCAGTTCGCGCACGGTCTCGGCGCGCAGCACGTCCATCCCGAGGCTGGCGGCGTTGGCGGCGAGGTCCACGGGGAGCGGGTCGCCGGTGAAGGAGCCGTCGGCGGCGCGATAGCGGTAGGCGGTGCCGTAGCGCTCGCCGCCGACCTCGGAGGACAGCCCGCCGATGGAGGCGTAGCCGTGGTTCTGGATGAGGAGGAGGTTGATGTTCACGCCCTCCTGGACGGCGGTCACGATCTCCGTCGGCATCATCAGGTAGGTGCCGTCGCCGACGAGCGCCCACACGGGACGGTCGGGCGCCGCCATCCGCACGCCGATGGAGGCCGGGATCTCGTAGCCCATGCACGAGTAGCCGTACTCCAGGTGGTACTGGCGCGGGGAGCGGGCGCGCCACAGCTTGTGCAGGTCACCGGGGAGGGAGCCGGCGGCGTTGATCAGCACGTCGTCCTCGCCGACCACCGAGTCCAGGGCGCCGAGGACCTGGGTCTGGGTGGGGCGGTCGGTGTCGTCCGCGGCGTACGCGGCGTCCACGACTCGCTCCCAGCGCTCCTTGCCGGCGCGGTACTCGGCCTCGTACTCCGGCGCGACGCGGTGTCCCGCCACGGCCTGGGCGAGGGCTTCGAGGCTCGCGCGGGCGTCGCCGACCAGGGTGCGGGCGCCGAGCTTGTGGGCGTCGGAGCCGGTGATGTTGAGGTTGAGGAAGCGCACCCCGGGCGCGGCGAAGAGCGTGGAGGAGGCGGTGGTGAAGTCGGTGTAGCGGGTGCCCACGCCGATGACCAGGTCGGCGGTGCGCGCGATGTCGTCGGCGACGGCGGTGCCGGTGTGGCCGACGCCGCCGAGGTCGGCCGGGTGGTCGTGGCGCAGCGAGCCCTTGCCGGCCTGTGTGGAGGCCACGGGGATGCCGGTCGCCTCGACCAGTGCGCGCAGGGCCGGCTCGGCCTCGCTGTGGTGGACGCCGCCGCCCGCGATGATCAGCGGGCGCCGGGCGGTGCGCACCGCCTCCGCGGCGGCGGCGAGCTCGGCGGCCTCGGGGGCCGGACGGCGTACGTGCCAGACGCGCTCGGCGAAGAACTCCTCGGGCCAGTCGTACGCCTCGGTCTGGACGTCCTGCGGGAGGGCGAGCGTGACGGCGCCGGTCTCGGCGGGATCGGCGAGCACCCGCATCGCCTGGAGCGCGGACGGGATCAGGGCCTCGGGCCGGGTGATCCGGTCGAACCAGCGGGAGACCGGGCGCAGCGCGTCGTTGACGGAGACGTCGCCGTACTGGGTGTGCTCCAGTTGCTGGAGCACCGGGTCGGGGATCCGGTTGGCGAAGGAGTCGCCGGGGAGCAGCAGCACCGGCAGCCGGTTGACGGTGGCGAGCGCAGCACCGGTGACGAGGTTGGTGGCGCCGGGGCCGATGGAGGTGGTGACGGCCTGCGCGGACAGCCGGTCGAGCTGGCGGGCGTAGCCGACGGCGGCGTGCACCATGGCCTGCTCGTTGCGGCCCTGGTGGTACGGCATCTCCTGCCGGTACTCCACCAGCGCCTGGCCGATGCCGGCGACGTTTCCGTGGCCGAAGATGCCCCACGTGCCGGCGACGAGCCGGCGGCGGACCCCGTCGCGCTCGGTGTACTGCGCGGACAGGAACCGCACCAGAGCCTGGGCGACCGTGAGGCGGCGTACGGACTGGCTGCTCATCAGGACCTCTCGGGGGCTTCGCCGGTGGCGGCGGGTGCGGTGTACAGGGGCAGGCGCGGGTCGACGGGCTGGTCCGGCCAGGTGGCACGGATCCAGGCGTGGTCGGGGTGGTCGCAGATCAGCCAGGCGCGCTCCTCCCCCGGGCCCGCCATGACGTTGAGGTAGTACATGTCGTGGCCGGGGACGGCCATCGACGGCCCGTGCCAGCCGTCCGGGATGAGCACGACGTCACCGCCCCGGACCTCGGCGAGGACGTCGGTGTTGCGGCCGTTGCCGGAGGGCGACACGCGCTGGTAGCCGATGCCCTCCCTGCCGTGTGCCGGGGCGATCTCGAAGTAGTAGATCTCCTCCAGGCGCGATTCGCCCGCGCGGTCCTCGTCATGCTTGTGCGGCGGGAAGGACGACCAGTTGCCCGCCGGGGTGAGCACCTCGACCGCGATCAGGCGGTCGCACGCGAACACACCGGCCGCGCCGAAGTTGTTGACCTGCCGGCTGCAACTGCCGCTCCCCCGCAGCTCGACGGGGACGGCGGACGCCGGTCCGTAGCGGGCGGGCAGCCGGCGTTCGCAGCGGGCACCGGCCAGGGCGAAGCGGCCGCCGGAGGCGGTGGTGAGGGTCACCGTCTCGTCGCGCGGCACGTACGCGAAGTCGCTGACCGCCGTGAACACGCTCTCGCGCCCGGCGAGCCGGAACGTGTCGCCCTGGGCGGAGACCTCGCAGCCGCCGGAGAGCGGGAGCACAATCCACTCGCTGTCGCCCGTGGTGAACTCGTGCCGTCCGCCGCGCGGAAGGTCCAGGATCCGCAGGGAGGAGTGGTCCCAGCCGGCCCGGCCGGGGTCGACGTCGACGGCGTACGGGCCGGCGGCGGCCTTCCCGGCGGCCAGGTGGTTCTCGGTGCTGGTCATGGCGTGGGCCTCGCACTTCTCGCGGTTCGACCGGTCTTCACAGCAGACCGACGGCGGTGTCGACGGCGGTCTCCACGCTGCCCTCCGGCGGGTAGAGCAGGGTGCGGCCGACGACCAGGCCCTGGACGGTGGGCAGCCGCAGCGCCTTGCGCCACTTCTCGTAGACCGCGTCCTGTTCCCTGCCCACCTCTCCACCGAGCAGGACGGCGGGCAGGGTGGAGGCCTCCATGACGGTGGCCATGTCGTCGACGTCCTCGGTGACGGGCACCTTGAGCCAGGTGTAGGCGGAGGTCCCGGCGAGACCCGAGGCGATGGCGATGGACTTGGTGACGGCCTCCGCGCTGAGGTCGTTGCGGACCCGGCCGTCGACGCGGCGGGATATGAAGGGCTCGACGAAGACCGGGAGCCGGTGCTCGGCCATCTCGTCGATGGCGCGGGCGGTGGCGACCATGGTGCTCAGCGAGCCGCTGTCCTCGTAGCTGATGCGCAGCAGCAGCTTGCCCGCGTCGAAGCCGAGCCTGGCTATGTCCTGGGCGCGGTGGCCGGTGAAGCGATCGTCGAGCTCGAAGGAGGCGCCGGCCAGGCCGCCGCGGTTCATCGACCCCATGACGACCTTGCCCTCGAGCGCGCCGAGCAGCAGCAGGTCCTCCAGGATGTCCGCGGTGCCGAGGACCCCGTCCACACCGGGACGGGAGAGCGCGGTGCACAGCCGCTCCAGCAGGTCGACGCGGTTGGCCATGGCGAACTCGCGGTCCCCCACGGCGAAGGCGCCCCGCGCGGGGTGGTCCGCGGCGAGGATCATCAGCCGGCCGCTGTCACCGACGAGCGGGCGCCGGACACGGCGGGCGGCGGCCTCGGCGATCGCCTCGGGGTGGTGGGTCCGCACCTTCACCAGGTCGGAGATGCTGATGCTCAAGAGGAGCTCACTTTCGGGCAGAGGGCGGACCGTCAGCCGCGGCCGAGGAGGTCCTGGACCTCCGACGCGGTGGGCATCGCGGAGGAGCAGGCGAGACGGGAGGCGACGATCGCGCCCGCGGCGTTGGCATGGCTCATGATCCGTTCCAGTTCCCAGCCGGCGAGCAGCCCGTGGCAGAGGGAGCCGCCGAAGGCGTCGCCCGCGCCGAGCCCGTTGACCACCTCGACGGGCACCGGCGGCACCTCGGCGGTGGTGCCGTCGCGGTGGACGGCGAGCACGCCCTTGGGGCCCTGCTTGACGACGGCGAGTTCGGCACCGGCGGCGAGCAGCGCCTCGGCCGCGGCGCGCGGTTCGCGCACCCCGGTGGCGATCTCGCACTCGTCGAGGTTGCCGACGGCGACGGTGGCCGAGGCCAGCGCCCGAGCGTAGTAGGGGCGGGCCTCTTCCGGGTCCTTCCAGAACATGGGGCGCCAGTCGAGGTCGAAGACGGTGGTGCCGCGCCGCGCCCTGGCCTCGAGGGCGGTGAGCGTGGCGGTGCGGCTCGGCTCGGCGCACAGGCCGGTTCCGGTCATCCAGAAGATGCGGGCGGCCCGGACGGCGTCCAGGTCCAGCTCGTCGGCGTGGATCTCCAGGTCGGGAGCCTTCGGGAGCCGGTAGAAGTAGAGCGGGAAGTCGTCCGGCGGGAAGATCTCGCAGAAGGTGACGGGCGTCGGGTACGCGGCGACCGGGGTGACGTAGCGGTCGTCGACCCCGAACTCGTCGAGCGCCTGGTGGCAGTAGGTGCCGAAGGGGTCGTCGCCGGTGCGGGTGATGACGGCGGTGCGGCGCCCGAGGCGGGCGGCGGCGACCGCGACGTTGGTGGCGGAGCCGCCGAGGAACTTGCCGAACGTCTCGACCTGGGGCAGCGGGACGCCGGTCTGCAGCGGGTAGAGGTCAACCCCGATCCGGCCCATCGTGATCAGGTCGTACGGCTCGGTCATGGGCGTGACTCCTCGTCGTGCGTCACCGGGGGGTCGCTCTGCGGCCCTGTCAGGTCTAGCCCGCCCGGTCGCGGGATGTCAACACTATGTCCTTACATACGAACGTACCGTCTGCCGGACGTCCGGGTCGTTACCTTGTCGTTACGTCGAGATGAATTGATGTCTTGACAAAGTCTTGACAGGGACCCCGGGGAGGGGTTTGCTCCCGTGCAGCACCCGGCCATGTGAACACGTCCGTCCTCTTCTCCCTCCCACCGCAGTGAGGTGCAGGAACATGGAACGCTCTCGCAGAAACCGTCGGATCTCCGCCGTCGCGGCCCTCTCCGCCGCCGCGCTCCTCCTCGCAGCCGGCTGTTCCAGCAGCTCAGGAGGGAAGAAGGCCGAGGAGTCGCCGGACGCCGCCGCCGCGGGCAAGGCGGACACCCCGCGGATGAAGATCGCGATGGTCACGCACGCGGCCCCCGGCGACACCTTCTGGGACCTGATCCGCAAGGGCGCCCAGGCCGCGGCCGCCAAGGACAACGTCGAACTGATCTACTCCAACGACCCCAACGCCGCGACGCAGGCCAACCTGATCCAGAACGCGATCGACCAGAAGGTCGACGGTATAGCCGTCACCCTGGCCAAGCCCGAGGCCATGAAGGACGTCGTCGCCAAGGCGGAGGCCGCGGGCATCCCGGTGGTCGGCTTCAACGCGGGCCTGGACGACTGGAAGGACCAGGGGCTGCTGGAGTACTTCGGACAGGACGAGAGCGTCGCCGGCGAGGCGCTGGGCGACAAGCTCAACGACCTGGGCGCCAAGCACAACATCTGCGTGATCCACGAACAGGGCCACGTCGCCCTCGAGGCCCGCTGCGCCGGCGTGAAGAAGACGTTCAAGGGGAAGACCGAGAACCTCTACGTCAACGGCACGGACATGCCGTCGGTGAAGTCCACGATCACCGCGAAGCTCAAGCAGGACTCCGGCATCGACTACGTCGTCACCCTGGGCGCGCCCTTCGCGCTGACCGCCGTCCAGTCGGTCGCGGACGCCGGAAGCAAGGCCAAGGTCGGCACGTTCGACCTCAACAAGGACCTGGTCAAGGCCGTCCAGGACGGCGGGGTGCAGTTCGCCGTCGACCAGCAGCCGTACCTGCAGGGCTACCTGTCCGTCGACTCCCTGTGGCTGTACAAGACCAACGGCAACGTCAGCGGCGGCGGCGTGGCACCGGTCCTGACCGGCCCGGCCTTCGTCGACAAGGACAACGTCGAGTCCGTGGCCGCGTTCGCCGCGAAGGGCACCCGGTGATCCCTGTGTCCCAGGCAGCCGCCCCCGCGGCGTCCCCCTCACCACCCGCGGCGCCCGCCTCCGAGGCGGACGGCCGCACCGCCGAACGCTCGCTGCTGCGCCGGACGCTGGCCCGCCCGGAGATCGGCGCGCTGATCGCCGCCGTCGCGGTCTACCTCTTCTTCTTCGCGGTGGCGCCGTCCTTCCGCGAGGCCGGTTCGCTGGCGACCGTGCTCTACCAGGCGTCGGTCATGGGCATCATGGCGCTGCCCGTGGCCCTGCTGATGATCGGCGGCGAGTTCGACCTCTCGGCCGGCGTCGCGGTGACCGCGTCGGCGCTGACCGCGAGCATGTTCAGCTTCCAGCTGAGCATGAACGTCTGGACGGGCGTGGCCGTCGCCCTGGTGGTGTCCCTGGGCATCGGGGCGCTCAACGGCTACATGCTGGTGAGGACGGGACTGCCCAGCTTCCTCATCACCCTGGCCACCTTCCTGATGCTGCAGGGCCTCAACCTGGCGGTCACCAAGATCTTCACCGACAACGTCGCCACCGACTCCATCAGCGACATGGACGGCTTCGACCAGGCGCGCGCCGTGTTCGCCTCGGAGATCGGCGTCGGCGGTGTCCAGCTCAAGGTGACGGTGCTGTGGTGGCTGGGCTTCGCGGCCCTCGCCACCTGGGTGCTGCTGCGCACCAGGTTCGGCAACTGGACCTTCGCGGTCGGCGGGAACAAGGACAGCGCGCGGGCGGTCGGCGTACCGGTGGCCTTCACCAAGATCGCGCTGTTCATGGCGGTGGGCTTCGGCGCCTGGTTCACCGGTATGCACCTGCTCTTCTCGTTCAACGCGGTGCAGTCCGGTGAGGGCGTCGGCAACGAGTTCCTGTACATCATCGCGGCGGTCATCGGCGGCTGCCTGCTCACCGGCGGCTACGGTTCGGCGATCGGCTCGGTGATCGGCGCCTTCATCTTCGGGATGGTCTCGCAGGGCATCGTGTACGCCAACTGGAACCCCGACTGGTTCAAGTTCTTCCTCGGCGTGATGCTCCTGATCGCGACCCTCGTCAATCTGTGGGTCCGCCGCACGGCGACCCGGAGGTGAGCCCGATGACCACTGCCACCACGGCCGGCGGCACCGCCGCCGGCACCGAGCCCCTTGTCGAACTGGACGGGGTGGGCAAGAGCTACGGCAACGTCCGCGCCCTGCACGGGGTCGACCTGGCCGTCCGTCCGGGGCAGGTCACCTGCGTCCTCGGCGACAACGGCGCGGGCAAGTCCACACTGATCAAGATCATCTCCGGGCTGCACCGGCACACCGAGGGCGAGTTCCGCATCGACGGCGCGCCCGTACGGCTGAACACCCCGCGGGAGGCCCTGGACCGCGGCATCGCCGCGGTCTACCAGGACCTGGCGACCGTTCCGCTGATGCCGGTCTGGCGGAACTTCTTCCTCGGCTCCGAGCTGACCCGCGGCCCCTGGCCCGTACGCCGCCTGGACATCGCCCGGATGAAACGGACCGCGGACGAGGAACTGCGGGCGATGGGCATCGTCCTGGACGACCTCGAACAGCCCATCGGCACCCTCTCCGGCGGCCAGCGGCAGTCCGTGGCCATCGCCCGCGCGGTCCACTTCGGTGCGCGGGTGCTGATCCTGGACGAGCCGACCGCGGCGCTGGGCGTCAAGCAGTCGGGGGTCGTCCTGAAGTACATCGCGGCCGCACGCGACCGGGGCCTGGGCGTCATCTTCATCACCCACAATCCGCACCACGCGTTCATGGTGGGCGACCACTTCTCCGTCCTGCGGCTGGGCACCCTGGAACTGAGCGCGCGCCGCGAGGAGGTCTCCCTGGAAGAGCTGACCAACCACATGGCGGGCGGCGCCGAGCTGGCCGCGCTCAAGCACGAACTGGCCCAGGTCCGCGGTGTCGACGTGGAGGAACTGCCCGAACTGGAGGACCTGGCCGAGGGCCGCCCCTCCCCGTGAGGGAGCGGCCCCGGACTCCCCCCAGCCTGACATGACGTCCGTATGTCAGGACCAACTCTTGACGGCTGCCCGGCCGGACGGCGAAGCTTCCAGCGGGACCACGGAGCTCCGCGGGCATCCGTACCACCGCCCTGACGGGCCGCCCTACCGAACCACGACCGGTCCGCGGCGACCGGCGAGAGGAGCCCTCCTCATGACTGCCCCCTCCCCCGTTCTGGACCGGATCCGGATCGGCTCCGCGCCCGACTCGTGGGGCGTCTGGTTCCCCGACGACCCGCAGCAGGTGCCCTGGCAGCGCTTCCTCGACGAGGTCTCCCAGTCGGGCTACGAGTGGATCGAGCTCGGCCCGTACGGCTATCTGCCGACCGACCCGGCCCGGCTCACCGAGGAGACCGTGCGCCGGGGCCTGAAGGTCTCCGCCGGCACCGTCTTCACCTCCCTGCACCGCGGTCCGTCGGTCTGGGACGCCACCTGGGAGCACGTCGGCCAGGTCGCGGCGCTCGCCCAGGCCATGGACGCCCGGCACCTGGTGGTCATCCCGTCCTTCTGGCGCGACGACAAGACCGCCGAGATCCTCGAGCCGCGCGAGCTCACCGCCGAGCAGTGGGGACACCTCGCCACCGGCATGGAGCGGCTGGGCCGCCAGGTCCGCGACACCTACGGCCTGGACATCGTGGTCCACCCGCACGCCGACACGCACATCGACACCGAGGAGCACGTCGAGCGCTTCCTCGACGCCACCGACCCGGGCCTGGTCAGCCTCTGCCTGGACACCGGCCACTACGCCTACTGCGGCGGCGACAGCGTCAAGCTCATCGAGACCTACGGGGAGAGGATCGGCTACCTGCACCTGAAGCAGGTCGACCCGGAGATCCTCGCCGACGTCGTCAAGAACGGGGTCCCCTTCGGCCCGGCCGTGCAGCGCGGCGTCATGTGCGAGCCGCCGGGCGGGGTGCCCGCCCTGGAACCGGTGCTGGCCGCCGCCCAGGGCCTGGGCGTCGACCTGTTCGCCATCGTCGAGCAGGACATGTACCCCTGCGAGCCGGAGCGGCCGCTGCCCATCGCGCAGCGCACCCGGAAGTTCCTGCGCTCCTGCGGTGCCTGACGCACCGCCCACGAAAGGGAAGACACGCATCATGACGCAGCACGGACCGCTCGGGGTCGCCGTCATCGGGACCGGCAAGATGGGCGCCGACCACGTACGCCGCATCAACGACGTCGTGAGCGGCGCCCGGGTGACCGCCGTCGTCGACGTCGACGCCGAACGTGTGAAGGCGGTCGCCGACGGCGTCGAGGGCTGCACGGCCTACACCGACCCCGCGGCGGCCATGGCCGCGGCCGACGTGGACGCCGTCCTGATCGCCTCTCCCGGCCCCGCCCACGAGGCGGCGCTGCTCACCGCCTTCGAGCACGACCTGCCGGTGCTGTGCGAGAAGCCGCTCACACCCGACGCCGCCTCCGCGCTGCGGGTGATGGAGGCCGAACAGCGGCTCGGGCACCGTCGGGTTCAGGTCGGCTTCATGCGGCGCTACGACGCGGAGTACACCAGGCTCAAGACGCTGCTGGACAGCGGTGAACTGGGCCGGACGCTGATGCTGCACAACCGGCACCGCAACGCGAGCATCCCGCCCGGCTTCACCAACGCCAACCTCGTCAACGACTCCCTCGTACACGAGATGGACGTGACCCGCTGGCTGCTCGGCCAGGAGATCACCGCCGTCACCGTGCTGCGCCCGCGTCCCTCCGCCAACGCGCCCGAGGGCCTGGACGACCCGCAGTTCGTGGTCTTCGAGACCGACGGCGGCGCGATCGTCGACGTCGAGGTCTACCTCAACTGCGGTTTCGGCTACCAGGTGCAGGCCGAGGCGGTCTGCGAACACGGCAGCGCCCGCATCGGCGACGCGCACGACCTGCTCGTCAACACCGCGGGGCGCTGGGGCGGCACGATCGCCCAGGACTTCGTGGAACGCTTCGCCGACGCCTACGACCGCGAGGTCCAGGCCTGGGTCGACGCCACCCGGCGCGGCGAGGTCACCGGCCCCAGTGTCTGGGACGGCTACGCCGCCGCGGCGGTCTGCGAGGCCGGCGTCCGCTCGCAGAGCGAGGGCGGGCGCGTCGAGGTCGAACTGGTAGGCCGTCCGGCGTTCTACCGCTGAGGGACGCACGTCCCCGGCCACCCCGGATCCGGCGCGGGTGGGGCGGTTACTCCCTGGCCGCCCCGCCCGCGCCTTCACCGCACCCGTGAGAAAGGCACCCCCGTACATGCGCGTTGTCCTCTTCGGCGTCGGGCGCCTCGGCTCCTTCCACGCGGCCACCCTCCACGCCCATCCCGAGGTCTCCGAACTGGTCCTCGCGGACGCCGACACCGCGCGGGCCGCCGAGGCCGCCGCGCGGATCGGTGCCGGGGCCCGGGCGGCGGCCTCGGTCGACGCGGCGTTCGCGGACGGCGCGGACGCCGTCGTCATCGCCTCGGCGACCGCCGCCCACGCCGGGCTGATCTCGCGCGCGGTGCGGGCCGGGCTCCCCGCCTACTGCGAGAAGCCGGTCGCCCTCGACCTGGAGTCGACGGTCACCGCGCTGCGTGAGGTCGAGGAGGCCGGCACCGTCCTCCAGATGGGCTTCCAGCGCCGCTTCGACCCCGGCTACCGCGCCGCCCGCGCGGCCGTCCGGGCCGGCCGGCTCGGACGGCTGCACACCGTACGTGCGCTGACCTCCGACATGGCGCCCCCGCCGCCGGAGTTCGTGCCGCTGTCCGGCGGGCTCTACCGGGACTGCCTGATCCACGACTTCGACGCGGTGCGGTGGGTGACCGGCCGTGAGGTCGTCGAGGTGTACGCCATGGGTGCCAACGGAGGGGCCGACTTCTTCCGCGAGGCGGGCGACGTGGACACGGCGGCGGCACTCCTCACCCTCGACGACGGCACCCTCGCGACCGCCACCTCCACCCGCTACAACGGCGCGGGGTACGACATCCGCATGGAACTCGCCGGATCTCTGGACCAGATCGCGGTCGGCGTCGGTCCCCGTACGCCGGTCACGTCCGTGGAACCGGGCGCGGCGCCGGGCGTGCCCGACCCGTGGACCGGGTTCGTGGACCGCTTCGGGGACGCGTACCGGGCGGAGATCGACGCCTTCCTGCGGGTGGTGACGGGCCGGTCGGAGAACCCCTGCGACGGGCGCGAGGCGCTCGACGCGCTGCTCGTGGCGGAGGCGTGCGAGGTCTCGCGCAGCGAGCGGCGGCCGGTCACGATCGCCGAGATGGCCGAGGTGGCGGAGCGCGCCGGCAAGCACGCGGGATGACCGCGCGGGGCGCCGCGGGCACGTCACCCCCGCGGTCCGCCCCGGGTGGCGTGATCACCTGCGCCGGTGCTTCCTGGGATGAGTCGGTCCCGGCTGTCCACGAGGGAAGAACCTTTCATGGCGATGAAGGCCCAGGCGCTGCGCACGCCTCGAGCGGCGGGACTGGTGGGGATCGCGTTCGCCGTGCTGATCGGCGCCGCCATCGTCCTGGTGCGGGCCTCCATCCCCAGCGGTGAGGGCGCGCTGACCGGCTCGCCGCTGAGCCTGTCCTCGCGCAGCGGCGTGCAGACGGCGCTGGCCCTCATCCCCTTCGCCGGCATCTTCTTCCTGTGGTTCATCGGCGCGGTGCGCGCGCACGTCGGCCCGGGCGAGGACAAGTTCCTCTCGACGGTCTTCCTCGGCAGCGGCCTGGTGTTCGTCGCGACGCTCTTCGGCGCCGCCGCCGCGGCCGGCAGCCTGCTGGCCACCACGGAGATCGCCTCTCCCGGTACCCCGCGGGCCGAGCTGTCGTACTTCGGGCAGCACTTCACCTACAGCCTGCTGACGACGTACTCGATGCGCATGGCGGCGGTGTTCGTGCTGTCGGCCTCGACCGTCGCGATGCGGCTGGGGTCGTTCCCGCGCTGGCTGGTGCTGCTGGGGTATCTCGTGGGCGTCACCTTGCTGTTCGTGGTGCCGAACGTGCCGCTGGCCGAGCTGGTCTTCCCCCTCTGGGCGCTGGTCGTCAGCCTCCACATCGTGGTGGCGAGCTTCCGTTCCCGGCCGACGGGGCTGCCGGGCGCTTGAGCGCCGGCGGTCAGGCGGTCGTACGGCGCAGAAGCAGCGTGACGAAGCCGAACCTGCCGCGGTAGCCGTGCAGCCACTCGGCTCGGTGGACGGCGGCGGCTTCGAGGGCGGCGCCGCTGTCGGGGTCGCCGGGGTTGTCCAGGGCCCACTCGGAGAGGGAGCCGGTCCAGGACCACTCGTAGTCGTCCCACTCGCGGACGGAGCTGACGTGGGCGAGGACCGGGGTCCAGCCGTCCGCGACGATCAGGTCCACGGTGCTCGCCAGGTCGTCGTACTCCCCCAGCATGTCGACGAGTTCCTGGGTCGGTTCGCGCTCCCAGAAGCCGTCGCCGACGAGGACGGTGCCTCCGGGGGCGAGGTGGGCGCGGGCCGCGGCGAGGGTCGGCAGGAGGCCGCCGAAGGCGTGCGCGGCGCCGACGCTGAGGACGAGGTCGAAGGGGCGCTTCGTGGCGAAGTCACCCGCGTCCTGTTCGTGGAGGGTCAGCCGGTCGCCGACGCCGAGCGCGGCGGCCTCGCGGGCCGCCTTCCCCAGTGCGCCGGTGTCCAGGTCGACGCCCTCCGCGGTGACGCCCGGGTGGTCGTCGAGGGCCCGCAGGAGCCAGGCGGCCTCCCCGCAGCCGAGGTCGAGGACGCGTTCGTCGCCGCGGCGCAGCGCCCTGCCGAGGAGACGGCGCACCACTGCGTCGTCGAGCGGTGCGGCGATGGGGTGGTGGGTGTGCGCGATGCGTGAGATGCGGCGTCGGTCCATTGGCGCAGCTTCGCAGGGCGGGCGGGTCACCGCATCCGGTTAATTCGGCTCGGGCGTGCAACGCGATCCGCGACGGTGGCGGTTTCCCTCTTCGCAAGGCTCTTGCGGGAGCGCGGCCGTCACGGCGTCACGACCGGCAGGCCGCCACGGGGGAAAGGACGTCCGGCATGGACAGGAAGACCGTCAGGGCAGCGGGCCGCCACGGTCCACCGCAGCGGGCCCTGTTCTCCGCGCGGCGCGGCGAACGTGTCGTGGAACCCGGGGACGGCCTTCCCGGCGCAGTCCGGCTCGTCGAAGGACGCCCCTTACGTGGTCTCCCGTGGTGCCTGCCGTACGGGCCCGCCCTGGTGAGGGGCGCGGCCGTGCTAGGCGCCGGGCGTGCCGGGGAAGGTGGGCGTGAAGCGCACCGGGAGCCGGCGCACACCGCGCATGAGCATGCCGGGCAGCCAGTCCAGCTTCGCCGGATCGGCGTCGAGGGCGAGGTCGGGGCAGCGCTCGAGGAGGGCGCGGACGGCGACGCGTCCTTCGAGCCGGGCGAGCGGGGCACCGAGGCAGAAGTGCAGGCCGTGCCCGAAGGCGACGTGGCCGCGGGTGTCCCGGCGGATGTCGAAGCGGTCCGCCTCGGGGAAACGGCCCGGGTCGCGGTCGGCGGCGGCCAGGGCGACGAGGACGGGTTCGCGGGCCGGGATGACGGTGCCGGCGACGTCGACCGGTTCCGTCGTGAAGCGGAAGGTGGCGGTCTCCACCGGGCCGTCGTAGCGGAGCATCTCCTCCACGGCGCCGTCGATGAGGCCCATGTCCGCTCGCAGGAGCGCCAGTTGGTCCGGATGGGTGAGCAGCGCGCGGACACCGTTGGAGATCAGGTTGACCGTGGTCTCGTGTCCGGCGATCAGCAGCAGGAAGGCCATGCCGCTGAGCTCGGGGCGCGAGAGCCGGTCGCCGTCCTCGGAGGTGGTGCGGATGAGCGCGCTCATCAGGTCGTCGCCGGGCGCGCAGCGCTTGTCCTCGATCAGCTCGTGGAGGTAGGCCGCGAGTTCCTCGAAGGCCCTGCGCTCGGCCTCCGGCCCCGTCGGTGCGACGACCTCGTTCGACCAGGCCCGGAAGGCCTCCCGGTCCAGGTCGGGAACCCCGAGCAGCTCGCAGATGACGGTGATGGGCAGCGGGTAGGCGAGCGCCTCGACGAGGTCGGCGGTGCCGTCCGGGCGGGCCAGCATCGCGTCGAGCAGCCCGGCGGTGATCTCCTCCACGCGCGGCGCCAGTTCCTCGACACGGCGGCCGGTGAACTCCCGGGCCACCAGCTTGCGCAGCCGGGTGTGCTCGGGCGGGTCGGAGACGAGCATGTGGCGGCCGAGGAGTTCCTCGTCGTAGGACATCCACCCGAGTGCGCGGGAGTCCTTGGCGAACCGGGTGTCGGCGAGCGCGGCCCGGGCCTGGTCGTGGCCGACGATCAGCCACAGCTCCCCGACGTCGGCGGTGCGCACGCGGTGCACGGGCCCCTTCTCGCGGAGCCTGGCGTAGAAGGGGTAGGGATCGGCGGTGAACTCCTCGCCGTAGACCGTGAGATCGACCGTGTCCATGTACCGCACGGTAACCCGGGGGGCCGCCGCGACACGTCACCCTGCGGGACGAGACACCCCGGACGGTCTCATCCGAAGGATTCAGCCGATCGTGGCGCCCCGCCAGGTCTCCGCGTCCGTCTCCAGGAGCGAGGCGAGGACGACGGGGTCCGGCAGGGGCCCGTGGTCGGCGGCGACGCGCAGGGCCGAGGCCGCGGTCAGATGGCCGAGTCGCAGGGCCCGCTCCACGGGCAGGTCCCGCAGCAGACCGCTGAGGAAACCGGCGGCGAAGGCGTCCCCGGCGCCCACCGGTTCCGCCACCCGGACGGTGAGGGCGGGCACGGTGTGGGCGTCGGCCCCGGTGAAGGCGGTGGCGGCGTGCGCCCCGTCTTTCACGACGAGGACACCGGGCCCGGGAAGCAGTTCGCGGACCGAGCGGGCGTCGGTGATCCCCTCGCCCCACAGTGCCTGGGCCTCGTCGAGACCCACGAGGACGATGTCGGCCCGGTCGGCGAGCGGCCGCAGCACGTCGGCGGCGGAGCGGCCGGTCCACAGCGCGGGGCGGTGGTTGACGTCGAAGCTGACGGGCCAGGGGCGGTCCGGGCGCAGCGCCCGTTCGACGAGGGCGTGGCAGCCGGGCGACAGCGCGGGTGTGATGCCGCTGAGGTGGACGAGCGCGGCCCCGGTCAGGGCCGGGCCGTCGAGCACGTCCGGGGTGAGCGCCGAGGCGGCGGACCCCGCGCGGTGGTAGTGGACGCGGGTGCCGTGCGCGGCCGGGTCCTTGAGCAGCAGCCCGGTGGGCCGGTCGGGGTCGATGCGCACCCCGGAGACGTCGACGCCGCCCGCGGCGATCCGCGCGCGGACCCGCCGGCCGAAGGGGTCGTCGCCGACCGCGGACACCCAGCGGGCGGGGATGCCGTGGTCCGCGAGGTAGAGCGCGACGTTGGACTCGGCGCCCGCGATGTCGACGCGCAGCAGGTCCGCGTCGTCCAGCGGCCCGAGCGGGTCGGGGGCGAGGGCGGCCATCGTCTCGCCGACGCAGACCACGGGTCCGGGTCGCAGCGTCCGGGAGGTGCTCATGGTGGCTTCCTAGGGGATGTCGGCGCGGTCAGCCGGACGGTACGCGGCGGCCGGTGTGCCGGGCACGTCCACCCGGACGGCGAACACGGCGCCGTCGAGCGGTCCCGGAGCGGCCAGGCCGATGTGCGCGCTGGTGACGAGGAGGGTCCGGCCGTCGGGACCGCCGAGGCAGAGCCCGGCGGGCTGTCCGGCGGGCAGGTCGACGATCCGGTCGAGGCTGCCGTCCGGGCGGTAGCGGTGGGCCTGCCCGGTGCCCCAGACGGCGGTCCACAGCCCGCCCTCGCTGTCGGTGGTCATGCCGTCGGGGCTGCCGTCCGCGAGGGCGACGAAGGTCTCGGGGGTGCCGAGGTCGCCGCTCTCCGGGTCGACCGGGTAGCGCCGGATGAGGCCCCGGGCGCTGTCGGCCAGATACATGACGGTGCCGTCGGCGGTGAAGGCAGGGCCGTTGGGGATCGTGACGTCCCGCAGCACACGGGTGACGCGGCCGTCGCGGTCCAGGCGGTAGAGCGAGCCGGCGTCCGTGGTGGTGTCGTACGCCATGCTGCCCGCCCAGAAGCGGCCGTGCGGGTCGGCGACGCCGTCGTTCATCCGCATCGGCACCGGCGCGTCGTCCTCGGGGCGGGCGATCCACTCGGCCCGGCCCGCCGGGTCGATGCGGCAGACACCGGTGCCCGCGGCCGCGACCCAGTGGCCCGGGCGGCCCTCGACCGGCGCCACCGCGCCCAGCGGACAGGGGAGTTGTGCGACAAGGGTGTGCGGGGCGTCGGGCCCGTCGGCGGCGGCCAGCAGCCGGCCGCTGAGGATGTCGGTGAGCACGGCGCGGCCGTCCGTCCAGCGGATGCCCTCGCCGAGTTCGAGGCGGTCGGTCCCCAGGACCGCCGGGGGCACGGTGGCGGTCACGGGCGGGCCTCCACGCGGACGACGTCCAGGAAGGTGCGGGCCCGTTCACGCAGGGCCGTGACGTCGCCGCCCTCGGCGGCGTCACCGATCAGGGGCGATCCGACGCCGACGGCGACGGCGCCGCCCCGCAGGTACTCCGCGGCGGCCTGCGCGTCCACCCCGCCCACCGGAACGAACGGCAGGCCGGGGAAGGGACCGCGCAGATCCCGCAGGTAACCCGGGCCGCCGGCGCTGCCGGCCGGGAACAGCTTGAGGGCGTCGGCGCCCAGCCGCAGCGCCTGGAGGATGTCGGTGGGGGTCATCACCCCGGCGAGGACGGGGAGTCCGAGTTCCCGTCCGGTGGCGATGCCGTCGCTGACCGCGGGGGTGACCAGGAAGCCGGCACCGGCCTTGTGGGCGGCCCGCGCGTCGTCCGCGCTGAGCACGGTTCCGGCCCCGAGGGTCGCGTCCGGGCCGAGCGCGGTCCGCGCCCGGGCGATGACGTCGAGCGCGTCACGTCCGCTGAGGGACACCTCGATGAGGGTGATCCCCTCCTCGACGAGGGTGAGCACGGTGGTCAGCGCGGCGTCCGGGTCGCTGCCGCGGACGATGGCGAGCAGCCGGCGGTCACGCAGCGTGGTGAGCAGGTCCATCCGACATCCCTTCTGGTGATGGGGGTTCAGGGGCGGCGGGTCGCGGTGACCGTGAGCCGCCAGGCGACCTCGCCTGGGGGCGGGACGACGACCGTGTCGCCGTCGTCCGCCCCGGCGCGGTCGAAGACGCGGCCGAGCATCGGCTCGACGCCGATCGATCGGTACGGCGCGTCCTGGGGGAAGCCGCCGAGGTTGCGCCACAGGGCGACCGCGACGGGCAGGCCGCCGGCCTCGACGGCCAGGTGCAGCGCGTCGGGGCCGTCGTGCACGGTCACCCCCGGGGTGAGGACGACCGCCCCGGCGGCGCTCCCGTCGTCCGGTCCGAGCCGGTCGAGGGGGATGCCCTCGACGCGCGGCCAGGCACCGGTGACCCAGCCCGCGCCCTCGTCCGGGTAGAGCCGGGTCTCCGTCCCCGCGTCGACGCCGAGCCACGCGTCCTGGGAGAGTTCCAGCAGGGCGTGAGCGGCCCACACGAAGCGGTAGCCCGGCTCGGCGGTGAGCGTGTAGTCGGCGACGGCCGCGCCCGCCAGCGAGCTCAGGCGCCGGGTGAGCCGGAAGTCGGGGCAGTCCACGACCTCCGCGTCCCCCTCCCGGTGCCAGGGCCGCGACCAGGCGTCCCCGTGGTCGGGGAGCCCGCGCACGGTGGGTACGCACTCCTCGAGGCCGCCGGCGTCGGCGAAGGGGTCGCCGGGCCGGACCAGGGGGCGGCGGGGCTCGTCGCGGTGCCAGAGCCATTCGCGGCCGCCCGCGGTCAGCGAGGTCCAGCGGCCGCCGTGGTCCGGGTCGGTGACCACGGCGACCGGGACCCGGTCTCCGGTCACCATTCGGCGAAGGAGCCGTCGGCGTGCCGCCACACCGGGTTGCGCCAGGCGTGGCCGGAACGGTCCGCGGCGCGGACCGCGTCCTCGTCGATCACGACGCCGAGCCCGGGCAGTTCGGTGCGGCGCGCCTGGCCGTCGACGAACCGGAAGGGCTCGGTGTCGACCACGTAGGAGAGCAGGTCGGCGTCCTTGTTGTAGTGGATGCCCCGGCTCTGCTCCTGGATCAGGAAGTTCGGTGTGGCGAAGGCGACCTGCAGGCTCGCGGCCAGCGCGATCGGACCGAGCGGGCAGTGCGGCGCCAGGTGCGCGCCGAAGGTCTCGGCGAGCGAGGCGATCCGGGTGACCTCCGATATCCCGCCGGCGTGCGACAGGTCCGGCTGGGCCACGGCGATGCCCGCCGTCAGGGCCGGGAGGAAGTCGGCGCGTCCGTAGAGCCGTTCACCGGTGGCGAGCGGCACGGACGAGGCGGCGACCAGGCCCGGCAGCAGGTGCGCCTGCTCGGGCAGGACGGGCTCCTCGACGAACAGCGGGTGCAGCGGGGCTATCTCGTGGAGCACGCGCCGCGCGTTGGCGGCGGTGAAGCGTCCGTGGAAGTCGACCGCGACGTCCCGGTGCGGGCCGAGGGCCTCGCGGGCGGCCGCGACGCGCTGCACGACGGCGGCCGTCTCCGCCGGGCTGCCGAGCGGCGGGGTGCGCCCGGCGGCGTTCATCTTGACGGCCGTGAAGCCCGCCTCCACCTGGGCGTTGATCTCCTCCTTGAGCCGGTCCGGCTCGTCGCCGCCGACCCAGGCGTACACCCGGACCGAGTCGCGGACCGGGCCGCCGAGCAGGGTGTGCACCGGCACTCCGAGGGCGCGGCCGGCGATGTCCCACAGGGCCTGGTCGATGCCGGCCACCGCGCTGGAGAGCACGGGCCCGCCCCGGTAGAAGCCGCCCTTGCTGAGCACCTGCCAGTGGTCCTGGATCCGCAGCGGGTCCTGGCCCACGAGGTGTTCTGCGAGCACCTCCACGGCCGTCCGCACCACCTCGGCCCGGCCCTCCACCACCGGCTCGCCCCAGCCGACGACGCCGTCGTCGGTCTCGATGCGGCAGAACAGCCAGCGGGGCGGGACGAGGAAGGTCTCGACGCGCGCGATCTTCACTGTGCCTGGCCGTCCTTCTGCTCGGCGGAACGGTCCGCGCCCTCGGGCGCCTGCGGGCCGCTGACCTTGTCGAGGTCGCGCGTCGCCTGGTCGAGCAGGGCGCGCATGGCGTGTTCCGCGGCGTCCGGGTCCCGGTCGCGCACGGCGTCGAGGACGGCCCGGTGGCTGGGCACCGGGTCCTCGCTGTGCGGGGCGCTGTGCACGAGCTGGTCACGCTGGGCCAGGCCCGACTCGATGACCATCTCCATGCGTTCCAGCAGTTCGTTGTGGGTGGCCGCGAGCAGCGCCCGGTGGAAGGCGAGGTCGGCCTCCACGGCGTGGTTGGGGCCGCTCTCCTCGCCCATGGCGGTCAGCGCCGCCTCCAGCGCCTCCAGATCGGCGTCGGTGCGGCGGGCCGCGGCCAGCCGCACGGCGGCGGGTTCGATGATGCCGCGGACCTCGCCGAGGTTGCGCAGCAGCGCGGTGTCGGCACCGGTGCCGCTGCTCTCGGAGAACTGCCAGCGCAGCACGTCGGCGTCGAGCAGGTTCCAGTCCGAGCGGGGCCGGACGAACGTGCCGCGCTTCTGCCGGGCGTCGACCATTCCCTTGGCCGCGAGCACTTTCAACGATTCACGCAAAGCCGTCAGGCTGACGTCCAGCTCGCTCTGCAGGGCCGCCATGTCGAGCGTCGCTCCCTCGGGGATCTCGCCGCTGAGCACCCGGCGGGCGAGGGTCTCCACGGTCTGGCCGTGCACTCCTCGGCGCGCGTATGGCGTCATGTGTTTGCCTTTCTTACTGTTCGGTCGGTGGCCGGTGCGTTCTGTTCCGTCAGGCCGAGGCCTTGGTGACGCTCCAGCCGCCGTCCACGAGCAGGCTCGATCCGGTGATGTAGGAGGCTTCGCCGGCGGCGAGGAAGGCGACGGCGGCGGCGACCTCCTCGGGAGTGCCGAAACGGCGGGCCGCGGTCTCGGCGACGCTCGTCACGCGGTCGGCCTCCGGGACGCGGTCCCAGGCGGCGGTCAGGATCGGTCCCGGCAGCACCGCGTTGACGCGGACGTCCGGGCCGTACTCGACGGCGAGCTGACCGCACAGCGACAGCAGGGCGCCCTTGCTCGCCGCGTACGCCGGGTGGCCGGGGATGCCGCGGTGGGCGTGGACCGAGGAGACGAGCACCACCGCCCCCTGGTGCTCGCGCAGGTCGGGCAGCGTCGCCTTCACGCCCAGGAAGGCGCCGGTGAGGTTGACCGACAGCTGCCGTTCCCAGGAGGCGAGGCTGGTCTCGTGGGCCGGCGCGACCGCCACCGTGTACGCGTTGCTGACCAGGACACCGACGGGCCCGAAGGTGTGGGCGGCGGTGATCACCCGCGCCCAGTCGTCCTCGTCGGCGACGTCGGCGGCGACGAACAGGGCACGGGCCCCCTCCTTGCGCAGCAGTTCGGCGGTCTCCTCGCCGCGTTCGGCGGCGATGTCGACGAGGACGACGGCCGCGCCCTCCGCCGCGAGGCGGGCCGCGCTGGCCGCGCCGATGCCCGACGCGGCGCCGGTGACGACGGCGACGCGGTCGGTGAAACGGGCCGCTGGGTTCATGGGGTGGGTCGTCTCCTGTTCGAGCGGGGGTGGGGGGAGAATTCTTCCGCTGTTGTCACTGCCGTGCCAGGACGGTCAACTCCGCGTCGTGCGTTGCGGTCCAGGCGAACGGCAGCCCCGAGTGGAGGAGGTACGCGCCGCTGTAACGGGTGCCGGTGGCGGCGTCGGTGTAGACGGCGTCCGGTCGCAGCCCGCGCAGGCGGAGCCGGGCGTCCCGGCCGGGCACCAGGGGCGCTCCGTCGAGGGGGCCGGTGTTCCAGGCCGTCACCACCAGGCGGTCACCGCCCGGTTCCTCGTACTGGACACCGCAGGTCGGGTCGGCGGGGCTGCCCAGGAGGTGGACCTCGCCGTGGTGGACGACGTCGCGGACCTCCTTGTAGCGGGCGATCCACCCTGCGGCCTCGGACCGCTGTGCGGGCGTCCAGTGGCGGATGTCGGCTCCGATACCGAGCACGCCCGCCATGGAGTTGACGAAGCGGAAGGCGAGCGAGCGCGGCCGCGGGTCGAAGACGCCGGGGGCGTCGGTGACCCAGGAGCTCATGGTGTGCGGAGCGTGCGCGTGGAGGTAGCCGTACTGGATGCGCAGCCGGTCCATGGGCGCGGTGTTGTCGCTGGGCCACACCACGTCGGTGCGGGCGATGGTGGCGTGCTCGACGCGCCCGCCGCCGCCCGCGCAGCCCTCGACGGTGACGTGGGGATGGGCGGTGCGCAGGTGCTCCAGCACGCGGAGGTAGCCGGCGATGTGCGCGGCGTCGAGGTCCTGGCGCTCGGGGTCGGCGCCCGCCGGGTGGCCGGGGCGGCCGCGCTCGGTGGGCGGACGGTTCATGTCCCACTTGAGATAGCTGATGGCGTGGGAGCCGAGCAACCCGTCGAGCGTGCCGATGACGAATTCCTGGACGTCCTCGCGGCCGAGGTCGAGCAGCAGCTGGTTGCGCACGAGCGTCGCGGGCCGGCCGTCGATCCGGTAGACCCACTCGGGGTGCTCGGCGTAGAGCTTCGAGCGGGGGCTGATCCCCTCGGGTTCGACCCACAGGCCGAAGTCCAGGCCGAGGGCGCGCACGTCCTCGACGAACCGGTCGAACCCACCGGGGAATTCGGCCGGGTCCGGGTCCCAGTCGCCGAGGCCGCCGGTGTCGTCCGGCCGGCCGGTGAACCAGCCGTCGTCGACGACGAAGAGTTCGGCGCCGAGTTCGGCGGCGACCTTGGCGAGCTCCAGCTGGCCTTCGGCGTCGACGTCGAAGCCGGTGGCCTCCCACGAGTTGTAGAGGACCTTGCGGGGCCGGTCCATGCGCTCGCCGGTCAGGTGCCGCTCGTAGCGGTGCCAGACACGGGCCAGGCCGTCGAGCCCGTCGGGGCTGAAGGCGCAGGCCAGCCGGGGCGTGACGAGCGTGGCGCCGGGGGCGAGGCGGACGGCGCCCTCGTGGGGCACGCGGCCGGCCCGTACGCGCACCGCGCCGCCGGGCTCGGCGTCGGCGGTGATCCGCCAGTTGCCGGACCACTCCAGGGCGATCCCGTAGGTGGGGGTGGGGCCCTCGGCGGGGGCGGCGGCGTCCTGGACCGCGAGCCACGGGTGGTACGCGTGCCCGGCGGAGCCCTGGGTGCTCTCCATCTCGAAACGGCCACGCTCCAGCTCGACGTCCTTGAGCTGGAACTCCTGGGACCACTGCCCGCAGAGGTAGCTCAGCCGCGCACCGCCCTGGACGGGCACGTTGACGGCGGCGGAGTCGAAGCGCTCCAGGCGCACCTCCTCGTCACCGGTGCAGGTCAGCTCCGTCCAGCGCAGGATGACGTCGGTGCCGGGCACCGTCTCGTAGTGCAGCGTCGTGCGCAGCCCGAGGACGTCGTCGCAGAACTCCAGGCGCAGGGCGCGGTCGCCGTCCAGCGTGGCGCCGGCGAATTGCCACCAGCTGCCGCGGTCGCCGCCGGGGCGGGAGGCGACCAGGTCGGCGCCGGTGAACGGCCGCAGCCCGTACGGGATGTACTCGGCCGGGGCGGCGTCGGCGGGGGTGATGAAGTGGGTGCGGCGCGACCAGTCCATGGGCGACGGCCCGTCCTCGGCGCCGTGCGGCCCCCAGGCGGCGAGTTCGGCCCAGCGGCCGTCGCCACCGAGGGTGACGGCGTAGGTGGTGGTGTCGGTGCGCAGCAGCCACCGGTCGTGCGCGCTCACTTGACGGCTCCGAGGTTGAGTCCGGCCACGAAGTGGCGCTGGAAGCGGAGGAAGACGGCCACTGTCGGGGCGGCGGCGATCACCGAGCCGGCCGCGATCACGTTCCACATGGAGACGTACTGGCCCTGCAGTCCGATGAGGGACGCGGTGATGGGCATCTGGGTGTCGGTGCGCAGCACCGTGATGGCCCACAGCAGGTCGTTGAAGATCCAGGTGAACGACAGGGCGCTCAGCGCGGCCAGCGCCGGGCGGGCCAGCGGAAGGATGATCCGCCAGTAGATCTGCCAGGGACCCGCGCCGTCGATCACGGCGGCCTGCTGGATCTCGCCGGGGATCGCCCGCATGAAGCCGTGCAGCACGAAGACGTAGAAGCCGACGCCGAATCCGACCTGCACGCCGATCAGGGCGTACAGCTGGTCGTAGATGCCGAGCACTTCGCTGAGCTTGGAGACCGGGATCAGCAGGATCTGCGGGGGCAGCAGGTTGCCGCCGAGCATGAGCAGCAGCAGGACGCGCCGGAACGGCAGGTCGTAACGGCTCAGCCCGAAGGCGGCCATGGAGGCCAGGCCCAGGGAGAGCAGCACGCTGGGGATCGTGACCAGCAGGCTGTTGATGAGGGCGCGCTGCTGGCCGCCGTCCACCCACGCCTGGCGGAAGCCGTCGAGGGTGAAGGAGTGCGGCCAGCTGCCGACGCCGTGCGCGGCGATGTCGTCGAAGGTCCGGGTGCTGGTGACCAGCACGAGGACGATCGGCAGCAGCCACAGGGCGGACAGCAGACCCGCGCTGAGGTGGAAACCGGTCGTGCGCAGGGCACGGCCGCGCAGGACGGACCGGCGGGGCGCCGCGGCCGGTACCTTGACGGGCCCGCCGTCGTGGTCGGACGGCTCCTCGACGCGCAGGGTGGCGTGGGTGGCGGTCATCAGTCGGCCTCCCGGAAGGCGCGCACGAGGTAGCTCGCGATGACACCGAAGGCCAGCACGAAGATGACGACGGCGAGCGCGGAGCCGTATCCCAGGCGCAGGGACTGGAACGCGGTGGAGTACATGTACGTGCTCAGCAGTTCGGAGGAGTGGTACGGGCCGCCGCGGGTGAGGGCCCACACCACGTCGAACGAGCGCAGCGAGTCGATGACGATCACCGACAGGACGACCGCGTTGACGCTGCGCAGCTGGGGCAGCGTGATGTGCCGGAACTGCTGCCAGCGGGTGGCTCCGTCGACCCTGGCCGCCTCGTAGAGGGCGGGGTCGACGCCCTTGAGGCCGGCCAGGTACAGCACCATCACATAGCCGACCTGCCGCCACAGCGCGGGCACGATCACCGCGTAGAAGGCGGTGTCCTGGTCGGCGAGCCAGGCGTGCTTCCAGCTGCCGAGGCCGATGCCGTCGAGCACGTTGTTGATCAGGCCGTCCGGCTGGTACATGGCCTGCCAGACCAGCGCGGTGGCGACCAGCGAGAAGACCACCGGCAGGAAGAGCGCCGCCCGGTAGAACCCGACGCCGCGCCGCTCCTGCTGGAGCAGCAGCGCGGCACCGAGTCCCAGCGCGGCGGAGAGCCCGCCGAAGAGCAGCAGCCACAGCACCGTGTTGATCGCCGCGGTGCGGAAGACCGGGTCGTGCGCCATCTCGCCGAAGTTGCCGAGGCCCACGAACTTCGGGGCCGCCAGGCCGTCCCAGGAGGTCAGGGACAGGTAGAAGCCCTGAAGGGCCGGCCAGAAGACCCAGAAGGCCTCGGCGAGCAGCGGGATGAGGACGAAGGCCAGGACCACCGGGGGCACCCGGGTGGCCCTGGACCGACGTGTGGAGCCGATCAGCGCCATTGTCACTGGCTCCAGATCTTCTGTGCGCTGCTCTGCCACGTGGTGAGGATGGAGCCGATCTGCTTGGGCTTGGCCAGGTAGTGCACCAGCGCGGTGTCCGCGGTCGGCTGGAGTGCGTCGCTGGAGTCGCGGTTGAAGAACTGCGTCACGTCGGCGGCGCTCTCGATGAGCTTGCGGCCCTTGACCACCAGCGGGGTGCCGACGTCCTTGGCGTCCGGGTGCGTGGGCAGCGCGGTGCCGGAGGAGTTCTTGAGGTAGAGCTCCTGCGCCTCGGCGGAGGCCAGGTAGCTCAGCAGCTCCTTGACGCCGTCGGCGCGCTTGCTGCGGGCGCTGGCGAAGTAGCCGTCGGTGGGCGCCTCCTCGGCGACCGGCACCTTGGGGTCGATGATCGGGAACTGGAAGAAGTCCAGGTCGCCCAGGGCGTCCTTCGGCGCGGCGTCGGCGAAGAAGGTGCCGATGAGCATCATGCCGGTCCGGCCCTGCAGCAGGGCGGTGGTGGCGTCCTGGAACGGTATCGCCGTCCCGTTGGGGTCGAAGTACGGGCGGGCCTGGTCCCAGGTGTCGAAGACCTTGCGGACCTCGGGGTCGTCGAAGCGGTGCTTGCCCGCGAGCAGTTCGCGGTGGTACGTCGCGCCGTTGACACGGATGTTGAGGTAGTCGAACCAGGCCGAGGCGACCCACGGGGTGTCGCCGCCGGCGCCGAGGCCGATGGGGGCGACGCCCTTGCTCTTGAGCTTGTCGCACAGGTCGAGGAACTCGTCCCAGTTCTTCGGCTCCTGGACGCCCCACTTGGCGAAGTTGGACTTCCGGTAGAACATGCCCCACCAGTAGTAGCTGGTGGGCACGAAGACCTTCTTGCCGCTGGAGGTCGAGGTGCACAGCTTCTTCAGGGCGTCGGAGTAGCCCGACAGCTCGGGCTTGCCCCAGATGTCGTCCAGGTCGAGGAGCAGGTCCTTCTTGGCGTACGACTCGGCGACGGAGCCCGGGTACCAGGTGTAGATGTCCGGCGGGTTGGCCGAGGTGAGGTACGTCGGCAGCTGCGTGCGGAAGGTCTCCGACGCGACGGTGTTGAGCTTCGCCTCGGCCTTGCCGCTCTTGTTGAAGGCGGCCACGAGCTGCTGCATCGAGGTCTTCGCCTGCGGGGAGGAGAGGTTGGACTGCAGGGTCACCGGGCCGCCGGACTCTCCTCCGGAGGCGGACGGGCTCTGGGTGACGCAGCTGCTGAGCAGCGCGCCGGTGCCGACTGCGCCGGACACGGCGAGGAACCGGCGGCGGCTGGCGTTGAAGGCGGTCATATGTGCACTCCCTTGGTGCCCACGGAACGGAGCTGAGGCCCCCTGACGGCCCGGCTCTGGGTGCGGCAGGAAGAGCCTGTCGCAGGGGTCAGCGTCCCGTCAAGATTAATTACTAATTTATTTTCTGAGGGATCCGCCTCCGGGCCGAACAAGGCCCGGGGGCACACCCGTTGGTGCCGGTAGGCACGGGTTGACGCAGGTGAAGCAGGGTGGAGCAGGATGTTGCGAAGTACCGCGCGACGGTCGCGCGGAACTCAGAAGGCGTCCCGGCGGACGCGACCGTCCACCCCGCGGATGGCGACGAGCACACCGCCACCCGTCCCGGCGACACCGTCGGGGGAACCGTCGAAGGCACCGCCGACGATGCCGCAACCGCTGTCGCAGTACTGCCGCCCACGATGCGAAGCCAAGGGGTTCTCCCGAGAGTTGGGGGTTCGGGGCACCCCACTCCGGTCGTACCGGGCACCGGTGCCACGGCGGAAACTGTGGCCGGACCCTCGAAGCCTGTCAATATTAATTGCTAATTAACTTAAAAACGCGATCTTTCGGTGACCTGGAAAGGGTCGCGGCACCCGGTCCCGCGGGCTTCCGTAGGATGCGGCGATGCCCCGCCCCCTCCTGGTCGCCACCGATCTCGACGGCACGCTCCTGCGAAACGACGGCACGCTCTCCGCACGCACGCTGGACGCCCTGCGCACCACGTCCGGCGCCGGCGCCGAGGTCGTCCTCGTCACCGCCCGGCCGCCTCGCTATCTCGACGCCCTGGCCGCCGCCACCGGCCTCACCGGTACCGCGGTGTGCTCCAACGGCGCGATCGTGTACGACATCGCCGGCCGCACCGTCACGGGGTCCACCCCGCTCGCCGCCTCCGTCGCACGAAGGGTCGCCGCCGCCCTGCGGGACGCGGCACCCGGCGTCGGCTTCGCCGTGGAGACGGGCCACCATCTGCACTGGGCACCGGGGTACGGGCACCACCTGCCCGAGGACGCGGACGCCGAACTCCCCGTGCGCTCGCTCGCCGAACTGTGGACGGCCCCGGGCCCCGTGGTGAAGCTGCTCGCCTGGTCGCCCGCGCTCGACGCGGACGCCCTGCTGGCCGTCGCGGAGCACGCCGCGGGCGGCGGGGCCCAGTTCACCCACTCCGGCGGCCGCGGTCTGCTGGAGGTCAGCGCCCGCGGCGTCACCAAGGCGGCCGCCCTCGCGGCCCTGTGCGCGGACCGCGGCATCCCCGCCGAGCGGGTCGTCGCCTTCGGCGACATGCCCAACGACCTGCCCGTTCTGACCTGGGCGGGCACCGCGTGCGCCGTCGCCAACGCCCACCCGGCCGTGCTCGCGGCGGTCCCCCACCGCACGGCCTCCAACGAGGACGACGGCGTGGCCCGCGTCCTGGAGCGGCTCTTCGGAGCAGGAGCGCGGGAGCGCTGACACACCGAAGGGCGATCCCCGGGAGTTCACACCGTCCGGACCGTGTCAGCCGATTCCGTCCGTGCCGCCCGCGCCCTCCGCCGCCTCGCGCAGGGCCTCCAGGACCGGGCGGAGCAGGGGGTGCTCCTCGGCGCCGCGGCGCACGGCGGCGAAGACGCGGCGGGTGGCGACGACGTCGTCGACGGGGCGCACGGCGACGCCGGACAGGTCCATGTCGCGCAGGGCGCTGCGCGGGACGAGGGCCACGCCCGCGCCCGCCGCCGCGAGGGCGACGACCGCGCGGAAGTCGTCGGAGGAGTGCTCCAGGCGGGGCTGGAAACCGGCGTACTCGCAGGCGAGGACGACCACGTCGTGGCAGGGGTTGCCGGGGTAGGGGCCGATCCAGGTCTCGCCGGCGAGGTCGGCGACGCGGACGGAGCCCGTCCCGGCGTCGGCGAGGCGGTGCAACGACGGGAGGACGGCGTCGAAGGGCTCGGCGTACAGGGGGACGCGGGAGAGCCGCTGGTCGTCGGCGCGGGGGGCGCCGCGGTACTCGACGGCGACGGCGATCCCCGCGCGGCCGTCGAGCACCATGGGCAGCGACTCGTCGCCCTCGGCGTCCCGGACCCGGACCCTGATGCCCGGGGCCGTCCCGGCCAGGGCGGCGATGGCCGGGGCGAGCACCAGCGCGATGCCGGTGGCGAAGGAGGCCACGGTCACCTCGCCGGCGGCGCCGGAGGTGTACGCGGCCAGCTCGGCCTCGGCGCGTTCGAGCTGGGCCAGGACCGTGTTGGCGTGGGTCAGCAGGATCTCGCCGGCGGGGGTGAGCTGGACGCCGCGGCCGCCGCGTTCCAGCAGCCGGTGGCCGGTCTCGTGCTCCAGGGCCGCGAGCTGCTGGGAGACCGCGGAGGGGGTCAGGTACAGCGCCGCGGCCGCGGCGGTCACCGTACGGTGGTCCGCCACGGCCCGCAGGGTCCGCAGCCGTCGTGCGTCGATCACCCATTCATCCTGCCAGGGCATCGCGCGCGGCGATGAATGCGTCCACCGCCTTCTCGACGTCCGCGGTGGAGTGCGCGGCCGACAGCTGGACCCGGATGCGGGCCTTGCCGTGCGGCACGACGGGGTACGAGAAGCCGATGACGTAGACGCCGTGCTCCAGCAGCAGCTCCGCCATGCGGCCCGCCTCCGAGGCGTCGCCGATCATGACCGGCGCGATCGGGTGCTCGCCGGGCAGGATCTCGAAGCCGGCCTCGGTCATGCGGGAGCGGAAGAGGGCGGTGTTCTCCGCGAGGCGGGTGCGCAGCTCCTCGGAGTCCTCGATCAGGTCCAGGACCTTGAGGGAGGCGGCGGCGATGACCGGCGCGAGGGAGTTGGAGAACAGGTACGGACGGGAGCGCTGACGCAGCAGCGCGACGATCTCCGCGCGGGCCGCGACGTAGCCGCCGGAGGCGCCGCCGAGTGCCTTGCCGAGGGTGCCGGTGAGGATGTCGACGCGGTCCATCACCCCGTGCAGGGCGTGGGTGCCGCGGCCGCCGGGGCCGGTGAAGCCGACGGCGTGGGAGTCGTCGACCATGACCATGGCGTCGTAGCGGTCGGCGAGGTCGCAGATCTCGTCCAGCGGCGCGATGTAGCCGTCCATCGAGAAGACGCCGTCGGTGACGATGAGGCGGCGGCGGGCGTCGGACGCCTCCTTGAGGCGGGCCTCCAGCTCGGCCATGTCGCGGTTGGCGTAGCGCAGGCGGCGGGCCTTGGACAGCCGGATGCCGTCGATGATGCTGGCGTGGTTGAGCGCGTCGGAGATGACGGCGTCGTTCTCGTCGAGGAGGGTCTCGAAGACGCCGCCGTTGGCGTCGAAGCAGGAGCTGTAGAGGATCGTGTCCTCGGTCCCGAGGAAGGCCGACAGCCGGGCCTCGAGCTCCTTGTGGACCTCCTGGGTGCCGCAGATGAAGCGGACGGACGCCATGCCGTAGCCCCAGCGGTCCAGAGCGTCCTTGGCGGCGGCGGTGACCTCGGGGTGGTCGGCGAGGCCGAGGTAGTTGTTGGCGCAGAAGTTGAGGACGTCGCCGGGGGCGCCGCCGCCGGTGACCGAGACGGAGGCGCTCTGGGGACTGCCGATCACGCGCTCGGGCTTGAAGAGTCCCGCCTCGCGGATCTCGTCGAGGGTGCCGCGCAGGTCGTCGCGGACGGAGTCGAACATCGGGGTTCTCCCTGGGAAGCTGCGGGTGGTGCGGGCGGGCCGTGCCTCGGGGGCCGGAAGGGTCAGGCGGTCCAGTCGAGGACGACCTTGCCGCAGCGGCCGCTCGCCGCGTCGTCGAAGGCGGCGTCGAAGTCGCGGTAGGAGTAGCGGCCGGTGACCACCGGGGCGATGTCGAGGCCGCCCTCCAGCAGCACGGACATGGCGTACCAGGTCTCGAACATCTCGCGGCCGTAGATGCCCTTGATGGTGATCATCGACGTGACGATCTTGGCGAAGTCGACGGAGAAGTCCTCCGAGGGCAGGCCGAG
Source organism: Streptomyces sp. PA03-3a (assembly GCF_033792735.1). NCBI lineage: Bacteria > Bacillati > Actinomycetota > Actinomycetes > Kitasatosporales > Streptomycetaceae > Streptomyces > Streptomyces sp. PA03-3a. The sequence goes on from NZ_JARAVM010000002.1 coordinate 49,034, forward strand.
CATCGCGATGCGGCCGCCGTTCGTCATGTTGGCGATCATGTCGCGCATGGCTTCGGGGCGGCCGGACATCTCCAGGCCGATGTCGAAGCCCTCGCGCAGGCCCAGCTCGCGCTGGCCGTCGGCGATGGTGGTCTCGGCGACGTTGAGGGCGAGGCTGACGCCGACCTTGCGGGCGAGCTCCAGGCGGTACTCGCTGACGTCGGTGATGACGACGTTGCGCGCGCCGGCGTGCCTGGCGACGGCCGCGGCCATGATGCCGATCGGCCCGGCGCCGGTGATCAGCACGTCCTCGCCGACCAGCGGGAAGGACAGGGCGGTGTGGACGGCGTTGCCGAACGGGTCGAAGATCGCCGCTATGTCGAGGTCGACGGGGACCCGGTGCACCCACACGTTGGACGCGGGCAGCGCGACGTACTCGGCGAAGGCGCCGTCGCGGCCGACTCCGAGGCCGATCGTGTTGCGGCACAGGTGGCGGCGGCCGGCCAGGCAGTTGCGGCACTTGCCGCAGACGAGGTGGCCCTCGCCGCTGACGAGGTCGCCGGTCGTGATCTCGGCGACGTCGGAGCCGACGGCCGCGACCTCGCCGACGAACTCGTGACCGAGCACGAGGGGGGTGGTCACTGCCTGCTGGGCCCAGCCGTCCCAGGAGCGGATGTGCAGGTCGGTGCCGCAGATGCCGGTACGCAGCACCTTGATGAGGACGTCCCCGGGACCGATCTCCGGCTCCGGGACGTCCCGCAGCCACAGGCCGGGCGCGGCCTTCTCCTTCACCAGTGCCTTCACTCTTGCGACTCCTGCCGGCAGACGAGGTGGCCCGGCCCGCGCGGGGGGACGCGGACCGGGCACGAGGGGACCCGGGCGGAAGCGGCGGCGCCCGACGGCGCCGGCTCGCGCGTTGCGCCGGGCAGACAGCAATCTGCCCGGCTTCGGGCGTTCAGTCCATCGATCTTTTCTTAAGCTCGGCAACAGCGCAGCTTCACACTCGGCCGGAAGGACGACGCGGGCCGCCCGCGCCCGGCGCCGTCGCGGCTCAGCGCCCGCCGAGCGCGGCGAGCTGCGCGGTGATGGTGTCGGTGTCCTGGAAGGACAGGCCGATGCGGGCGACATGCTTCCAGCGCACCAGTCCCTCCGCGTCCACGATGAAGACCGAGCGCTTCAGGCCGAGGCCCGGCATGGTGATGCCGTACGCCTTGGCCACCGTGCGCTCGGTGTCCGCGAGCAGCGGGAAGCGCAGGTCGCGCTTGCGGGCGAAGCGCTCGTGGCTGTCGAGATCGCTGAAGTTGACGCCCCACACCGTCGCCCCGAGGTCGCGGAAGCGGTCCAGGTCGGAGGTGTAGGAGCAGAGCTGCTTGGTGCACACGGCCGAGTCGTCCCCGGGATAGAAGGCGAGCACGACGGGGGCGCCGCGCTGCGCGGACAGCGAGTACGCGCCGCGCTCGGCACCGGATCCGTCGAGCAGGACTCCCGGGAGGGTGAAGTCGGGGGCGGGGGTGCCGATCTCGGGCACGGGCATGGGGGGTCCTCTCACGGGGGGGGTGGCTCGGCAGGCTCAAGCGACAATACAGAACGTTCGTTCTTGCAGAGACGCTACGCGGTGCCGTCCGCTACCGTCAAGGACATGAGTGCCCCTCCCGCCGTTCCCCTCGTCACGTTCGCCGCCGCGGACGCGCCGCCGCGCGACCGCATCCTGGCCACCGCGGCCCGGCTGTTCTACACCGAGGGCATCCACGCGGTGGGCATGGACCGGATCGTCACGGAGGCGTCCACCACCAGGGCGACGCTCTACCGGCACTTCCTGGGCAAGGAGCAGCTCGTCCTGAGCTACATCCAGGCCACCGACGAGCAGATCCGCGCCTTCACCACGGCCGCGCTGGAGGGTCTGGGCGCCCGGGAGGCGCTGGCGGGGGTGGCCGGCGCGCTCGGCGACCAGCTGTGCTCACCGGGCTTCCGCGGCTGCCCGTTCCTCAACGCGGCCGCGGAGTACCCCGACCCGGCCGACCCCGTCTCACGCGCGATCGTGGCCCACCGGACCTGGCTGCGGGAGCTGGTCGCCCGGCTGCTCGCCGAGGCGGGCGCCCCCGAGGCCGCCGAGGACGCGGCGACGCTGATGATGCTGCGCGACGGCGCCGTGATGACCGCGGCGCTCGGTGACGCGGACGCGGTCCGCGCCTCCCTGGAACGGGCGATACGGCGCGTTCTGGAGGCCGCCGGGGTGGGGTGAGCGCCCACGGCGCGAGGCGTCGGCCCGCGAGGCCGACCCCTCCCACTCCCGTGCAGCGGCATGGGATGACTGAGACTCCGCCAACTTGAAGACGCAGGTCAAAGGGTTGGCGTGACGGTCGTCCCAGGTTCTCACGCTGGTCGGAGGCGGCAGTCTCCGGAGCAGATTGTTCTTCAGGGCCGGTGACCCGGCACCGGCGGTCTCAAGACCAGGCGACCTCGCCATGGCGGTCGATGAAGCGTCCGGTGCCGGCGCCGAGCTCCTCGGTGGCGAGGGCGGCGATCACGTCCGTGCCCTCGGTGAGGGTCTGGGAGCCGCTGTGACCGCTTATGTCGGTCGCGGTGTAGCCGGGGTCGGCGGCGTTGACGCGAATGCCCTTGAGCCCTTTGGCGTACTGCGTGGTCAACATCGTCAGCGCCGCCTTCGAGGAGGCGTACAGCGGCGCGACGACGTGCGACTCGGACCGGCCGGGGTCGTGGGTGAAGGCGATGGAGCCCATGCCACTGCTGACGTTGACGATCACGGGGTCGTCCGAGCGGCGCAGCAGCGGCAGGAACGCGCAGAAGCCCCGGCCGCGACTGGCGGTTCAGCCCGTGAGGGTGTTGAGCCAGCCGGTCAGCAGACGGTTGATCTCCTCGGGGCGTTCCTGCTGGATCCAGTGGCCGCAGCCCTCTACGAGGTGGGAGGCGGTCAGGCCGGGGGGGGTGGTGGGGAAGGCGTCGATAGCGTCGGACATCCAGGTGGTCGAGGCGTCCAGGGCGCCGCCGATGAACAGGGACGGCTGCTTGATCGGGGCTCCGCGGTGGGGGGCGAGGTCTTCCCAGTCGCGGTCCACGTTGCGGTAGCGGTTGAGGGCGCCGGTCAGCCCCGTGCGCTCGAACTCTCCGGCGTAAACGTCGAGGTCGTCCTCGGCCAGCCAGGCCGGGAGGATGCCGGCGGGAAAACGGTCACGTAGCCGGCCGCCGTGGGCGACGAAGTGCGGGTCGGGCTCTCCCTGGGCGGGCATGGTGTCGGCGGACAGGGCGGCGTAGAAGCCCGCGAGCCAGCCCCGCACGTCAGGCTCGATCTCCGTCTCGGCACGGCCGGGCTCCTGGAAGTAGGAGACGTAGAACTCCTGCTCGGGGCCGCCGATCCGGCCAAAGATGTCGGTGGGGCGGGGGCCGCCGGGTGGCGCGTACGGGACGCTCAGCAGGGCGACGGCCCTGAAGACCTCGGGGTGGAGCAGGGCGGAGGTGGCGGCGATGTCGGAGCCCCAGTCGTGGCCGACGACCACCGCGTTCTCCTCGCCGAGGGCGTGCACGAGGGCGACGTTGTCCTCCACCATGTCCAGCATCCGGTAGGCATCGGTCGCCGCGGGCTTGGATGAGCGGCCGTAGCCGCGCACGTCGAGCGCCACCGCCCGGTAGCCGGCCGCGGCGAGGGCCGGGAGCTGGCGGCGCCAGGAGTACCAGGACTCGGGGAAGCCGTGCACGAGCAGGACCAGCGGGCCGGCGCCCTGCTCGACCAGGTGCAGGCGCCCGGCAGGGGCCTCGACGGTGCGGTGGCGGAGTCCGGGGGACGGATCGGGCTGCATGGGGGGCTTCTCTCGGTTCGCGGGTGGACGCAGGTACGCATCGATCATGCGACGCGGCGACCGTCCGATGCGATTACCCTTGCCAATCTGGCAAACTTGCAGGACAGGATGGTGGAGCGGCACGTCCGGAAGGGGGGCATTGCGGGTGACAGGCGACGACGTGGCCGACACGCTGGCGGCGATGGGCCCCCGGCTGCGGGCCGCACGCGAACACCGCGGCGCCACGCTCACCGGCGTCAGCTGCGCGACCGGCATCTCCCCGAGCACGCTGTCGCGGATCGAGACCAGCCGACGCAAGCCCACCCTGGAAGTGGTGCTGCAGTTGGCGAAGGAGTACGGCGTCTCCCTGGACGAACTGGCCGGCACCGCCCCCGCCGCCGCGCCCCGCACCTCCGCGCTCCAGCGTTTCGGCGACGACAAGGCGGTGCTGCCGCTGACCCGGTACGTCGGGGGCCTGCACGCCCACAAACACGTCCTGCCCGCCGTCCAGGAGCCGCCCGCGCGGCCCCGGCAGGTCTCCCACGACGGCTGGGAATGGCTGTGCGTCCTGTACGGGCGGCTGTGGCTCGCCCTCAGCGACCAGGACCTCGTCCTGAGCGCCGGGGACGTCGCCGAGTTCGAGACCCGCAATCCCCACGGGGTCACGAACGCCGGCCCCGGCGGCCCGGTCGAGTACCTGATCATGTTCGGGCCGCAGGGAGAGCGCCTGCGACCGCGCACCCCGCCCGCCCCCGGCCCCAGGGCTCGGTAGCACGCAGTGAACGAACGGCCTGACGTCCCGGATACGCCCAGGATGTCAGGCCTCTTCCTCGTCGTCCTCAGCGGCGTCGGGGTCACGGAAGGGGCGCAGGCCCTGGCCGGGGCCGCTGGCCTTGATGTTGAACAGGTAGCGGCTCAGGAAGGTGATGTGCCGGTCCCTTGAGTGGGGAGAGGCGGGCGACGTCCTCGTCCTTGATGTCGTGGCCTTCGGCGCGGAGCCGGGCCACGGCGGCGACGCGCCGCACGGCCGTGCGGCGGGTGGGCTTCGCCGCGGCCCGGCGCCGTGCACGGGGCTGTCCCGTGGGGCGGGACGGGGCGGGGGTCAGCCGGCGTGGGTGGAGAACAGCCCGCCGGTAGGGCCCTGCTTGTCGCCGCCCTGGGCCTTCTTCAGGGCGTTGGCCAGGCCCTCGATGGTCATGGACTGCAGGATGACCCGGCCGTCGCCCTCCAGGGTCGCCAGCGAGAGCCCCTCGCCACCGAGGACGGCGTTCATGATCCCCTGCCGGTTGAGCCCGCCGATGCGCTGCACGCCGTAGCGGACGCCGTCCTCGAAGGCGACGATGCAGCCGGTGTCGACCTCGATGCGGCCGCCGAAGTCGGCGGGGTTGAGGTCGATGAAGTTGCCCGCGCCCGCGATGATCACCGTGCCGCGGCCGGTGAACTTCTCCAGGATGAAGCCCTCGCCGCCGCTGGTGCCGGTGCGGCCGCCCTGGAAGGCGATGCCGAAGTCGACGGTCGACTCGGCGGCCACGAAGGCGTCCTTCTCCGCGTACCAGGCGCGCGACCCGTCCAGCTCCAGGGCGCGCATCTCGCCGGGCAGGACGCCCGCGAAGCCGACGGTGCCCTCGCCGCCGCTCGCGCTGAAGTACTGGAAGGCGATGCTCTCGCCCGCCAGCATGCGCTGGCCGACCTGCATGGCCGTGCCCATCGCCTGGCGCAGCATGCCGCCCATGCCGCCGCCCGCCCCGCCGCCCTGGTCCTGGCGCTGGGCGCCGGGGCCGGCCAGCCGGGTGTCCATGCTCACGTTCGCGGTCTTGAACAGGAACTTTCCCGCCTCGCAGTAGACGGTCTGGCCGGGCTGAAGGGTGCACACGGCCATCTGCATGGCGTTGCCGACGATCTGCTGCTTGAGGGTCACTGCGGTGCTCCGGGTGGTCTCGGGGTGCTCTCGTTCAGGCGGATGTACCCGACAACGAACGACCCGGACGATTCGGTTCCGGTTGCTCCTCCGGCCGCGCGGCGTGGGCGGTCGGCCGCCCGCCGGCGTCGAGGAAGCGGGCGAGCGGCAGGGTGGCGGCGCCGACCGTGACCGCGTCCGTCCCGAGCCGGCCCAGCTCGATGGAGGTCTGGGCGCAGGGGTGGTGCAGCGCGTAGGCGGCGGTGGCCTCGCGGACGGCGTCCAGCAGCCGGGGACCGATCATCAGGCCGGTCCAGCCGGACAGCACGATGCGCTCGGGGTTGAAGAGGTTGACGAGGTCGGCGATGCCGGCGCCGAGGTACTCGGCGGTCTCGTCGAGCAGCGCGACGGCGGCGGCCTCTCCGGCCTCGGCGGCGGCGAGGAGGGCCGCGATCGCGGACTCCTCGCTCACCCCGGCGGGCGCGTCCCAGCGCTCGATGAGCGCCTCGGCGCCCACGTAGGCCTCCAGGCAGCCGCGGGCGCCGCAGCGGCAGCGCCGTCCGCCGACCTGGAGGGTGGTGTGCCCCCACTCCCCCGCACTGCTGCTGGCGCCGCGGTACGGCTTGCCGTCGGCGACCACGCAGGCGCCGACCCCGGAACCGAGCAGGGCGATCACGGCGTTGCGGGCGCCGCGGCCGGCGCCGAACCACATCTCGGCCTGTCCGAGGGTCTTGGCGCCGTTGTCGATGTGGAGCGGCAGCGAGGTGCCCTCGGCGAGCAGCGCGCCGAGGGGGACGGCGTCCCAGTCGATGGTCTGGCCGTGGACGACCGCGCCGGCGCCGCCGGTGCCCTGCTCGACGATGCCGGGGACGCCGATGCCGACGCCCAGTACGAGGGCGGGGTCGACGCGGGCGTCCTCCAGGACGACGGAGAGGCCGTCGAGGATGAGCTGGACGACGAGGGCGACGTCGTGGCCGCTGTCCGCCAGCGGACGGTCGGTGGAGGAGAGTTCGGCGAGGGCGAGGTCGAAGAGGGTGACGCGGACCCGGGTCTCGCCGACGTCGACGCCGATGAGGAAGCCGTGCCGGGGGGCGACCTTGAGCATGACGCGGGGGCGGCCGCCGTCGGACTCGACGGAGCCGGCCTCCTCGACGACGCCGTCGGCGATGAGCTCGGCCACGACGTTGCTGATGGAACCTGTGCTCAGTCCGGTGTCCCTGGCCAACTCCTGACGGCTGAGGGGTCCTTCGAAGTACAGGTGACGCAAGAGCGCCGAACGGTTGCCCCGCCGCAGGTCGCGTACGGTCCGCTTGCCTCGGTCTGCCATGGTGCTCCCTCCCCGGCTGAATCTATCGCTGCGCCAAGTCTTGACGCCAGGTTTTCTCAGACGTTAAATCACGCCTTGAATTAAGGCGTGACGTTCTTCACTTCCCGAAGGCACCCACCCTGGAGAGGGATCCCCGGTCATGCACATCACCCGTACCACGGCCGCCGCGACGCTCGCGGCCGCGCTCATCGCCTCCGCCACCGCGTGCGGCGGCGGCTCCTCGACCGACGGCGGCGGCAACGGCAGCCCCAAGGAGCTCACCTACTGGGCCAGCAACCAGGGCGCCAGCCTCGAGGCCGACAAGGCGACCCTGACACCCGAGCTGAAGAAATTCGAGAAGCAGACCGGGATCAAGGTCAAGCTCGAGGTCATCCCGTGGTCCGACCTGCTCAACCGGATCCTCGCCGCGGCCACCTCCGGCCAGGGCCCCGACGTCCTCAACATCGGCAACACCTGGTCCGCCTCGCTGCAGGCCACGGGCGCCCTGCGCCCCTTCGACGCCAAGGCGTTCGAGGCCATCGGCGGCAAGGACCGCTTCGTCTCCTCGGCCCTGGGCGCGACGGGCGCCGAGGGCAAGGACCCGGCCGCGGTCCCGCTGTACTCGCTGGCGTACGGCCTGTACTACAACAAGAAGATGTTCGCCGACGCGGGCATAGCCAACCCGCCCACCACCTGGGACGAGCTCGTCGCCGACGGCAAGAAGCTCACCAAGGGCGGCAAGTACGGCCTCGCCGTCGAGGGCGGCAACCTCTCCGAGAACGTCCACCACGCCTTCGTCTTCGGCAAGCAGCACGGCGCCGACTTCTTCGACGCCTCCGGCAAGCCGACCTTCACCACCCCCGAGGCGGTCACGGCCGTCAAGCAGTACATCGACTTCATCGCCAAGGACAAGATCACGGCCCCCGGCAACGCCGAGTACGCGGCCAACCAGTCCGTCGCCGACTTCGCCACCGGCAAGGCCGCCATGCTGCTCTGGCAGGCCGCCGGCTCCTCGCTGAAGTCCCACGGCATGAAGCCCGAGGACTACGGCGTCGCCCAGGTGCCGTTCCAGACCGCGGGCGCCTCCGGCGAGACCGCCGTGAACTCGATGGTGGCGGGCATCAACCTGGCCGTCTTCAAGAAGACCGACAACGTCGACGGCGCGCTGAAGTTCGTGAAGTTCATGACCAGCGACGACGAGCAGAAGATCCTCAACGGCACCTACGGCTCGCTCCCGCCCGTCAAGGCCGCCCAGTCCGACCCGGCCTTCGCCACCCCGGACCTGAAGGTCCTCGCGGACGCGCTCGCCAAGAGCGCGGCGCCGCTGCCGCAGGTCGCCAACGAGAGCCAGTTCGAGACCGCCGTCGGTACCGCGATGAAGGACCTGTTCGCCGACGCCGCCGCCGGGAAGCCGGTCACCACCGACAGCGTCAAGGCCGCCCTCGAAAAGGCCCAGCAGCAGATGCCGGCGTCGTGAGCGTGAAGGAACCCGTGACCGCCACCGTGCCGCCCGTCCGGCACAGCTCCAAGACGCCTTCCCCCGGCGGCCGGCGGGCCGCCGGGGGGAGGGCCCCGCGGTCGCGGCTGCGCCTGCCGGCGCGGCTGCGGCGCGCGTCGCTCCCGTACGTCCTGCTCCTGCCGGCCCTCGCGCTGGAACTGCTCATCCACCTGGTGCCGATGGTCGTCGGCGTGGTGATGAGCTTCAAGGAGCTCACCCAGTTCTTCATCAGCGACTGGTCGGCTGCCCCCTGGAAGGGCCTGGACAACTACCGCGTGGCGGTGGACTTCAACGCACCGGTCGGCGAGGACCTGCTCAAGTCCTTCCTCGTCACCTGCGAGTTCACGGTGCTGGCGGTCGGGCTGTCCTGGCTGTTCGGCACCGCCGCCGCGATCCTGATGCAGGACGCCTTCCGCGGCCGCGGACTGCTGCGCGCGGTCTTCCTGGTGCCGTACGCGCTGCCGGTCTACGCGGCGGTGATCACCTGGTCGTTCATGTTCCAGCGGGACACCGGCATGATCAACCACGTCATCCACGACCAGCTGCACCTCACCGACGGCCGGCCCTTCTGGCTGATCGGCGACAACAGCTTCTTCGCGCTGGTGACGGTGTCGGTGTGGCGGCAGTGGCCGTTCGCGTTCCTGTGCCTGATGGCCGGTCTGCAGAACATCCCGCGCGAACTGTACGAGGCGGCGGCGATGGACGGCGCCGGGATCTGGCAGCAGATCCGCAGGATCACCCTGCCGTCGCTGCGCCCGGTCAACCAGGTGCTGGTGCTGGTGCTGTTCCTGTGGACGTTCAACGACTTCAACACGCCCTATGTGCTGTTCGGGCGGGCCGCGCCGGACGCCGCGGACCTGATCTCGATCCACATCTACCAGTCGTCGTTCGTGACCTGGAACTTCGGCTCCGGCTCGGCGATGTCCGTGCTCCTGCTGCTGTTCCTGCTCGTCGTGACGGTGCTCTACCTGCTCGCCACCTCCCTGAGGAGGAAGGATGCCTGACGCCCGCAGCCCCATGGCCGCGCCGCGCTCCTTCGTGTGGACCCGGCGGATCGTGCTGACCGTGCTGACGGCCTTCGCGCTGGCGCCGGTGTTCGTCATGGTCGTCTCGTCGCTGAAGCCGCTGCAGGACGTGCAGGGCCCGTTCCGCTGGTTCCCCAGCGGCTTCACCCTGCGCCCGTACGCGGACATCTGGCACACCGTGCCGCTCGCCCGGTACTTCGTGAACTCGCTGCTCGTGGCGGGCGGGGCGACGCTGTGCTCGGTGGCGGTGGCGATCTTCGCGGCGTACGCCGTGAGCCGCTACGACTTCAAGGGGCGCCGCTTCTTCTCGGTGACGATCCTGTCCACCCAGATGTTCCCCGGCATCCTCTTCCTGCTGCCGCTCTTCCTGATCTTCGTCAACCTCGGCAACGCCACGGGCATCGCCCTGTACGGCAGCCGCGGCGGCCTGATCCTGACCTACCTCACCTTCTCGCTCCCCTTCTCCATCTGGATGCTGGCGGGCTACTTCGACTCGATCCCCCGGGACCTGGACGAGGCCGCCATGGTCGACGGCTGCGGGCCGCTGGGCGCGCTGTTCCGGGTGGTCGTCCCGGCCGCCGTGCCCGGCATCGTCGCGGTCTGCGTGTACGCCTTCATGACGGCCTGGGGCGAGGTGCTGTTCGCCTCCGTCATGACCAACGACACCACCCGCACGCTCGCCGTCGGCCTGCAGGGCTACGCCACCCAGACCGACGTGTACTGGAACCAGGTCATGGCCGCCTCGCTCGTGGTCAGCGTGCCCGTCGTCGCCGGGTTCCTGCTCCTGCAGCGCTACCTCGTCGCCGGGCTGACCGCCGGCGCCGTCAAGTGAGCCCCACCGCCCCTCAGCGTCACCCGAACGAAAGGCAGTCCGTGACCCTCGACCTCAGCGCCCTCCCCGACGGATTCGTGTGGGGCGCCGCGACGGCCGCTTACCAGATCGAAGGAGCCGTGGCCGAGGACGGCCGAGCGCCCTCCATCTGGGACACCTTCTCCCGCACCCCGGGGAAGGTCGCGAACGGCGACACCGGTGACGTCGCCTGCGACCACTACCACCGCGTGCCGGAGGACATCGGCCTGATGGGCCGGCTCGGCCTGGACGCGTACCGCTTCTCCCTCGCCTGGCCGCGCGTGATGCCGCAGGGCGGCGGGCCGGTCAACCCCGCGGGCCTGGCCTTCTACGACCGCCTGGTGGACGCCCTGCTGGAGGCGGGCATCACCCCCTTCCCCACCCTGTACCACTGGGACCTGCCGCAGGCGCAGCAGGACCGCGGCGGCTGGCCGGAGCGGGAGACCGCGCTGCGCTTCGCCGAGTACGCGGCCGTGGTGGCCGAGCGGCTCGGGGACCGGGTCACCCACTGGGCGACGCTCAACGAGCCGCTGTGCTCGGCCTGGATCGGCCATCTGCAGGGCGTGATGGCCCCCGGCCTCACGGACCTGACGGCAGCCGTCCGCGCCTCGTACCACCTGCACCTGGGCCACGGGCTGGCGGTGCAGGCGCTGCGCGCCGCGATCCCGAACGCGCAGGTCGGCATCGTCAACAACCTCAGCCCGTGCGAGCCGGCCTCCGACCGGCCCGAGGACGTCGCCGCGGCGCTGCGCGCCGACGGGCACACCAACCGCTGGTGGCTGGACCCGATCCACGGCCGCGGCTACCCCGAGGACATGCTGGAGCTGTACGGGGTCGAACTGCCCGTGCAGGCGGGCGACATGGAGGCCATCGCGGCGCCGCTGGACTGGCTGGGCCTCAACTACTACTTCCGTGACATCGTTGCCGACGACCCGGCGGGCCCGGTCCCCCACACCCGCGCCGTGCGCGTCCCCGACGTCCGCCGCACCGCGATGGACTGGGAGGTGCACGCCGGCGGCCTGGAGCGGCTGCTGCTGCGGCTGACCGAGGAGTACGGCGCCCGCAAGATCTACGTCACCGAGAACGGCTCGGCGTACGAGGACCACGTCGGCCCCGACGGGCAGGTCCACGACCCCGAGCGCACCGCCTATCTGGAGGAGCACCTGGCGGCCTGCGCCCGCGCCGTGCGCGGCGGTGCCCCGCTCGCCGGCTACTTCGCCTGGTCGCTGCTGGACAACTTCGAGTGGGCGTACGGCTACGCCAAGCGCTTCGGCCTCGTCCACGTCGACTACGCGACCCAGCGCCGGACCGTCAAGGGCAGCGGCCGCCGCTACGCCGACATCATCGCCGCCCACCGCGGCCGCGCCCGCAGCGCGGCCTGACCTCCCTCGTCATCCCGTCTCCACCCCCCACACAGGAGATCCGCGATGCCACACCACCCCCACATCGGACGCCTGATCGCCGTGCTCGCGGCGGTCGCGGCGGCCTTCGCTGGGTTATTGCTCGCCGGACCCGGGGCGGCCGCCGCCACGGCCGTCCAGGTCACCATGACCACCACCTCCGACGGCAGGACCGTCGTCCGGGGCCTGCAGGAGCAGGCCCCGGCCGCCTTCGAGGCCGGCAACGGCAGCGGCGGCACGGTCATCACGGTGGACCCCGCCACCCGCTACCAGCCCTTCGAGGGCGGCGGGGCGTCCTTCACCGACAGCGCCGCCTGGCTGATGAACTCCTCCGGCGCCCTGTCGGCGGCCACCCGTGACGCGACCATGCGCAAGCTGTTCTCCCCCACGGAGGGCATCGGCCTGGGCTTCCTGCGCAACCCGATGGGCGCATCCGACATCGCGCGCAGCCACTACACGTACGACGACACCTGCTGCGACCTGTCGGACTTCTCCATCTCCCGGGACCTGGCCGACGTCCTGCCGATGACCCAGCGGGCGCGGCAGCTCAACCCGGACCTGAAGGTCATGGCGGTGCCGTGGTCGGCGCCGGCGTGGATGAAGGACAACGGCAGGCTGACCCAGATGGGCAAGCTGAGGCCCGAGTACTACGACACGTACGCGCAGTACTTCGTGAAGTACCTGCAGGCCTACGAGCAGCGCGGCGTCCACGTCGACTACGTCTCGGTGCAGAACGAGCCGCAGTGCTGCGGCGCGAACAGCAACTACCCCACCATGGAGTGGTCGGCGGCCACGCTGCTGGACTTCACCAGGAACCACCTCTTCCCGGCGTTCCGTTCGGCCGGGATCACCACCAGGGCGCTCGTCCACGACTGGAACCACGGCGACTGGAACACCACCGGCGCCGGCCAGCTCGCCGACGCCGCGCTGCGCGGCGACCCCCTGTTCGGAGGCGTCGCCTGGCACGGCTACACCCCGACCCCGCCGGACTACGCGCTGGGCAGCACCGTCCAGAGCCAGTACCCGGGTGTGGCGCAGTACGAGACCGAGCACTCCGGCGGCACATGGGTCGGCGATCAGCAGCTGGAGGACCTGCGGGACATCACCGGCTTCACCCGCAACTGGGCCCGCGCGTACGTGAAGTGGTCGCTGGCGCTGGACCAGGCCAGGGGCCCGCACGCGGGCGGCTGCGACAGCTGCAGCGGGCTGGTCACGGTGCACAACGGCGACGCGCGCAGCGGGCAGGTCGACTTCACCGTCGAGTACTACACGATGGGGCAGCTGACGAAGTTCGTCCGCGCGGGCGCGGTGCGGATCGGCAGCAACGCCACCGACCCCGTGTGGAACACCGCCTTCGTCAACAGCGACGGGCAGCGGGTGCTCGTCACCCACAACTCCTCGTCGTCCACCCAGCAGGTCACGGTCCGCGAGGCCGGGCAGCACTTCACCTACAGCCTGCCCGCCCGCGCCACGACCACCTTCACCTGGTCCGGCGCGCCGACCGGCGGCGGGGGCGGCGACGGGGACGGCATCAGCGCCTCCGCCTGGTACCAGGTGGCCGGCGCCGGCTCCGGCAAGTGCGTGGACGCCAAGGACCGGGGCACCGCCGACGGCACGGCGGTGCAGCAGTGGAGCTGCGTCGCCGGGCAGGCCAACCAGCAGTGGCAGTTCCGACCGACCGACGGCGGCTACTACCGGGTGGTGAACCGCAACGCGACCGCCACCGAGCAGGTCTGGGACGTCACCGGCGGCGCGTCGGCGACGGGCGACTCGGTGCCGCTGCAGACCTGGCGGTGGTCCTCGGGCGCCAACCAGCAGTGGAAACCGGTGCTCCAGGCGGACGGTTCGTACGTCCTCACGGCCCGGCACAGCGGCAAGTGCCTGGACGTCGCGTCCGCTTCGGCGGCCGACGGCGCCCTGCTGCAGCAGTACACCTGCAACGGCACCGCGGCCCAAGCCTTCCGGCTGACGCCGGCGGGCTGATCGGCCCCGCGCGGCGCCGGCGTACGAGGGAGACGCCGGCGCCGCGCGGCACCAGCACCCCCTCCGGGGCACCGGGGCCCCGGAGGGGGCTCACCATCGGCGGCGGGCGCGACACCGGCGCCGCGGATGCCTTCGCGCGTGACGTCCCGCTGCCGCCCGGGCGCTGGGCGGTCCACGCCGTCGAGGCGACGGTGGGGACCACACCTCGCTCGAGCGGGTGCCGCTCGAGCCCGCCGCCCCCTGAGGGCCGTCAGGCCAGCTCGGCCCAGCGCCGGGCCAGGAGCGCGGCGCCCGCCCCGGTCAGTGAGCCCCACAGCCGCAGGCGGGCGATGCCTCCGTCGGGATAGATCTCCAGCCGTACGTGGGTGGCGGGCGGGACGCCGACCACGAAGCGGTGGACGGTGTCGGGCTGCAGGGGGGTGCGGGGCAGGATCTCGAACCACTCGCCGTCCTCGCCGTCGCGGCCGAGCAGGGCGGCCCAGCCGGCGGCGTTGCCCTTGTAGTAGCCGGTGTCGATCTCGACGGCGCGTACGGTGCCCTGCCCGGCGAGGCGGTAGCGCGCCCAGTCGTGGCCCTTGTCGCGGCGGCGGCGGGTCTCCCAGCCGTCGCCCATGCGGCGGGAGGTGCCCGGCAGGATGGGGTTGACCGGGGAGGAGTAGAAGCGGTCGGAGACGTCCTCGGGGGCGCCGCCGTTCTCCAGCGCGACCAGGTCGAAGGTGCCGAGCGCGGTCAGCCACGCCGGGTCGGGGACGACCTCGCCGTGGACGCGCAGCCGGGCGATGCCGCCGTCGGGGAACTGCTTGAGCCGCAGATGCGTGAAACGGCGCTCCACGGCCGTCTCGAAGCCGTTGGCGGCGTGGCCGCCGACGGCCGTGCGGGGTACGAGTTCCGTCCACTCCACGCCGTCGGCGAGCAGGTCCTCGGGGGCGGCGGACAGGGATGCGCAGGTGGCTTCGACGGCGATCTGCTGAGGGTGGTTGCCGCGGAAGTGGGCGGTGTCCACCACCACGCCCCGCACGATCCCGGGGGCGGCGAGGCGGATCAGCGCCCAGTCGTGGTCGGCGTCGGCGGGGTGGGGGCCGGCGGCGTCGGCGCCGCGGCGGCGGCGGGTCTCCCAGCCGTCCATGACCTGCCCCTTGTGGCCGAAGTGCTCGGCACGGAACTCGGGCCGCTCGGGGACGAGCAGGTTCTCCCGTTCGGCGAAGAACTCGTCGTTGGCGGCGATCACGCCTGCGCCCAGGCGCCGGTCGGCGAGGTCGGCGAGACCCGTGAAGGGCAGGTCGGCGCCGCGGTAGTCGGCGTAGGGGTCCCCTCCGGAGTACGGCTGGGCGGCGCCGGTGTACCGGGGTATGGCGGTCACGCGTTCTCCCTTGTGATGAGGCGGCCGGAGGGGTGGGCCGGGGTGCCGTGGTCGGCGATCCGCTCGCCGCGCAGCCAGGTGCTCCGTACGACCCCCTGGAGGGTGCGGCCCGCGTAGGCGGTGACCCGGTTGCGGTGGTGGAGCGCCGCCGGGTCCACGGTGAAGCTCTCGTCGGGAGCCAGGACGGCGAAGTCGGCGTCGTGGCCGGGTGCGACGGCGCCCTTGGTGGTGAGCCCGGCGAGGCGTGCCGGGCCCCGCGCCATCCAGCCGACCACGTCGGCGAGCGTGGCGCCACGCCGGCGGGCCTCGGTCCAGATCGCGGGCAGGCCGAGCTGCAGGGAGGAGATCCCTCCCCAGGCGGCACCGAAGTCGCCGGTGTCGAGGTGCTTGAGGTCGGCGGTCGAGGGCGAGTGGTCGGAGACGACGCAGTCGAGGGTGCCGTCGAGCAGGCCCTGCCACAGGGCCTCCCGGTTGCCCGCCTCGCGGATCGGCGGGCAGCACTTGAACTGGGTCGCGCCGTCGGGGACCTCCTCGGCGGTGAGGGTCAGGTAGTGCGGGCAGGTCTCGGCCGTCAGCCGTACGCCGTCCCGGCGGGCGGCGGCGATCAGGGGCAGGGCCTCGGCGGAGGACAAGTGCAGGACGTGCACCCGGCAGTCCAGGCGGCGGGCGAGGGCGATCAGCGCCTCGACCGCGGCGTTCTCGGCGGCGCGGGGGCGGGAGGCGAGGAAGCCGGCGTATGCGCGGCCGGAGGGCTGCGGGGCCCCCTCGATGAGCCGGGAGTCCTCGGCGTGGACGATCAGCAGCCCGTCGAACCGGGCGATCCCGCGCATCGCCTCCTCCAGTTCCGCCGGGCCGAGCTGGGGGAACTCCTCGACGCCGGAGGGCAGCAGGAAGCACTTGAAGCCGAAGACCCCGGCCTCGTGGAGGGGGCGCAGATCCTTGGCGTTGCCGGGTACGGCGCCGCCCCAGAAGCCGACGTCGGTGTGGATCCGGCCACGGGCGGCGGCGCGCTTGACCTCCAGGTGGGCGGTGGTGGTGGTCGGCGGGATGCTGTTGAGCGGCATGTCGATCAGCGTCGTGACGCCGCCGGCCGCGGCGGCCCGGGTGGCGGTCTCGAAGCCCTCCCATTCGCTGCGCCCGGGGTCGTTGACGTGGACGTGGGTGTCGACCAGGCCGGGGAGCAGGGCGTCCGTGCCGAGGTCGACCAGGCGGGCACCGGGCGGGGCCTCGGTCCCGTACGGCAGGACGGCGGCGATCCGGCCGCCCGCGACGGCCACGTCGGCGGGGCGCTCGCCCTGCGGTGTGACGACCCGCGGTGAACGCAGCACGAGCTCGATCGCGTCAGCGGCCTCGGACACGGGTTCCCCTTCCACCGGCGTCGCACAGAAATTCAACGTTCTGTTGAAATGCATCCTCCGCTCGCGCGCGAGCCGCCGTCAACCCCTTCCCCGGCGCCGCACGCCGCCCCGGCAGTAGAGTTGGAGAATTCCACCCAATGGAATGCGTTTTCCGCACACACCGGCCACCGCCGCGCCCACGACCGCCCCGAACAGCGGTCACCTGCCTGGTCAGGGCCGGTAGGCTGCACCATCACCACCGTCCGCCTGGGGAGGAAACGTGGCGTCAGACCGCGCCGGGGGCGTGCAGTCCCTCGAACGCGCCTTCGACTTGCTGGAGCGGATGGCCGACGCGGGCGGCGAGGTGGGCCTCAGCGAACTGTCCGCGAGCAGCGGGCTGCCGCTGCCCACGATCCACCGGCTGATGCGCACCCTGGTCGACTGCGGCTACGTACGCCAGCAGCCCAACCGCCGCTACGCGCTGGGGCCCCGGCTGATCCGCCTGGGCGAGAGCTCGGCCCGCCTCCTGGGCACCTGGGCCCGCCCCTACCTGGCGGAGCTGGTCGAGGCGACCGGCGAGACCGCCAACATGGCGCTCCTCGACGGCGACGAGGTCGTCTACGTCGCCCAGGTCCCCTCACGGCACTCGATGCGGATGTTCACCGAGGTCGGACGGCGCGTCCTGCCGCACTCCACGGGCGTCGGCAAGGCCCTGCTGGCCCACGTCCCGCCGGAGGAGGTGCGCGCCCTGCT
The DNA here is from genome assembly GCF_033792735.1 of Streptomyces sp. PA03-3a. NCBI lineage: Bacteria > Bacillati > Actinomycetota > Actinomycetes > Kitasatosporales > Streptomycetaceae > Streptomyces > Streptomyces sp. PA03-3a. The sequence continues at coordinate 66,216 of NZ_JARAVM010000002.1, forward strand.
GGCCCGCACCGGGATGCCGGCGGCCACCGAGCGGACCATCGTCGACCCGGACGCCTTCCTCGCGGAACTGGAGCACATCCGCGCGCAGGGCTACGCCGTCGACGACAACGAGCAGGAGGTCGGGGTCCGCTGCCTGGCGGTCACCGTCCCCGACTCCCCCACGGCCGCCGCCATCTCCATCTCCGGACCCGCCGGACGGGTGACCGAGGCGGCCACGGAGAAGATCGTGCCGGTGCTGCAGGGCGTGGCGCGGCAGCTGTCGGCGGCACTGGCGAGCAACGGCGCGGCCTGAGCGCACCCGGTCGGCATGGCGCCCGCGCCGGTGGGTGGGTGCGGGCGGGCGGTTCGGCTGTCGCGCCGTCTCGCGCCCTGCGGGCGCACAGGCGATGCGAAACCCGGGGCCACGACAAAGCGCGGGCCGCCCCAGACGGCCGCCGACGCGGCGAAAGCGGTCGCCGCACAGGCACACGTGTGGCCGGAAGCAGGACGTCGCGCCCCCGCGACGGCTTGACCTCGAGCGCACTCCAAGGCCTACGGTCAGCACCGTAACGACCCCACGACCCCGGACGGGGGGACCATGCAACTGGGTTTGCACCTCACGAAGTTCGACCATCCGGCCGGACCGGCCGGGCTCGCGCCCGCGCTGGCCGCGGCGGGCGAGGCCGCCGAGTCGGCCGGCGCGGGCTGGCTGTCGGTGATGGACCACTACTTCCAGATGGAGAACAACGGCGGCGCCGAGGCCGCCATGCTGGAGGCCTACACGACGCTGGGCTTCCTCGCCGCCCGGACCACCTCCGTACGGCTCGGCGTCCTCGTCACCGGGGTCACCTACCGCCACCCCGGCCTCCTGGCGAAGATCGCGACCACGCTCGACGTCCTGTCCGGCGGCCGGGCGACGCTAGGGCTCGGCGCCGCCTGGTACGAGCGTGAGCACCTGGGCCTGGGCGTGCCCTTCCCGTCGCTCGCGGAGCGCTTCGAACGGCTGGAGGAGACCCTGCGGATCTGCCTGCAGATGTGGGACGGGGACGACGACGGCCCCTTCGAGGGCACGCACTACTCCCTGGCGGAGACCCGCAGCGCCCCGGCCCCGGTGAGCACGCCCCGTCCGGAGATCATGATCGGGGGCGGCGGCGAGCGGAAGACCCTCCGCCTGGTCGCCCGGTACGCGGACGCCTGCAACCTCTTCGCCTCCTCGACCACCGAGGTCGCGCACAAGCTGGACGTGCTGCGCGCCCACTGCGACGAGGCCGGACGCGACTACGAGCGGATCCGCAAGACCATGCTCTTCGTCGGCGACTCCATCCGCGACGGCGACACCGACGCCTTCGTCGCCGACATGGCCGGCTACGCCAAGCTCGGCGTCGACACGGTCATCGTGGTCCCACCGGACGCCGAGCCGGCCGGCTGGATCGACAGCCGCTGCGCGCCGGCCGTCCCCCGGCTGGCCGAACTCGGCTGACCGGCCCCGCGGGCGCCCCGCGTCACTGGGGACGCGGGGTGCCGAACAGCTCGATCGCCCTCCGCACCTCGGTGAGGGCACCGGCCAGGGCGCTGACGGAGCCGAGCGCCCCGGCGATCACGAGCAGGCCGCGGCGCAGCCGCGGGACGTCCGGGACACCGGCGTCCGCGGCGGCGGCCAACGCGGAGAGCTCGTCCTCGGCGATGTGCCGGTCCGGTAAGTTGCCCCGGTACCCGGCGAGTTCACGGCGACAGCGGGCGACCGCGACCCGCAGGGCGGCCACCCTCGGGTCGAGGGTCCCGTCGTCGTCCACCGCCGCGCGGGCGGCCATGTCCTTCACCACTGATACGTCCCCCACAGGTAGGCCCCCGGTGATCCCCCATGGGCGGCCGGCCCCATCCGGTCCGCCGCATCGGGGAGGACAGTAAACGCGACGGAGCGCTTCCCCCGCTATACGGAGAGCGAAATCCGCCGTAACTTCCTTCCTCACGTGCCGACTTGCCGACATCAACGTCCGGGACCCGCGATTCGGTTCCAGTCGACGAGCCGCCAGTTCCCGGTGTCGTCGCGCCACCAGCGGGCCATCGAGGCGTTGACCACGCGGCCGTCGCCGGGCGGCGGGGTCCCCAGCAGGCGGCACAGTGCCAGCACCACCGCGTCGTGCGTGACGACCAGCAGGGGCGGGCCCGGGCGGGCGACGGCGTCCTCCAGGAAGGCCCGGACGCGTACCTCGACGTCCCGCCGCGACTCCCCGCCCGGCGGGCGGTAGGCGGCCTCGCCCTCACGCTCGCGCCGCAGCGCCTCCTCGGGGAAGCGCTCGCGCACCTCTTGCGGGGTGATCAGCTCCAGCAGGCCCATGCCGCGGTCCCGGAGGCGTTCGTCGTAGGCGACGGGCAGCGGTTCGCGGCCCGCGGCCGCGCCGGCCTCTTCGACGGCGCGCAGCGTCTGCCGGGCCCGCTCGAAGGGCGAGCAGCGGACACGGCCGGGTGCCTGCGGACCGGTCAGCTTCAGCAGGTCCCGGCCCAGCCGCGCCGACTGCTCCCGCCCGAGCGCGGTCAGCGCCACGCCGGCGTCCCGGATTCCGTCCAGGGACCTGCCGCGGGCGAAGGCCGCGTTGGCCTCGCTCTCGCCGTGGCGTACGGCGATGATCCAGCTCGCCATGCCCGGTCCTTTCCCCCGCCCCCCGTCCACGGTATCCAGGGGAGCATGGAACGCGACGCGAGCACGGGCACGGTGGCCGGGCTGCTGCTGGCCGCCGGCGGGGGCAGGCGGCTGGGCGGCCGCCCCAAGGCGCTGCTGGAGTACGGGGGCCGCCCACTGGTCGAGCACACGGCGCGGGCGCTGCGGGCCGGCGGCTGCGGCCCGGTCCACATCGTGCTGGGCGCGGACGCCGCCCGGGTGCGCGAACGGGCCGCCCTGGACGAGTACGCCGTCACCGTGAACCCGCGCTGGGAGCAGGGCATGGGCTCCTCGCTGCGAGCGGGCCTGGAGGCACTGGCCGGCACCGGCGCGCCGGCCGTGGTCGTGGCACTGGTGGACCAGCCGGGTATCGGGGCCACGGCGGTGGCCCGGGTGGTGGCCGCGTACGCCTCGCCGCGCACCCTCGCCTCCGCCGCGTACGGCGGCAGGAGGGGCCATCCGATCCTGCTGGGCGCCGCCCACTGGGCGGCGATCGCCGCGAGTGCGGCGGGGGACCAGGGGGCACGCTCCTACCTGAGGCGGCACGAGGAGGCGATCGCACTCGTCGAGTGCGGGGACGTCGCGGTCCCCGCCGACATCGACACCCCGGACGACCTGCGGCTGCTGGCGGACCCGCCGGAGCCCCCTGCACCGGGTGCCACAGAACGTTGAACTTCCGCAATGCAAAAACTATGCTCCACCCAGCAGAAGCGCCCGTACGGTCGGCGCGCCTCGCAGCCGAAACCCGCCCGCTCCGGCACCCCGTGCCAGGGCCGGGGCGCGGTGGCCGCCCGGTTCCGCCGGCCGCACGGCACCACCCCTCATCGGCAAGAGGAGAGTCAGGTACATGTCCGCATCAGGGCCCGCACCGCACGCCGTCGTCGCCGACACCGCACCCCCCGTCGAGCGCGCGGAGGAGGTGCTGACCGACGGGGCGCTCGCCTTCCTGGCCGAACTCCACCGCCGGTTCGCGCCCCGCCGCACGGAACTCCTCGCCAGGCGCAGGGAACGCCGCGCCGAGATCGCCCGCACCGGCACCCTCGACTTCCTCCCGGAGACCGCCCACATCCGCGAAGGCGACTGGCGCGTCGCCGACGCCCCCGCCGCGCTGGACGACCGCCGGGTGGAGATCACCGGCCCCACCGACCGCAAGATGACCATCAACGCCCTCAACTCCGGAGCCCGGATCTGGCTCGCCGACTTCGAGGACGCCTCCGCCCCCACCTGGGAGAACGTGGTCGGCGGCCAGGTCAACCTGATCGACGCCTACGAGCGCCGCATCGACTTCACCTCCCCCGAGGGCAAGTCCTACGCGCTGAAGGACGAGACGGAACTCGCCACCGTCGTCATGCGCCCCCGCGGCTGGCACCTCGACGAACGCCACCTGACCGTCGACGGCGAACCCGTCCCCGGCGCCCTCGTCGACTTCGGCCTCTACTTCTTCCACAACGCGCGGCGCCTGCTCGCCAAGGGCAAAGGCCCCTACTTCTACCTCCCCAAGACCGAGTCCCACCTCGAAGCTCGCCTGTGGAACGACGTGTTCGTCCTCGCCCAGGACCTCCTCGGCGTGGCGCAGGGCACCATCCGCGCCACCGTCCTCATCGAGACGATCACCGCGGCCTTCGAGATGGAGGAGATCCTCTACGAACTCCGCGACCACGCCTCCGGCCTCAACGCCGGCCGCTGGGACTACCTGTTCTCCATCGTCAAGAACTTCCGCGACGCCGGCGAGCGCTACATCCTGCCCGACCGCAACGCCGTGACGATGACCGCGCCCTTCATGCGCGCCTACACCGAACTGCTGGTCCGCACCTGCCACAAGCGCGGCGCCCACGCCATCGGCGGCATGGCCGCCTTCATCCCCTCCCGGCGCGACGCCGAGGTCAACGCGGTCGCCTTCGAGAAGGTCAAGGCCGACAAGGACCGCGAGGCCCACGACGGCTTCGACGGCTCCTGGGTCGCCCACCCCGACCTGGTGCCGATCGCCCGCGCCTCCTTCGACGCCGTCCTCGGCGACCGGCCGAACCAGAAGGACCGGCTGCGCGAGGAGGTCCACGTCACCGCCGCCGACCTGCTGGCCGTCGACTCCCTCGACGCCAGGCCCACCTACGAGGGACTGCGCAACGCCGTCCAGGTCGGCACCCGCTACATCGAGGCCTGGCTGAGGGGCATGGGCGCCGTCGCCATCTTCAACCTCATGGAGGACGCCGCCACCGCCGAGATCTCCCGCTCCCAGATCTGGCAGTGGGTCAACGCCGGCGTCGTCTTCGCCGACAACGGCGAGAAGGCCACCGCCGACCTCGTACGCACCCTGGCCGACCGGGAACTCGCGGCCATCCGCGAGGAGACCGGCGAGCAGGCCTTCGCCGCCGGCCGCTGGCAGCAGGCCCACGACCTGCTCCTGAAGACGGCACTCGACGAGACCTACGTCGACTTCCTGACGCTGCCGGCGTACGAACTGCTGGACTGAACCACGCGCGCTCTCCCCGGCCACCGCCGGGGAGAGCCACCACCCGCCGTGGGACCCGGCACCTCCCGCGACCCCGGGAAAAGCCGGGCAGCCGACGCGGCGCCGCTGGCATGATCGTCGGCATGCCAGCACCCCGACCGCGCGCCGTGCGGCCCAGCCTGTACATCTCGGTGGACGTCGAGGCGGACGGCCCCATCCCCGGCCCGTACTCGATGCTCAGCCTCGGGGCCGCCGTCGCGGGCCGGCAGGACACCGGCGGATTCACCGCCGCCGACCCCGAACGGGACACCTTCTACCGCGAACTGCGCCCCACCGGGACCGAGACCGACCCGCAGGCGCTCGCCGTCAGCGGCCTGGACCGGGCACGCCTGACCGCCGAGGGCAGCGAACCGGCCGCCGCGATGGCCGAGTTCACCGCATGGGTGCGCGCCGTCAGCGAAGACGCCCAGCCCGTCATGACCGGCTACCCCGCCGCCTACGACTGGATGTTCCTGTACTGGTACCTCATCCGCTTCACCGGCTCCAGCCCCTTCGGGCACTCCGGCTGCCTCGACATGAAGACGATGTACGCCACCAAGGCCGGCGTCCCGCTGCGCGCCGTCGCCAAGGGCACCATGCCCCGCGAACTGCTCTCCCGCCGCCGCCACACCCACCACGCCCTCGACGACGCCATCGAGCAGGCCGAACTCTTCGCCAACCTCATGAACTGGAAGGGCACCACGCATGCCCTTTGACCACAACGACCACTACCACCGGCTGCTCCTGCGCAACATCCCGCCCGGCGCGCTCACCGCCCTGGACGTCGGATGCGGCACCGGGCGCTTCGCCCGGCGCCTGGCCGCCCGCGGACTGCGGGTCGACGCGATCGACGCCTCCCCGGAGGCCGTGGCAGCGGCCGGAACCGCGCCCGGGGTCACCTTCCGCACCGCGGACGCCACCGCCGTGGACCTCCCCACGGCCCACTACGACCTCATCACCTGCCTGGCCAGCCTCCACCACATGCCGTTCGGCACGGTCACCGCACTGCGCGCCGCGCTCGCCCCCGGCGGCACCCTGCTCGTCCTGGGCTGCTACCCCGAACACACCCCCGCCGACTGGGCGGTGAGCCTGGCGGCCGTCCCCGTCAACGCCGCCGCCCGGCTCGCCGTCGCCGCCGCCGACCGGATCCGCGGCCACGGACCGCAACCGGTCCGGGCCCCCGTTCGCCCACCCGGCACGCCCCTGCCGCAGATCCGCGCCGAAGCGGCGCAACTGCTGCCGGGCAGCCGCGTCAGGCGCCTGCTGTTCTGGCGCTACCTGCTGGTGTACCGCGACCGCACGGCCGGCTGACCGGCCCGGCCGGCCCCGCTCAGGCCTGACCGGTGTCGAAACGGCTGATCTTGCCGCCGTCCACGGTGAAACGCCACTTGGTGCGCATCTCACCCCACGCGTCGTTGCGGTAGTCCGCGATGAGGGTGAGCCCCGCCGAGTCCTGGGACTGAACGTCCATGTGGCCGTGGGAATCGAAGATCTCCCGCTCCGCCCACTCCTGCAGGTCGCGGTCGGAGCCGTCGTCGGACATCGTCGCGTTCTCGGTGAGCGCGGCCTCGAAGGCGTCCCTGTCCCCGGCGTTCACCGCCGAGACGAAGGCGCGCACGGCCGGTTCGTTGAGGGCGTCGGTGCGGATCATCGCTGCTGCTCCCTGTGCTCACGGGTCGTGCCACCAGCCTCGCCCGAGCGGCCCCGGCGCGCTACCCGGGGCCCGGCCGCCCGCCCGCCGTTCACCCGCGGGGACCGCCACGGCTGGCCCCGCGACGGGACCACGGCGACCCTGGGATCCAGTCCGGCGGCCCGACAGCGACGGCAGGAGCACACGCGTGGCGAGTGGGGGCGAGGACCTCACCGGCGAAGGACGCGACGTCCTGCGGTACGTCCGGCTGCTCCCCGTCGTACTGCTCGTCGGCGGCTTCCTGGTCGACTACCTGACCCCCGCCCAGTTCAGCGCCACCGCCTTCTACTCCGTCGCCCCCATGCTCGCCGCCCCCCTGATGTCCCTGCCCGGCACCGTGCTGGTCGGAGTGGGCGCCATCGCCGCCGACGCGGGCATCCTCGCCCACTTCGGATACATCGGCGGCCCCGGCGGCATCAGCGAACTGCTGTCGATCTGCGCCGTCGCCGCCGTGGCCGTGTTCATCAACCGCCTCCTCCACGTCCGCGAGGTACGGCTGCGCTCCGCGCGCAGCGTCGCCGCCGCCGTGCAACGCGCCGTGCTGCCCGTACCGCCGCGGCACGTCGGGCCCTACCGCATCACCGCCCGCTACGAGACCGCCGAGGCCGAGGCGGAGATCGGCGGCGACCTCTACGCCGTCCAGGACACCCCCTACGGGCTGCGCTGCATCATGGGCGACGTACGCGGCAAGGGCATGGCCGCAGTGGAGGCGGCCACCGTCGTGCTCGGCGCGTTCCGCATGGCCGCCGACGAGGAACCCACCCTCGCGGGAGTGGCGGCCCGCATGGACCGGGCGCTGTGGCGCGAGGCCGAACGCCGCGAGGGCATGGACCGCCTGGAATGGTTCGTCACCGCCGTCCTCGCCGAGTTCCCGGCCGACGGCACGGGGCTGCGCCTGGTCAACCGCGGGCACCCGTCCCCACTGGTGCTGCACCGGGGGAGCGTGCGCTCCGCGGAACCGGCGGGCCACGCCCTGCCCCTCGGAATGGGCCTGTGCGAGGCCGCGGACCACGTCGACACCGTCGCCTTCCCGCCCGGTTCCACCCTGCTCATGCACACCGACGGCGTCACCGAGGCCCGTGACGCCGACGGCGCCTTCTACGACCCCGTCACCCGGCTGGACGGTATGCCCTTCGCCGGCCCCGCCGAACTGCTCGACGCCCTCCTGGACGACGTCCACGCCCACACCGGCGGCCCCCGCAGCGACGACATGGCACTCCTGGCGGTCTGCCACTTCTAGAAGCCGCCCCGCCCGCCGCCCCGCCCGACGCGGCCGTCAGCACCCGTCAGGGCCCGTACGCCGCCCCGCAGGAGGACCGCACCCGCAGCGAGGGCAGCAGATCCACATGCCGGCGCGGCGAAGACGCCCCGCCCGCCGCGACGCGCTCCAGCAGCAGGGCGACCGCCGCCTCCCCCACCTCCCGCTTGGGCGCCGCGACCGCCGTCAGCGGCGGATCCGCCAGACCGGCCGCCTGGTCGTCGTAGACCACGACCGCCATGTCCTCCGGAACACGCAGCCCCAGCGCCTTCAACCGGGAGACCACCATGACCGCCAGTTCGTCACCGTGCATCAGCACCGCGTGCACCCCGTGCTCCTCCACCAGCGCCCGCACATGCCGCACCGTCACGTCCACCCGCTCGGCCTCCGGCAGCTCCGGCGGCGCGGTGTACGGCGACCCGGGTGCCGGGGCCAGCCCCAGCGCCTCCACCGCTGCCGCGTACCCCGACCGCAACTGCCCGGCGTGCGCCGTCTCCTGCAGCACCAGCGCGACCGAGCCGTGCCCCAACGCGGCAAGGTGCCGTACCGCCATGGCCGCCCCCTGCGCCGAGTCCGTACGCACCCGGTCCAGCTCCGCGGCCTGGCTCCCGGGCGGCGCCAGCCGCTCCACCAGCACGAGCGGCACCGCGCGCTCGGCGATCCGGCTCCCGCTCCCCGGGGCGGGCGTCCAGCCCGGGGTCAGCAGCAGTCCGTCCACCCCGGAGGCGACCAGCCGGCCGGCCTGCTCCTCGTCCCCCTCGGCGACGTAGCCGGACAGGCCCAGGACCAGCCGCCCACCGCGGGCCTCCAGGGCCTCCCGGGCGCCCTGCACGATCTCGCCGAACGAGTAGTCCAGGGTGGGCACCACCATGCCGACCACGAGCCCCTCGGCGTCCCGCGCCCCCGTCCGGGCGGGCTCCCGCACACCCCCGGCGGCGGGCCCCAGGACGGAGCCGTGGACCCGGCGCAGCCGACCCTGCTCGGCCAGCGTCTCCACGTCCCGGCGCACGGTCACGGTCGACACGCCCAACTCGTCGGCGAGGTCGGACACACGCAGGGTGCCGCGCTGGCGGACCAACTCCAGTACCCGTTCGTGGCGCTGGTCGACGTGGAGTCGCACGGTGTTCCCCTTGGTGCTCCGGGCGGGCGGTGTCGCGAGCCGCTGCTGCCACGCACTGTACGCACTGCGCGCACGGCGGTGATCCACAGGTTTCTACCGGGGAGGCTCCGCCGGCGGCAACGGTCGCGGTGTGGGGACCGCGCGGAGGAGTCGGAGGCGGCACGCGGGCCCCTCCGGAGATCTCGACCCTCGCATTACTTGGTGCTCCATGCCTGTCACACCCTGCCCCTACGCTGCTGCCGTGACCGCGCCCGCTCTGCGCCAGCTCCGCGCCGCCCTGGAACGTGCCCTCGCCGACCCGGCCATCGCCACCTCCCGCTCCCGGGAGGAACGGCTGCGGAAGGCCGCCGCCGTACTGGAGCGTGCGGCCGCCGACGTCCCGCCCCAGGCGCTGCGCGGCCTCGACGAGCTGTTCGCCGACGCCGTCCTGGGCCACCCCGGGCGGCCGGACACCGTGCTCGGCCGCATCGCGGCCGGTCTCTACCGCACCCGTGCGGGCCAGGTGGGCAGGCCGCTCACCCCCGCGAGCCAGCGCGACATCATGGACGGCATCGCCGACCTCAACCGGGCCGCCGGACGCCACGCGTTCGGGTGGCAGGCCCGTGGGATGCGCCCCTGGTCCAAGCACACCAAGGAGCCCCTGGACTTCACCGGGCACATCGTGCTGCGCCGGGCCCTGAGCACCCCCGTGGAGCCGCGCCGCGAGCCGTACCGGCTGCGGCTGCTGGCGGCGCTGGAGGTGCTGTGGGCGACGGCGGTGCCCCGCGAGGGCCTGGTGGCCGCGGACGTCACCGACCTGTCGGCGCAGGAGTCCCGCATCCGGCTCACCGTGAACCTGCCCGGCCGGACGGCGCCGACCCGGCAGGACTTCGCGCTCCCCCGGTCGGCGCGGGCGGCGCTGCGGCTCTGGCTGCCGGTGCGCCGGGAGGTCGTCGCCCGGCACCTGGACGCGGGGCCGGACCATCCCGCCAACCAGGCCCTGTTCGTCACCCTGCGGCACACCGTGGCCGAACCGGCCTCGGGGGCGGCCCGGATGGTGCCGCCCGGCATCCGCATCACGGGGAACGGGCTGGAGACCGACTACAGCAAGTGGGCGCGCAGGCTCAACGGCGACCACGCCGGGCAGAAGGGCTGGCCGGTGCCGACCGACCTCTACACCGTCTCCCGCGGCGGCGCGGTCCGGCGCGAGGCCCAGGGCCGCTCGCAGGGGCGCGGCCCGTCCCGTCACGGAGGTTCAGCGGGTGCGGGCCCGCGCCCGGTGGCCGTCGAGGACGTCCTGGCGGAGCAGTGAACCAAAGCCCGCGGACTCCAGACGCCGGCCCAGTTGCGCCTCGTCGACCCCGAGGGCGGCCGCGGTGCGGGCCAGGTGCCAGTCGTGGGCGGCCAGTCGGTCGAGCAGGTGGCCGCGGCGCGCCTGGCTCTCCGAGAGCCGGAACGTCTTGAGGTAGACGGTCCGGCCCCGCCGGTCCGTGACGGCCTCGCCGATGTGGTTCTCGCGTCCGGGGCGGAACTCCGGCAGGAACCGGGAGAGCGTGAAGGGGCCCATCCGGTACACCGTCCGCCAGGTGCGGGGCTGCTCCAGGAGCGCGGCGCCCATGGTCGTGTCGTGGAACCCCGCCCAGGCCCGCTCCTGTCCGGCCGCCGCGGCGCGCAGCTCCGCCAGGGAGCCGATGCCCGTGCCGGGGATGCGGGCGCGGAACTCCTGGACGGGCGGCATCAGCGTGGCGTAGTGGTGGACGAGTTCGCCGTACAGGTCCTGCACGAGGGTCGGGTGCAGCGCGCGGTAGTCGTCGGGGTGCGGCACGACGAAGGCCGCGGCCAGGGCGTCGGCGACGTAGAGCAGGACACCGCACTGACTTGGGTGGATCTCGAAGACCCGCAGCGCGTCGGCGAGTCCGCGCACCTCGGCCCCCGTGTACGCCTCCTCCGCGCGCGGGGACAGGCCCCGGCGCAGCGCGCGCTGCGACCACTCCTCCCAGGCGACCGGAAGGCCGCCGAAGTGCAGTGCCAGATAGCCCTCCAGCGCCAGGTGCAGGGGGAGGAAGCGCAGTCGGCCCTTGGCCTCGCGCCGGGCCGTCCGGCGGTGCATGCGCAGGGCGCCCGTCGCGGGGCGCGCGTCGTCCGCGCCCTCGGCCAGCTGCGTCCCGTAGGCCGCGGCAGGGGTTCCGTCGCCGGTCCAGGTGGCGACGAACGCGTGCGGGATGTACGAGACATACGCGTGGCGCGGGCCGAGCCGGACGGCGGACGGCCCGTCGGTGAGGATCCTCGGGTGCAGCCGCAGGTCCTCGACGGGCTGTTCGCGCCCCAGCGGGACCAGGCGCACGGCGCCCCAGACCTGGGAGGGGCGGGTGTCCAGGCCGGTCAGGTCCAGTGCGGTCATCGGGTGTGCTCCCCCCGGTCGGTTCGGTCGAACAGTCGCCGCGCGCGGGCGTCGAGGTAGGCGGCCAGTTCGGCCGGGCCGGTGCGTCCCTCGGCGAACTGGGCGAGCTCGACGAGCGCGGGCAGGTCCTCGGCGTCGCGGATGCCGGCCGTGGCCACGGCCGGGGACAGCCGTCGCACGTCGAAGTCCTCGGCGTCGTAGACCGGGTTGAGGTGTACGACCTCGGTGCGGCGGCCGGGGTCGAGGCGGGCTCGCCACACACGGAGCACCTCGCCGGCCAGGCCCGGAGGCGCGTTGTCCCAGCCGTCGGAGACGATCACCAGCCGGGACGGCCCGGTCTCCAGCGCGTCCAGGATCCGCCGGCCCAGCGGCGTCGCCCCGTACGGACGGACGAGCAGGGCGTCGGTCCGCCCGGACGTCCACAGCCCGGTGTACTCGCCGGCGAGCGCGGCGAGCAGGTGGTGGCAGGCCAGGGCGACGGCCAGCGGCCGGCGGCGCTTGGTGCCCGAACCCGAGGCGGAGAAGCTGTCGTCGAGGACGGCGGCGAGCCGGCCCCAGCTTCCCCTGTGTGCGCCGGCCACCCGTACGGCGGCCGCGTCCAGGGCGCCGGTCAGTTCCCGGCGCCGCCGCAGGCGCTCCTCGACGGGCAGCGAGAGCACGTAGGACGCGAGCCGGGTCAGCGGCATGCGGTCCAGGGCGGCCGGCACCGCGCCCGCCTCGTGCCGCCGGGCGGACTCCTGCAGCCGCAGGGTCTCCAGGCGCGTCATGCGCGGGGCGATGCGCTCCAGGAACACCTCACGCGGCACACCGTGCTTGGCGGCGAAGCCCTCGGCGACGGTGTAGGGCAGTTCGTACAGGGCGTCCTGTGCGAAGTGCGCGCGGCGCCAGGCCTCAAGGAGCGGTGTGCCGTACCGGCCCTGGCTGAGCGGCCGGAACACGAACGCGCCCAGTTCCTCCCCCATGGGGGCGAGATGGGCGTGCCGCAGCGCCCGCTTGAACCCGCCGCGGTACTTCACGGCGTCGAAGGCCGGGTCCGGGCGGGAGGCGATCCAGTCGCGGATGATCGCCCGCGTCCGCCGGTTGTTCACCCCGGACCGGCGCAGGGCGCCGAACAGCCCGTACACCCGCTGCGGCGGCAGCAGGGCCAGCCGGCAGGCGATGAGCCGGCCCTCCGTGCGGCGCTGTTCGGCGGTGGCCTCGGCGGCGGTCTCCAGCAGCCGCTGGATGATCAGTGCCGCGTTGTGGTCGTTGACGTCGAGGGCGAGGACCCCGGCGTACAGGTCGCGGTAGTTGCCCAGCATGTACGCGTGGAGGAAGTCCAGCGACAGCCGCTGCTCCCCCGCGCCGGAGCGGAACTCGCGCTGACCGGTCGCGGTGATCGCCGCGTTGACGAACAGCAGCACGTCCTCGGCGGCGACCGCCGCCCCCCGCTCGCTCATGGCGTCGGCTCCCCCTGTCGTGGACGCCGGCCGGGGAATGGGGGCACGAGCAGCGAATCATTGCTTCAGAGGCAGGTTCCGGAAGTCGCACCGTAGTCCCGCGGCCGGCAGGGCGACCGTAACAGAGCCGGTGCGGGGTGCTGCAACGGGATTCCCGCCGCCCCGCCCCGCGACGGGTACGGCGAACGCCGGGTCCCGCCCCGGGCGGGGCGGGACCCGGCACCGGTCGAAGGGCCGTCCCTCCCCCGACCGGGGTCCGCGGGTGAGCGCGGTGATCAGCCGGTGAGGCCCGCGATCCGGGCGAGCCGCCGGGCCTCGTCGCGGGTGGCGCGCGCGATGGCGTCCTCGTCGGCGGTGACGAGGCGGCCGTCCTCGACCACCGGCCGGCCGTTCACCAGGGAGAGCGTGACGGGGGCGGCCGCGCCGAGGACGAGAGCGGCGACGGGGTCGGCGATCGAGGCGTGGGCGAGGGTGTCCATCCGCCACAGGACGAGGTCGGCGAGCTTGCCCGCCTCCAGGGAGCCGATCGCCTCCGCCCGGCCGAGCACCCGGGCCCCGCCGTAGGTACCCAGGCGCAGTGCCTGGCGGGCGGTCAGCGCGGCCTCGCGGTGGGAGCCGAGGCGGTTGATGAGCAGCGCGTTGCGCAACTCGGTGTGCAGTTCGCCCGATTCGTTGGACGCGGTGCCGTCCACGCCGAGCCCGACCGGGACGCCCGCCGCGAGCATGTCCGGCACACGGGCGATGCCGGCGGCCAGGCGGGCGTTGGAGGACGGGCAGTGGGCGACGCCGGTACGTGTGCGGGCGAAGGCGGCGATGTCGGGGTCGGCCATGTGGACGCAGTGCGCCATCCACACGTCCTCGCCGAGCCATCCGGTGGACTCGAAGTAGTCCGTGGGGCCCATGCCGAACAGTTCCCTGCAGAACTGCTCCTCCTCCACGGTCTCACTGCCGTGGGTGTGCAGCCGCACGCCCTTGCGCCGGGCGAGTTCGGCTCCCTGGCGCAGCAGTTCGGTGGAGACCGAGAACGGCGAGCAGGGGGCGACGGCGATCTGCGTCATGGCGCCGAACGAGGCGTCGTGGTGCTTGTCGATCGTCTCCTCGGTGGCGGCGAGGGCGTCGTCGAGGGTCTCGACGGCGAAGTCCGGGGGCAGTCCCCCGTCGGACTCGCCGCGGTCCATCGAGCCGCGGGCGAGGGTGAGGCGCACGCCCATGGCGGCGGCGGCCCGGATGATGGAGCCGGACAGGTCACCCGTGCCGCGCGGGAAGACGTAGTGGTGGTCCATGGCGGTGGTGACGCCGCCGCGGGCCATCATCGCCAGCGAGCCCTGGGCGGCCGCGTGGGTCATCGCCTCGTCGATGCGGGCCCAGGTGGGGTAGAGGGCGACAAGCCAGTCGAAGAGGTTGTGGTCGGTGGCCAGGCCCCGGGTGATCCACTGGTAGAAGTGGTGGTGGGTGTTGACCAGGCCGGGGGTGAGCAGGTGGCCGGTGCCGTCCACCCGCCGTACGACGCCGTCCAGTCCGGCGGGGGCGGGGCCCGGGCCGACGGACTCGATGCGGTCGCCGGCGACGACGACGTGGCCGGCCGGGTACTCGGTGTCGTCCGCGTCGACGGTGGCGACGGCGCACTTCTCGATGACGATGCGCTCTGCTGGGGCGGTCATGGTGTGGCCTCTCAGTCCGTCACCGGGATGCGGGGCTCGGTTCCGTCGCGCAGGACCGTGCCCTCGATGAGGCCGTAGGGGCGGTCGGCCGCGAAGTACACCGCGCTGTCGGGGGTGTCGTTCTTGAGACCGAACGGCTCGAGGTCGACCAGGAAGTGGTGCTTGTTGGGGAGCGAGAGCCGCACCTCGTCGATCTCGGGGCGGTGCTCGAGCACCCGGTCGCCCATCGCGTACAGCGTCTGCTGCAGGGAGAGCGAGTAGGTGCCGGCGAAGGCGTCGAGGAGGTGTCGGCGGACCTCGGCCCAGGACTGCTCCCACCGCGGGGCGGGGTCCTCGTCGCGGGTCCAGTGGAACCGCCAACGGGCGGTGAGCTCGGTGGCGAGGACGCGGTCGCGGGTCTCCGGCAGCGTGGTGTAGCGGTCCTTGACGAAGCCCCAGAACTCGGAGTCGGTGGTGTTCATGACCACGAGGTCCTTCAAGCCGGAGACGACCTGCCAGCGCGCGCCGTCGAAGGTGACCTCGGTGGTGCGGGTCTCCCGTCCGCCGCGGACGAAGGAGTGCTCCTGCGTGATCCGCTCCCAGTCGTACTGCTCGATGCGGATCCTGGCCCGCTCGATGGACCCCTGGCTCGTGACGAAGTGCCGGGCGAGGTGGATGCCGAACTGCTCGGCGGACTCGATGCCGTGCTGCTTGGCGAAGGCGAAGACGGTGTTCTTGGTGGTGTCGGTGGGCAGCACGGCGGCGTTGCTGCCGGAAGTGTGGACGTCGTCCATCGCGCCGGAGAGGGCGACGGATACGTTGAGGTCCTTGACGTGGTGGGTCGCGCCGTCGCGGGTGACGCGGACGACGCGGGTCTCCGCCTTGCCGTACTGGTTCTGGCCGAGTCGGGTGGGCGACATGTCGGTGCTAGCTCCCTCGGTATACGGAGTAGCCGAACGGGTTGAGCAGCAGCGGCACGTGGTAGTGCTCGCCCGGTTCGACGGCGAAGACGATCGCCACCTCCGGGAAGAAGGCTCCGCTGTCCCGGGTGCGGGGGGCGTCCTGCTGGTCCTCGGCTCGACTGCGGTGGTCGGTGCTCTGGCGGGTGAGGTAGGGCTCGGTGGCGAACTCCAGCCGTACGTGGCTCGTGCCCCGCGGCGGGTCGGGCAGGTCCTTGCAGCGGCCGTCGGCGTCGGTCGCCGAGGCGCCGTGCGGCACCCAGGGGGCCTCGCTTCCGGCACGTACCGCCAGGGTGACGGCGACGCCCCGCGCGGGGCGGCCGGCGCTGGTGTCCAGGACGTGGGTGGACACGGAGGTCATGCGGGGTCCTCCTTCGCGGCCTCGACGAGCCGGGTGAGGCGGACGCGGTTGATCCTTGCCAGTTCGGTGCGGACGGTCTCGCGCTCGGTGCCGGGGTCGTTGCCGATGCGCTCCTTGAGCGCGGCCAGCATCTGGTCGCCGGTCCTGCCGGTGGCGCAGATGAGGAAGACGTGGCCGTGCCGCTCCTGGTAGGCGAGGTTCAGCGCGAGCAGTTCCTCGCGCTGGGAGTCCCGCACCCCGCCCTGTTCGCGGGCGGAGACCGGGTCACCGGGCCGGGGGCGGCCGATCGGCGGGTGGCCCGCCATCGCCTCGGCCAGGTCGTCCGGCGTGAGGCCGGCGGTCGCGGCGTCGGAGGCGGCGAGCAGCGCGTCAAGGGTGTCGTACGGGCGGGCCGCCGTGACGGCGGCACCCCAGGAGCGGCTCGCGCAGACCTCGTGCAGCAGCGCGATCGCCTCCGGTCCGCCGGCGGCGTTGAACCGGGCCAGGCCCGGGGATGGGCTGGAAGTCACAAGGTGCACGCTAGGAGCGCCCACCACGCGACGTCAACAGTTTGTTGAAAAGTTGCGGCCCGCAACGCCCGGACGGACGCCTCGCGCGGTGAAGCAGGGCCTGTCCATGGTGCCGCGCCGGCGAGGGCGGGGGGCGAGTCCAGGCGGCTCCGCCCGTGCCGGCCGAGCACACCGCCACGAGCTCCGGGCACGAGGACCACCGGCGGGTCCGGCGCGCGCACCGATGAGTTTCCCGCGCCGCGCCGGTCCGTACACCGGGCACCCCCGGACGGAAGGCCTACCCATGCGGAAACTGGTCTACCGCATGAACCTGACCCTGGACGGCTACATCGCCGCCGCCGGCGACTCCATCGGCTGGAGCGGACCGCCGAGCCCCGAGCTGTTCCAGTGGTGGCTCGACCACGAGCAGGCGAGCGACCTGTCGCTGTACGGGCGCAGGCTGTGGGAGGCGATGAGCTCCCACTGGCCGACCGGCGACCGGCAGCCCGACGCCACACCGGCGAGATCGAGTTCGCGCGGAACTGGCGGGACACGCCGAAGGTGGTGTTCTCCTCGACGGTCGACAAGGTCGACTGGAACACCCGCCTGGTCACCGGCGACGCGATCGCGGAGATCAGCCGGCTCAAGGCCGAGGACGGCGGCCCGATGAACATCGGCGGCGCGACGCTCGCAGGGGCGGCCATGCGCGCCGGACTGATCGACGAGTACGCGATCGCCGTCCATCCGGTCCTGGTGGGCGGCGGCACGCCGTTCTTCACCGCGCTGGACAGCTGGGTGAACCTGAACATGGTGGAGACGCGGACATGTCCCGGCGGCGTGGTCCTGACCAGGTACGAGACGAGGCGCTGAGCAGCGGCACGCCCGACAGGCCGTGACGACGCGGCTAGCGGCCGTCCTTCGCCGCGTTCTCCCTGTTGAGGTAGTTGTAGACGGTGAAGCGGCTCACGCCGAGCGCGGAGGCGACCGTCTCCACCCCGTGCCGCACCGAGAAGGCGCCGCGCTCCTCCAGGATGCGGACGACCGTCTGCTTCTCCTTGCGCTCCAGCTCGGACAGCGCCTTGCCGTGCCGGCGTTCGAGGTCGGCCAGGATGTGGTCGAGCGAGTCCGCGAGGTGCGGCAGCCGTACGGCCACGACCTCCGCGCCCTGCCAGCTGAGCACGACGTCGTCACCGCGCGCCTCACCGGGGGGCACCAGTTCCGCGCCCATGGCGTCGGCGAGCGGCTTGATCGCCGCGCTGAACGGATGCTCGGCCGGCCCGGTCACCGCTCCGCCTCGCCGAGGACGTTGACCTGCAGCGACACCCGGGTCGCACCGGCCTGAAGGGTGCGCCGCAGCAGGTCGCCGACCATGGCGACCACCTGCTCCGTACCGCCCTCGGCCGAGTTGCCGAAGGGCCCGACGTCGACGGCGTCGAGGCCGGCCGCCTCCAGGACCTCGCGGCCCACCACGGCGTGCCGCGGCGGCTCGTCCAGGTCGAACGGCTCGGTGGTGAATTCGAGTCTCAGGCGCACGCCTTCAACCTAGCTGGTCAGGGGCTTTCCGGAACATCCCTCTTGACAGCCGCCGTCCCGCTCGGGGAGTCTTCCGTTAAGTAGAAACAAGTTTCCGTATTACGGAAGGGCGCATGTGATGGGCTTCGACTCCACGCGCTTCGATGTGAACCTCTCGATCCTTTTCACCGAACTCCCGCTCCTGGAGCGCCCCGCGGCCGCCGCCGCGGCCGGCTTCTCCGCGGTCGAGCTGTGGTGGCCGTGGACCCGGATGCCGAGCCCTCCGCAGTCCGAACTCGACGCCCTGCGCGACGCGCTGCAGGAGGCCGGCACCCAGCTGGTGGGCCTGAACTTCTACGCGGGCGAGCTCCCCGGCCCCGACCGCGGCGCCCTGTCCGTGCCGGGCGAGGAGTCCGCGCGCTTCCGCGCCAACATCGACGTCGCCGCCGACTTCGCCCACTCGGTGGGCTGCACGGCGCTCAACGCGCTGTACGGCAACCGCGTGGACGGCGTGAGCCCCGAGGCGCAGGACGAACTCGCCCTGGAGAACCTGGTCCGGGCCGCGCACGCGGCCGACCGGGTCGGCGCGGTGCTGCTGGTCGAGACCCTCAACAAGCCGGAGTCGCCGCGCTATCCGCTGGTGAGCGCGGCCGCCGCGGTCGAGGTGGTCGACAAGGTCAACGCCGAGACGGGGCTGGGCAACGCCAGGTTCCTGCTCGACCTCTACCACCTGTCGATGAACGGCGAGGACCTGCCCGCCGTGATCGACGCCTACGCGGACCGCACCGGCCACGTCCAGATCGCCGACGATCCCGGCCGCGGCGCGCCCGGTACGGGCTCCCTGCCGCTGGCCGCCCTCCTGGGCCGGCTGCGCGACGCGGGCTACGACGGCTGGGTCGGCCTGGAGTACAAGCCGGGCCCGCAGGGCAGCGCCGCGTCCTTCGACTGGCTCGCCGACGCCGACAAGTAATCCGGAGAGGACATCATGACCACCCCACTTCCCACGGTCGCGTGGATCGGCCTCGGCATCATGGGCTCCCCGATGTCGGAGAACCTCATCAAGGCCGGGTACTCCGTCACCGGCCACACCCTGGAGCAGGACAAGCTCGACCGCCTGGCCGCGGCCGGCGGCACCCCCGCGGGCTCTATCGCGGAGGCTGTCAAGGACGCCGACGTCATCGTCACCATGGTCCCGGCCTCGCCCCAGGTGGAGGCCGTCGCCTACGGCGAGGACGGCATCCTGGCGAACGCCCGGCCGGGCGCGCTGCTGATCGACATGTCGTCGATCACCCCGCAGACCTCGGTCGACCTCGCCGCGGCCGCTGCCGCCAGGGGCGTCCGGGTCCTGGACGCCCCCGTCTCGGGGGGCGAGGCCGGTGCCGTCGAGGCGGTGCTCTCGATCATGGTGGGGGGCGAGCAGGCCGACTTCGACGAGGCGCGGCCCCTGTTCGAGGCCCTCGGCAGGACCGTCGTCCTGTGCGGTCCGCACGGCGCCGGGCAGACCGTCAAGGCGGCCAACCAGCTGATCGTTGCGGTGAACATCCAGGCGTGCGCCGAGGCCGTGGTCTTCCTGGAGAAGTCCGGGGTCGACCTCGCCGCGGCCCTGGAGGTGCTGAACGGGGGCCTCGCCGGATCCACGGTGCTGACCCGCAAGAAGCGCAACTTCCTCGACCGCGAGTACGCCCCGGGCTTCCGCATCGACCTGCACCACAAGGACATGGGCATCGTCACCGACGCCGCCCGCAACGTCGGCGCCGCCCTGCCGGTCGGCTCGGTGGTGGCGAACCTCGTCGCCTCGCTGCGGGCCCAGGGCGACGGCGGCCTCGACCACTCCGCCCTGCTGCGCGGCGTGGAGCGCCTGTCCGGCCGGCCCGTCACCGGCTGACCCCGACTTCCGGGCGGCGGCGCCCCGACCTGTCCTGTCGCGCCCGATGGGGCGCCGCCGCCCGGAACCACGAACGTCCGCGCCGCCGAGAGCTTCTGAGGGGTAGGTCGAGGCGGCGCGGGCCGGGCCCCGCCCGGGGACCCGTTCCGCGACCGGGCCGGACGCGGAACGGGTTCCCGGGCGGCGGTGCGTCCGCGGCGACCGGGGACGCGAAGACGGGTGCACGAGGGGCTTCAGGTGCGGGACGATGGAGCGCAGCACCGTTCTGGCGAGCACCGCCGTCCCTCCGCACCGCCCGCACCGCCCAGGAGTCGCGAACCATGGCAGAGAGCGTGCCCGTGCGCTGTCCGGCCTGCCGCCGGGAGCACGCCTACACCGCGCCCACCTTCCCCTGCGCCTGCGGCACGCCGCTGGCCCTGCCGATCCTGCGCGGCGGCGTCCCGCTGCAGATCCGCCACCGGTCCTGGGACGACTCCTGGGTGGCCATGCGCTGCCCGGACTGCGGCCGCGACGACCAGTGGCCGCAGCCCGAACTCGGCTGCGACTGCGGGGCGGTGGTCCGGCTGCCGGTGGACACCGGCGCCTTGCGGGCGCCCGCGCGGCGACCCGTCCCCCCGGTGCGGCAGACCGGCCCGGGGGCCTTGGCGGCGGCGTCGCGGCCGCCGTTCCGGCCGGTGACCATCCGTACCGCCCGGGACGCCGTCACCGCCGCCGCGCAGTACCTGAAGTGGCTCGGCTTCGCGGGCGTGCGCACCGCGGGGGACCGGTCGGCCAACGGCATCGACCTGCGCGGCGACGGGGTCGTGGCCCAGGTCGACCCGACGACCCGGCCGACGCCGCTGCGGGACGTCGAGACCCTCTGGCTCAACTGCCTCAACGAGGACTCCACCGGCGCCTTCTTCTCCCTGGCCGGCTACGCCCACGACGCCCGGCTGCGCGCGGACCGGCTGGGGGTGCCGCTGTTCGTCATGGACCTCACCGGCACGCCGCAACCGGTCAACGACGCCGCCGACGCCCTGATCAGGACCGGCCCGCACGCCAGGCCCTGAACCGGGCCGAGCTCGGCCCAACCCTTCACCGTCCGTGGTCACTCGGGTCGCGCGACCGCCGCTCCCGGGGGAGTATCGAGAGGTTCCCCCTCCGTACGGCAATCCAGGACTACGTCAAGGACGCAGCGATGTCTACGGCCCTTCTGAAGCGCAAGCTCGACAAATCCTTCCGCCGTCTGGACACGGACGGCAACGGATATGCCGAGCGCGCCGACTTCCAGGACGTCGGCGCGCGGCTGATCCACGGCTTCGGCATGTCGCCCACCTCGCCCAAGGGCAAAGCGGTGGCGGTGCGCCTGGACGCCGTCTGGGCGGAGCTGGCGGCGTACGCCGACAGAGACCGCGACGGGCGGCTGTCCTCCGCGGAGTACCACCACGGGATGACCAAGGCCTTCATCGAAGGACCGGCCTTCGACCCCGTCTTCCATCCGGCGGCCGAAGCCGTCGCGCACCTGTGCGACACCGACGGCGACGGCCACGTCGTGCGCGGTGAGTTCGAGGTCCTGCAGCGGGCCTTCAACACCCCCGTCAGCGACATCTCCGCCGCCTTCAACCGCATCGACACCGACGGCGACGGCTGTGTGAGCACCGCCGAACTGGTGGCGGCCATCCGTGCCTACTACATCGGCACCGACCCCGAGGCCCCCGGCAACTGGCTGTTCGGGCCGCTGTAGGACGGACCGGTCCGGGCCCGCCGGGAGGCTGCCCGGGACGGTGCGTGGAGTCCGGCCGCCGCGCCCGGGAGGTCAGGACGGGGCGGCCGGTGGCACGGCGGTCGGACCCGGGATCAGGAGCCCGTGAGCGGGATGATCTCGGTGGGCGCGTGGCCGGGTTCGGTGGCCAGTTCCTCGAACTCCACGACGTTGCCGATGTCGTTGGTGACGCTCATGGAGATGTTGGTGACCCGCTCCAGGATCGCCTCGACGACGACCGGCACCCGGTACTCGGCCGCGAGCTTCTTCGCCTGCTCGAAGGCGGCCCCGAGCCCGTCCGGGTCGGTGACCCGGATCGCCTTGCAGCCCAGGCCCTCGGCGACCTTGACATGGTCGACGCCGTAGGCGCCCAGCTCGGGCGAGTTGACGTTCTCGAACTCCAGGTTGACCTCGAAGTCGATGTCGAACGCCCGCTGGGCCTGCCGGATCAGGCCCAGGTAGGCGTTGTTCACCAGGACGTGGACGTACGGGATCCGGTGCTGCGCGCCGACCGCGAGCTCCTCGATCATGAACTGGAAGTCGTAGTCGCCCGAAAGGGCCACCACCGGCGCCCCCGGGTCGGCCTTCGCCACGCCCAGGGCGGCCGGCACGGTCCAGCCGAGGGGGCCGGCCTGGCCGCAGTTGATCCAGTGGCGCGGCCGGTAGACGTGCAGCATCTGCGCGCCGGCGATCTGGGAGA
The DNA here is from genome assembly GCF_033792735.1 of Streptomyces sp. PA03-3a. Lineage (NCBI taxonomy): Bacteria > Bacillati > Actinomycetota > Actinomycetes > Kitasatosporales > Streptomycetaceae > Streptomyces > Streptomyces sp. PA03-3a. The sequence continues at coordinate 88,515 of NZ_JARAVM010000002.1, forward strand.
GGCCGATCGTGGTGACGTACCGGGTGTCGGGGCCGAAGGCGCGGTTCATCTCCTCGTACACGCGCTGCGGCTTGATCGGGATGTCGTCGAAGTGCGTACGGCGATGCAGGGTCGCCTTGCGCTCCCGGGCGGAGGCGGCCCAGCCGGAGCGGTCCGGCAGTCCGCCGGCGGCCTTCAGCTCCCGGGCCACCTCGACGAACAGCCCCAGCGCGACGCCGGCGTCGGAGGCGATCCCGTAGTCGGGGGCGAAGATCTTGCCGATCTGGGTGGGTTCGATGTCGACGTGCACGAAGGTGCGGCCCTTGGTGTAGACGTCGATCCGGCCGGTGTGGCGGTTGGCCCAGCGGTTGCCGATGCCGAGGACGAAGTCCGACTCCAGGAAGGTCGCGTTGCCGTAGCGGTGCGAGGTCTGCAGACCGACCATGCCCGCGTTGAGGTCGTGGTCGTCCGGGATGGCGCCCCAGCCCATCAGGGTCGGCACCACCGGGGTGCCGGTCAGCTCGGCGAACTCCACCAGCAGACCGGCCGCGTCGGCGTTGATCACCCCGCCGCCCGCGACGATCAGCGGCCGCTCGGCGGCGGCCATCATCGCGAGCGCCTTCTCGATCTGGCGGCGGCTGGCGGCGGGCTTCCAGACCGGCAGCGGCTCGTACGTGTCGGGGTCGAACTCGATCTCGGTGAGCTGGACGTCGACCGGCAGGTCGATCAGGACCGGGCCGGGGCGGCCGGAGCGCATCAGGTGGAACGCCTTCTGGAAGACCCCGGGGACCTGGGCCGCCTCCAGGACGGTGGTGGCCGCCTTCGTCACGGGAGCGGCGATGGACGCGATGTCCACGGCCTGGAAGTCCTCCTTGTGGATCACCGCGGTGGGCGCCTGGCCGGTGATGCACAGGATCGGGATCGAGTCGCCGGTCGCCGAGTAGAGGCCGGTGATCATGTCGGTGCCCGCGGGGCCCGACGTGCCGATGCAGACGCCGATGTTGCCGGGGGCGGTGCGCGTGTAGCCCTCGGCCATGTGGGAGGCGCCCTCCACGTGCCGGGCCAGCGTGTGCTGGATGCCTCCGGCGGCCTTGAGGGCGGCGTAGAAGGGGTTGATCGCGGCGCCGGGCACGCCGAACGCGGTGTCCACGCCCTCGCGCTTGAGGATCTCCACTGCCGCTCGGGCGGCGGTCATTCGAGGCATTCGGTCACTCCTGCGTCGTCCTGCGGTCCAGGTTGTCGCGCCCGGTGCTCCACATTTCGCATTGCGGAAGTCTTCTTTTGTCATGCGGAACTACTGCGAACATAGGACGCCCCCGGCTCGCGGGTCAAGAAGCAGACGCCAAAGCCGTTCGGTAATCGCCTCGATCGATGTCGGTACCACCCACTAGGGTTCCGCTCGCCCTTCACATCGGCTTCACATGGACCCCAGGTGATCTCCTTGACCACGCCGACACCATCGCCCGCACAGTCCCAGCCGTCAGCTCCCCCGCCGCAGGCGCACACGCAGACGCAGGCAGAGCCGCAGGCACCGGCGGCGCCCCCGGCCGCCCGGCCGAGGCCGCTGCCGCCCTTCGGGCAGGAAGTGCCGGGTTACGGACGCTCCTGCCTGTTCTGCGGCTCGGTGCCGGCGGTCCAGGCGACCGTCCGAGGCCACCAGGGCATGGTCGTGATGATGCGTTTCCTGAAGATCCGGGCCCCGTTCTGCCGGCGCTGCGGAATCGCCAAGCACCGCGAGATGGTCTCCGACAGCCTGGTGCAGGGCTGGTGGAGTCCGGCCTCGATGCTGTTCAACCCGCTCACCCTGCTGGTCAACCTGTTCCAGCGCTGGAAGATCAGCCGCCTGGCCGAGCCGGTCCCCGGCGCCCCCGGCACGCCCGCCGACCCCGGCCGGCCGATCTTCCTCCGCCCCACCGCCCTGGGCCTGCTGATACCCGTCATCCTCATCGGCGGCGGCTGGCTGCTGCTCCACAACGACCCCGAGTACGCCGAGGTCGGCGACTGCGTCCACAGCAACGGAGAAGTCCTCTTCCCCGACGTCTCGGTCGTCGACTGCGGTTCCGCGAAGGCCGAGTTCGAGGTCGTCGGGCGCTTCGACAACACCACCGACACCGGCGGGTGCGCCGCCTACCCGCGCACGGTGGCCACGTTGCGAGCGGAGCGCGGCTCGAGCAAGTACGTGCTGTGCCTGGCGCGGAACGACAACACCTGACCGCCGCCCGCGCCTACCGCCGGACCGGCGGTCAGCCGCGGCTCCACTTCTGGTTGTCCCGGCCGCTGCAACTCCACAGCCGCAGCCTGGTGCCGTTGACCCCCGGCGAGTCCTCCGCCTCGACGCACTTGTCCGCCTGGACGTTGACCAGGTCGTGAGCGGCGTTGAGGCGGAACTGCTGGGCACCGGTGCCGTTGCAGTCGACCAGTTGGACCGCCGCGCCGTCGTCCCGCGAACCGCCCGCGATGTCCATGCACTGGCCCCGGGAGTGGACGCTGCCGTCGGGCTTGATCTGCCAGGACTGCGCCGCGCTGCCCGTGCAGTCCCAGAGCTGCAGCGGACTGCCCCACGGGGGGCTGCCGTCGATACACCGGCCCGAGTCGTGGCTGCGGATCGCCGTGCCGGAGACGGCGGCGGAGTGCGAAGGCCCCGCGGCCGGCTGCTGCGTCGATCCCCCGCCCGTGGCGCGGGGGGTGGCCTTGCCCCCGCTCACGCTCGGGGTGGCGGTCGGCCCGTCCGGGGAACCGGACTCCGCCCGCCGCCGGGGGGTGTCGCCGGGGGACGGCGACCGCCCGCCGTGCGGGCTCGCGGTGGCCGGGCCGGTCCCGGGGGTCTCGAACGCCGGGTCCTCGTCGGCGAGGGTGACGGCGGCCGCGCCGCGCTCCTCCCCGCCCGAACCCCGTACGAGGAACGGCACGCAGACGAGCACACCGACCGCCAGGCCCCCGCCGAGCAGCAGGAGCGGGCGGGACCGGGCACGGCGCTTCGCCGCGGCAGCACCGCGGTGCGGCGCCTGCGGGGCGGTCCCCGCGGCCGCCTGCGCGGCGCGCCCCTCGTCGGCGCCGGGTGCGGGGCGGGACGCGAAGGCGAGCCCCGCGGCGAAGCCGTCCGCGTAGGTGGACTCCTGCTCCACGTCCTCCTCCTGACGCTCCGGCAGGGCGGCGGCGGTCTGCCGGGCCCGCAACGTGGAGGCGTCGCCGCCGTTCCAGTCCGTGGGGGTCCGGCTGGTGGTGGCGGAGGCGTCCGCGATCGCGGACGTCCTGCGGGTCCGCCGGGGAAGCGCCGTACCGGCGGGGGAGCCCGCCTCCGGGGCCTCGCCGCCCGCCGGATCGTCGGGAGAAGCCGTCATGAATCCTTCCAAACCCAAGATGTGCCAAGAGCCGCCCCGCCACGTGGGCCGGGGCGCGGGCACATCCGTCCCCCGGGGCATCCGCGCCGCACCGTCACCCCGCAAGGGGGTCTCCGCGGCAGCGCAGCAAGCACCCTAGCAATCACTCCCGGCCGGGACGACGCGCACCGTGACGGCACGGTGGCCGTCGCATGAACTGCGGGTGCTCCGCGGGCGACGGTGTCCCTCAGGGCGTGCGCCGGTGGGGCTCCCAGGTGCGGCGGACGTCGTTCCACAGGTAGCGGGTGCCGGCGCCCCCGGCGCCGCCCGTGGTGGCCCAGACGCCCTGCGGGTGGTCGCCGAGGGTGTCGGTCCAGGCGATCTCCAGGCCGGCGACCTCCGGGTGGCTCAGATCGAGTCGCTGGAACTGGCCGATCGCCCCGACCGGCAGCAACGGGTGCACCTGCACCGTGGTCCCGGAGCCCTCGTCCTCGAGCCGCAGCACCCCGCCGCCCTCGCGCCGGACCGAACCGAGCTTCCTCACCGCCGCGATGAAGGCGGTCGCCGTCTGCTCCTCCTCGGTGACCGCGCGCCGCCGCCAGAAGCCGCGGCCGCCCATGCGCGTGGCGGTGATCTCGCCGAGCCTGGTCCCCACCGCCTGCATGAACGAGCTGAGCAGGACCACCCCGCCCGCGCCGACCACGGCGGACACCAGCTCCGGAATGGCGGACTGGTCACCGCCCCCCGGCCGGACGTCCTCCCAGTGATCCATCCCCGTCGCCCCCATCTCCCGTACGTGGCAGGTGTGTTGCCAGGGTAGCGGCGGCGGCTGCGGTGGCGCGCGTGATCACCCGCGGGAACGGCACCCTCGGCGCGCGCGGGGCGGGACCGCGACGTGCCCGGCGGGCGCCCTGCACCGACCCGGCTCCGCGGGCCGCGGCGGCCGGCGGAACTCACACGGGGCGGAAGGACTCCCGCAGTTCGACCTTGCGGACCTTGCCGCTGACGGTCATCGGGAAGGCGTCCATCAGCCGCAGGTGGCGCGGGACCTTGTAGTGGGCGAGCCGGCCGCGGCAGAACTCGCCGAGCTCCTCGACGGTGAGCGCGGACGCCGGGTCCTTGAGGATGACGCAGGCCAGGATCTCCTCGCCGTACCGCTCGTCGGGGACGCCCACCACCTGGACGTCCGCGATCTTCGGGTGGGCGTAGAGGAACTCCTCGATCTCGCGCGGGTAGACGTTCTCCCCACCGCGGATGATCATGTCCTTGATCCGGCCGACGATCTGCAGGTACCCGTCCTCCCGCATCACGGCCAGGTCGCCGGTGTGCATCCAGCGGCCGGCGTCGATCGCCTCCGCGGTCTTGTCCGGCTCGTCCCAGTAGCCCAGCATCACCGAGTACCCGCGGGTGCACAGTTCGCCCGCCGTGCCGCGCGGCACCGTCACGCCGTCCGGCCCGACGACCTTGACCTCGACGTGCGGAAGTACCCGGCCGACGGTGCCGGTGCGGCGCTCGAGGTCGTCGTCCCGGCGGGTCTGCGTGGAGACCGGCGAGGTCTCGGTCATGCCGTAGCAGATGGACACCTCGGCCATGTGCATCTCGGCGACGACCCGCTTCATCACCTCGACCGGGCAGGGCGAGCCCGCCATGATGCCGGTGCGCAGCGAGGAGAGGTCGTAGCCCGCGAAGTCGGGCAGGTTGAGCTCGGCGATGAACATCGTCGGCACCCCGTACAGCGAGGTGCAGCGCTCCTGTTCGACCGCGCGCAACGTCGCCGCCGGGTCGAAGCCGGGCGCGGGGATGACGATGCAGGCGCCGTGCGAGGTGGCGCCCAGGTTCCCCATGACCATGCCGAAGCAGTGGTAGAAGGGCACCGGCAGGCAGACCCGGTCCTGTTCGGTGTAGCCGACCAGTTCGCCCACGAAGTAGCCGTTGTTGAGGATGTTGTGGTGGGAGAGGGTCGCGCCCTTGGGGAAGCCTGTCGTGCCCGAGGTGTACTGGATGTTGACGGGGTCGTCGCAGGACAGCTCCGACCCGCGCTCCATGAGTTGCTCGTACGGGACGTTCGCCCCGGCCTCGACGAGGGTGTCCCATGTGGGGTCGCCGATGTACACGACCTCGGTCAGCGAGCGGCACTCGCCGCGCACCTGCTCCACCATGGCGCGGTAGTCGCTGGACTTGAACGCGGTGGAGGCGACCAGCACCTCGATGCCGGCCTGGTCGAGCACGAAGGCCAGTTCGTGGACGCGGTACGCCGGATTGATGTTGACCATGATCGCGCCGATGCGGGCGGTGGCGTACTGGACGAGCACCCACTCCGGGCAGTTGACCGCCCAGATGCCCACCCGGTCGCCCTTGCCGACGCCCTTGGCGAGCAGGCCGCGCGCCACGTCGTCGACGGCGGCGCCGAACTGCGCGTACGTCCAGCGGCGGCCGCTGGGCACGTCGACCAGCGCGTCGCGGTCCGGCCAGGCGGCGACCGCCCGGTCCAGGTTGCGGCCGATGGTGTCGCCGAGCAGGGGCGTGGTGCCGGTGCCGCTCGCGTAGGACGGCTCGACGGGGGTCGCGGGGGTGCTCACCGGTGGTCCTCCTCGCGGTACTCGGTGCCGACCGCCCCCTCGGCGGTGCGCTGCCGCAGCTCGATGCGGCGGATCTTGCCGGACACGGTCTTGGGCAGCTCTGCGAACTCGATGCGCCGCACCCGCTTGTACGGGGCGAGCACGGCCCGCGAGTGCGCGAACAGCGCCGCCGCGGTCTGCGGTCCCGGCTCCCAGCCCTCGGCCAGGACGACGTACGCCTTGGGCACGGCCAGCCGCAGCGGGTCGGGCGCCGGGACGACGGCGGCCTCTGCCACGCACTCGTGCTCCAGCAGGGCGCTCTCCAGCTCGAAGGGGGAGATCTTGTAGTCGGAGGCCTTGAAGACGTCGTCGGCGCGCCCGATGTAGGTGATGTAGCCCTCGGCGTCGCGGGAGCCGATGTCGCCGGTGCGATACCAGCCGCCGGCCATGGCCTCGGCGGTGCGCTCCGGGTCGCCCTCGTAGCCGGTCATCAGGCCCACCGGACGGGTGGACAGGTCGAGGCAGATCTCCCCCTCGTCGCCGGGCTTGCCGGTGACGGGGTCGACGAGCTCCACGACGTAGCCGGGGCTGGGGCGGCCCATGGAGCCCGGCTTGAGCGGCTGGCCGGGCGGGTTGGAGACCTGGACGGCCGTCTCGGTCTGGCCGAAGCCGTCCCGGATGGTGAGACCCCAGGCGCGCCGCACGTGCTCGATGACCTCGGGGTTGAGCGGCTCGCCGGCGGCGACGACCTCGCGCGGCGGGGTGCGCAGCACGCCGAGGTCGGCCTGGATCAGCATCCGCCAGACGGTGGGCGGCGCGCAGAAGCTGGTGACGCCGGCCCGGTCCATCTCCGCCATCAGACGGCCCGCGTCGAAGCGCGTGTAGTTGTGGATGAAGACCGTCGCCTCGGCGTTCCACGGGGCGAAGAGGTTGGACCAGGCGTGCTTGGCCCAGCCGGGCGAGGAGATGTTGAGGTGGACGTCGCCGGGGCGCAGGCCGATCCAGTACATCGTCGCCAGGTGGCCCACCGGGTAGGACAGGTGGGTCTGCTCGACGAGCTTGGGCTTGGCGGTGGTGCCCGAGGTGAAGTAGAGCATCAGCGGGTCGTCGCCGCGGGTGTCCCCGTCGGGCGTGAAGTCCGCGGGGGCGTCGTAGGCGTCCTCGTAGGCGTGCCAGCCCGCGGGCGCGCCGCCGACGGCGATCCTGGTGTACTCCCCCGGCACCTGCTCGAACTTCGCCGTGTCGGCGGCCCGGACGATCACGTGCCGGGCCCGGCCGCGCTCGACGCGGTCGGTGAGGTCTGCGGGACCGAGCAGCGGGGTGGCCGGGATGACGACGGCGCGCAGCTTCATGGCGGCGAGGGCGGTCTCCCACAGCTCGGTCTGGTTGCCGAGCATGACCACGATCCGGTCGCCCGCGCCCACCCCGAGGCCGCGCAGCCGGTTCGCGACCCGGGCGGAGCGCTCGGACATCGCGGCGAAGGAGACGACCGACTCGGTGCCGTCCTCCTCGACGATGTGCAGCGCGGGGCGGTCGTTGTCACGGGCGATGACGTCGAACCAGTCCAGCGCCCAGTTGAAGTGCTCCGGACGCGGCCAGCGGAAGCCCTCGTACGCCGCCCGGTAGTCCTCGCGGTGGCGCAGCAGGAAGTCCCGGGCCGCCCGGAACTCTTCCGTCCGGCTGGTTGCCGTCATGTGTCCTCCTCGTCGCCGGCCCCCTCGGTAGCATCCTGCTGTCAGTGACGAGGCTCTCACTACCCCCGAACGGGGGTGAGGAAGCGGCGGGGCGTGACGGGACAGGGCGAGGCGGCGGAGCTGCGGGCGGCGCTGCTGCGGATGAGGCGCACCAGCGGTCTGCCGGTGGCCTTCGGGGGGCTGCTCCCGGAGCCCCGCCGGCTGCGGATCACCGAGCTGTCCGGTACGGCCACCACCTCCCTGCAGGGGCTCACCATCACCGCGGGCAACGGCCTGGGCGGCAAGACGATCGCGCTCTCCCGGCCGCTGGCCGTCACCGACTACAGCACCTCGCGGGTCATCAGCCACGAGTACGACGCGGCGGTCGCCGCCGAGGGGCTGCGTTCGGTCCTGGCGGTGCCGGTGGTCGTGCGCCGCCGGGTGCGCGGGGTGCTCTACGGTGCGCTGCGCCATCCGCTGGCGCTCGGCGACCGCCCGGTGAGCGCCGCGGTGGAGGCGGCGCGCGAGCTGGAGCAGCGGCTGGCGGTACGGGACGAGGCCGACCGCCTGCTGTCGACGTGCCGCCAGCCGACCGCCGGTGACCCGGCGGCCTGGGAGGAGGTCCGCGAGGCCCACGGTGAGCTGCGGGCGCTGGCCGGCCGGGTCGCCGATCCGCTGCTGCGGCAGGAGCTGCTCGCCGTGTGCGGCCGGCTCGCGGCGGCGACCGGGGCCGCCGGTGGCGGCGACGGGCTCCCCGCCGGGCGGCCGGCCGCCGTCTCCTCGCGGGAGCTGGACGTGCTGGCGTGCGTGGCCGTGGGGGCCACCAACGCGGCTGCCGCCGACCGGCTGGGACTGCGTCCCGAGACGGTCAAGAGCTATCTGCGCTCGGCCATGCGCAAGCTCGGCGCCCGTACCCGTCTCGAGGCGGTCGTCGCCGCCCGCCGGGCCGGTCTGCTCCCCTGAGTCGCCGGCCCGGGCCGGCGGCCGGCCGGTGCCCGCCGGTGGCGCCCGCGCGGTGACGCCGACGGCGGAGACGGCCGCGCCGGCCGCCCACCGGCACCGCGTTCACCCGCAAAGCACCGTGATCGGGGGTAGCACCGGATCAACGGACAAGCCGCCACGTTCGCCTCGACCGGGGCGATTTCGGGGTTTGACCGCCGGCGGGATCGGACCGATCATTCGGGGTGTGTCCACCGGCACACACGGGACGGGGGCCGGCCTGACGAACAGTCCGGTGTTCAACAGGTCGCTGCCCCCGCGCGTTTCCCGGCCTGCCGCCCTCGCGCGACATCCGTATCGGCGGCGGTGAATTGTCCCTGCACCGGACGGAGGCCGAGGAGCCACGCCCGTACCCGGGGTCTTCCACGGCTCTCCGCTTAACATTGTCCCGGACACGACACGAGGGGAGCGGCGACCGTGGAGCAGGCCTTCGACGCGCCGGCCAGGCCCCGCCCCGACCAGGTGATCGGGCGCGGTGACGTGCTCGCACGGGCCCGCGGGCACCTCGCCCACGGTGGCAGCCTGCTGCTGTACGGACCGGCCGGAATCGGGAAGTCCACCGTATTGCGGACACTCGCCGAGGAATACGGCGGCGAGCCCACGGTGCTGCGCTGTTCCGCGACCGAATCCGAATCGCACCTCCCCTTCCTCGCCCTGGTCGATCTGCTCGGCCTGGTCGCCGACCAGGTGTCCGACCGGCTGCCCGCTCCGCAGCGGGCGGCGCTGGAGTCGGCGCTCACCGGCCGCGGGGAGTCCTCGCTGCAACGGGACGGACTGGCGCTTCGGCTGGCCGTGCTGTCGGTGCTGCGGGCGCTGGCCGCCGACGGCCCGGTGCTGATCGTCGTGGACGACCTGCAGTGGATGGACCCGGCCAGCGCCGAGCTGCTGGCCTTCGCCGCCCGCCGGGTCGCCGAACTGCCGGTGCGGGTGCTGGGCGCCGTACTCACCGACGCCGATCCGCAGGACCAGCACGACCGCTATCTGCGCGCCTTCCCGCAGGACGTGCTCACGCTGCGGGTGACGCCGCTGTCCCGGCCGGACGTCTCCGAACTCCTCGACGGGCGCGGCCACACGGGTCTGCCGCGCGCGGTCGTCCGGGACATCCACCGCACCAGCGGCGGCAATCCGCTGTTCGCCCTGGAGCTCGGCCGTGCCCTCGCGGAGAGCCGCACCCCGCCGCGCCCCGGGGAGCCGCTGCCGGTGCCGACCTCGCTGCGCGCCCTGGTGCTCAACCGGCTGGAGATGCTCTCCGCGGAGACCCGCCGCACGCTGCTGATCGCCAGCGCGGGGGCCCGCCCGACCCTCGCGACGCTGCGCGGCGCCGGTCGTGCCAACGCCGAGAGCGAGACGGGGGTGGCCGCGTCCCTCGGTCTGGTGGAGATGGACCCCGACGACGGAGGCGGTCCGGTGCGTTTCGCGCATCCGCTGATCTCCGCGGCGCTGTACGCGGAGGCGACCCCGGAGGACCGGCGCAGCGCCCACGCCGCGCTGGCCGCGGCCGCCGTCGACCCGATCGAACGGGCCCGGCACCTGGCGCTGGCGACGAGCGGCAAGGACGAACGGGTCGCGGCGAGCCTCGCCGAGGCCGCGGACGAGGCCCGGTCCCGCGGAGCCCCCTCGGTGGCCGCCCAACTCGGCCTGCTGGCCGCCCGGCACAGCCCCGAAGGCGCGGTGCCCACCGCGGACGAGCGGCGGCTGCGGGCCGCCGAGGACGCGCTGACCGCCGCGGAGCCCGAACTCGCCCGCGCCACCGCCCGCGAGGTGCTGGCGCGGGCCACGGTCCCGGCGGACCGGGTGCGGGCGTGGAGCGTGGTGATCGACTCGGCCGGGCAGGCGCTGTCCGAGGTGGACGACGTCTTCCCGCAGGCCCTGGCGGACGCGGGCGACGACCCCCGGTTGCAGGGCCTGGTGCGCTACCAGCTCGCCTGGCGGGCCCTGGTGGACGGCCAGATGCACGAGGCGCGGGCCGAGGCCGCCCGCTCGGCGGCACTCGCCGCGCAGGCCGGCGACCGGCGCACCGAGTTGCTGGCGCTCTCCTTCAAGGCCCTCAACGAGACGACCATGGGGCATCCCGACGCCGCCGCGACCCTGGCCCTGGCTTCGGCCGAGCCGCAGGACCCGGACGTGGCCATGAACCACAACGGCCCGGTCTACATCCGCTCCCGCTATCTGCTGATGAGCGATCAGCTCGACGAGGCGCGAACGGCGCTGACCTGGCTGGCCGGCGAGGCACGGCAGCGCGGAGCGGTGGAGACCGAGGTCTACTCGGTACGCAGCCTCGCCGAGATCGAACTGCGCTCCGGCCGCTGCGGCACGGCGCTCGACCTGGCCCGCGAGAGCCTGCGACTGGCCGAGGACACCGGCATCGGCGAGGGCTTCGCGCTGCAGATCGCGTCCCTGGCCGAGGCGGCCGGCGGCACGGTGGATCGCGCCCTGTCGCTGGCCGGGGACGCGGTGCGGCGGGCCGAGGCCGACAGCGACCTGCCGTACCTGACGCGGGCGCTGTACGCGCTCGGGCACGCCCGGCTGGTCGGCGCCGACCCGCAGGGCGCGGTGGACGCGCTGCGCCGGGTGCGCGCCCTCGAACGCGAGATGGGCGTGACGGAGCCCGCGCGCGGCCGCTGGCAGGGCGACCTCGCCGAGGCACTGGTGCTGACCGGCGCGCTCGGTGAGGCGCGGGAGGTCATCGACGAGACGCGCCGGCACGCCCTGCGGCTCGGCCGGCAGAGCATCCTGGCCGTCCTGGAGCGCGCCGAGGGGATGCTCCTCGCCGCGCACGGCGACACCGACCAGGCGGTGGCGGTCCTGACCGGGGCCCGGCAGCGGACGGCCGCCCTCGGCTACGGGCTGGACGAGGCCCGCGCCGTCTTCGCGCTGGCCCGGGTCGAGGCGGAGCGGCACAACCGCGGGGCGGCCGGGGCGGCGCTGGACGAGGCCGGCCGGCTGTTCCGGCGGTCGAAGGCCCTGCCGTGGCTGGAGCAGACGGGCCAGGCCCCGCCGGCCCCCGCGGCCGCCGCGCCACCGGAGCTGGACGGGCTGGCCTCGATGGAGCGGCAGGTGGCCGGGCTCGTCCTGGAGGGCGCCACCAACCGGGAGATCGCCGCGGCGCTGTTCGTCAGCGTGAAGACGGTCGAGGCCACTCTGACCCGCGTGTACCGCAAGCTGGGCATCCGCTCACGGGTGGACATCGTGCGACTGGCGGCGGGCCGCCGGGCCGGCTGAGGCGGCCACCGCGCCGGGACGGGCCGCGCGCCGTCGCGCACCCGCCGGGCGGGCACGCGGCGTGACCGAGGGCTTTCCCTAAGCGACCGGGTCAGGGGCTTCCCTCCTTGGGGCGCGCGGGCCGCGACCCTAGCCTGGGTCCCGCACAGAGCAAGCAGGCCACGGTCCCACGAGTGCACGTGCGCCAACGCCCCTCGTCCACGGCCGCCGGCGCTCGCGCCGGTCCAGCCGAGCCGTACGCGCGGGATGCGGCGCCGCCCCACCGGCGACCCGCGCGTTCCCCCACCGGCATCGCGAGGAGCCCCACGGCACGGCTCGCCGGGTGAGGCGAGCCGCCGCCCTCGTTCCCGGCGGACGTCCGCACCCGCGCCGCCGGGAGCGGCCCGCACGGACTCCTGACGTCAGGTCAGGCCGAGCCGGGGGCCGCTGCGGGCTGCCACGAGCCGCCCGCAGCGGCCCCTCTCCACGTCAGCGGCCGCGCTCGGCGGCGTCGACGGCTTCATAGATCCGGTCGAGGACGGGCTTGAGGCTCTCCAGTTCGCCCGGGTCCAGCGGATCCAGAACCATCCGGCGCACGGTCTCCACGTGCGCGGGCGCGGAGGCCACCAGCTTCTCGTACCCCTCGTGCGTGAGGATCGCCAGCGTGTAACGGCCGTCCCCGGGGTCCGGCTCGCGGCGGACGAAGCCCTGGTGCTCCAGACGCCGCACCACGTGCGACAGCCGCGACAGGGACGAGCTCGCGCGGTCCGCGAGCACGCTCATCCTGATGATGTGCCCCTCCTGCTCGGAGAGCATCGCGAGGACGTGGTACTCCATCCAGTTCAGATCCGCGTCGCGCTCCAGCTCGCGCTCCAGGGCCGGCAGGAGCCGGGCCATGACCCGGGCCATCGACATCCACGCGGCCAGCTCGCCGCCCCGCAGCCACCGCGGCTCCACGGCGGCGGGCGCGGGCGGTTCCGCTGTGTTCTTCGTCATGGTCACCAGGCTATCGGACCGCTTGAAGCTTCAAGGCGATCTGTTACAGTGCACTTGAAGCTTCAAGTTGAAGCTTCAATCCACACCCCCGCACCACACAGATCGGGAATCACGCCTCATGACCAGGATCGGCATCATCCTCGGCAGCACCCGCCCCGGCCGTAACGGCGAGAAGGTCGCCCACTGGGTCGTCGAGCAGGCCGCCAAGCACACCGGCGACGCCACCTTCGAGCTCGTGGACCTCGCCGACTACCCGCTCCCCCACCTCGACGAGCCGATCCCGCCGGCCATGGGCCAGTACCAGAACGCCCACACCAAGGAGTGGGCCGCCAAGATCGCCAGCTTCGACGGCTTCATCTTCGTCACCCCGGAGTACAACCACTCCACCTCGGGCGTGCTGAAGAACGCCATCGACTACCTGCACGCCGAGTGGAACCACAAGGCGCTGGGCGTCGTGTCCTACGGCTCCGTGGGCGGCGCCCGCGCCGCCGAGCACCTGCGGCTGATCGCCGGCGAGCTGAAGATGGCCGACGTGCGCTCCCAGGTCGCGCTCTCCCTCTTCACCGACTTCGTCAACTTCAGCGAGTTCGCCCCCGGCGAGCACCAGGCCGCGAGCCTGTCGACCCTCATCGACGAGGTCATCGAGTGGAGCAGCGCCCTGGCGCCGCTGCGCGGCTGACCTCCGCGCCGCCCCTGCCGCCAGGCGGGGCAGCACACGGGGCCGGGCGGAGTGATCCTCCGTCCGGCCCCGACTGCTGCCCGCGCCGGTCAGGCGAAGCGCACGTCGTGGTGGCCGGCTTCCGGGTCGGAGGCGGCCAGCAGCCGCCTGCCCTCCGCCTCAAGGGCGTCGCGGTCGGCACTCGCCAGGGGCGCGAACGGCGCGACCTCGACCACGGCGGAGCCTCGCGCCCGGTCGGTGCGCCAGGTGCCCGCCACGAAGCCGTCGACCAGGACCGTGCCGCGGACGATGCCGTTGGGCGTCATCACCCGGCGCACGTGCTCCCGGGCCAGGATCCGCGAGCGGTCGGCGTGCGAGAGGACCAGGTTGTCGAAGTCGGCGACGAAGCGCACGGCCGCCGGCCGGTCCGGGTCGGGCAGCGGTGCGGCGTCCGGGGCGTCGTACAGCACCCGGCCGTCCTCGTCGCGGTAGGCGCGCAGCTCCATCGAGGCGAAGACCTCCCGCAGCCCGGTGAGCCCCGACCACTTCTGCGCGTCGGCGACGGAGGCGGGACCGAAGGCCGCCAGATAACGGCGCACCAGCGCCCGCGGGTCGGGGGCGCCGGCAAGGGAACGCCCGAGCCACGACTCGGCCGTGGTGTACGCGGTCCGCCCGGCCACCCCCCACACACCGCGCGGCGGCACCTGCACCAGCGGCAGCCAGTTGCGCAGCGCGTTGACCAGCGACGCCGGATCGGCGTCCGGCCAGCGCGGGCCGAGCAGGTCGCGCAGCTCGCCCGGGGTGCGCGGCTGCGCCTCGACCAGCGCCCGGCAGGCGGCTACGGCCTCGTCGCGGTCCACGCCGCGCACCCCCGGGCCCCAGGGGCCCTGGGCGATCTGCCGGTCCAGCAGCGGCTGCAGCACCGGCCGCAGCCGCAACGCGTCGTCCGCGGTGACCAGGTGGACGGTGCCGCGCAGCAGCGCGATCCGCACGACGGCGCGGTCCAGCAGCAGCCGCGACAGGTCGCCGAAGGAGAAGCCGTCGAGCCGGGTCCACAGCGCGGCGTACGCCGCGTGCGGGGCCTGCGACTGAAGGCCCACCAGATGGCCGACCGCCTCCGCAGGACTCATCCGCGAGCGCGCCAGCAGCAGTTGCCGCTCCAGCAGGGCCCGGTTGAGCGTGCGGCGGCCCAGCACGGCCCCCCGTGTCGTCCTGCGCATGCGGACACCGTAAGGCCACGAAGAACTCGGGGGTAACAGTCGCCCCGGAAGTGCCCGGGAGTGTAGACATAGCCTATGGGCGGGCCGAGCGATCATCGCGCCTCGAGGAGACCACCGGAGCGGGGGCTGCGAGCGCTGCCCGCCGGGCGCAGCGTGGCCGGGCAGGTCTTCCTGCTGCAGGTCGTGGTCGTCGTCCTGCTGGTCGTCGCGGCCGTCGTCGAACTCCTCGTCCAGGCGCGGCACGACAGCGAGCAGGAGGCCCGCAACCGGTCGGTGGCGGTGGCCACGACCTTCGCGAGCTCGCCGGGGATCGTGGCGGCGCTGGACTCCCCGGATCCGACCGCGGTGCTGCAGCCTAAAGCCGAGCAGGCCCGCCGGCTCTCCGGGGTGGACTTCATCGTGGTGACGGACCGCCAGGGCATCCGCTACACCCACCCCAAGCCCGACCGCATCGGCAAGAAGTTCGTCGGAGACATCGGACCGGCCCTGCGCGGCCAGGTGGTCACGGAGAGCATCGTGGGCACCATCGGCCCCCTGGTGCAGGCCAATGTGCCCGTCCGCGACGACCGGGGCAGGGTCGTCGGCATCGTCTCCTCGGGCATCACCATCGCCAAGGTCAGCGGCGCGGTCAACGAGCAACTGCCCGTCCTGCTGGGCATCGCGGCAGGGGTGCTGGCCCTGGCCACCGCCGGCACCTGGCTGATCGCCAGGCGCCTCACCCGGCAGACCAGAGGCCTCGGCCCGGTCGAGATGACGCGCATGTACGAGCACCACGACGCCGTGCTGCACGCCGTGCGCGAGGGCGTCCTCATCCTCGACGGCGACCGGCGGCTGCTGCTCGCCAACGACGAGGCACGACGGCTGCTCAACCTGGCGGCCGACGCGGAGGGCAGGCCCGTCACCGCGCTCGGGCTCGAGGAGCGGGCCTGCGAACTGCTGGCCTCCGGCCGGGACGCCACCGACGAGGTGCTGCCGGCCGGGGAGCGGCTGCTGGTGCTCAACAACCGCCACACCGACCGCAACGGCGGCCCGCCGGGCAGCGTGGCCACCCTGCGCGACGCGACCGAACTGCGGGCGCTGTCCGGAAGGGCCGAGACCGCCAGGACCCGGCTGCGGCTGCTGTACGACGCGAGCATGGGCATCGGCACGACCCTCGACATCACCCGGACGGCCGAGGAACTGGCGCAGGTGGCGGTGCCGCGCTTCGCCGACTACGTCACCGTGGACCTCGCGGTACGTGTGCTGCGCGGCGACGAACCGCTGTCGGGACCGTCGGTGGAGATGCGCCGGGTCGCCGTGAGCGGCGTCCGCGACGACCACCCGCTGTACCCGACGGGGCACCCGCTGCTCTTCGTGCCGTCCAGCCCGCAGGCCGCCGGCATCGCCAGCGGCCGGGCCGTCCTGGAACCCCGGCTCGCCGACTCCCCCGGCTGGCAGGCGCAGGACCCGGAACGCGGCGCCAAGGTCCTCGGCTTCGGCATCCACTCGCTGATCTGCGCACCGCTCAGCGCCCGCGGCGTGCTCCTCGGGATGGTGAACTTCTGGCGCTCTCAGGCCCCGGAACCCTTCGACGAGGAGGACCTCTCGCTCGCCGAGGAACTGGCGGCGCGGGCCGCGGTCTGCGTCGACAACGCCCGCCGCTACACCCGCGAGCACGCCATGGCGGTCACCCTCCAGCACAGCCTGCTGCCGCGGGAGTTGCCGCAGCTGACCGCCCTGGACGCCGCCTACCGGTACCTGCCCGCGCAGGCGGGGGTCGGCGGCGACTGGTTCGACGTCCTGCCGCTGCCCGGCGCACGGGTCGCCCTGGTGGTCGGCGACGTCGTGGGCCACGGACTGCACGCGGCCGCCACGATGGGCCGGCTGCGCACCGCCGTGCACAACTTCAGCACGCTGGACCTGCCCCCGGACGAACTGCTCGGGCACCTGGACGAGTTGGTCGGCCGCATCGACCAGAACGAATCCGGGCCCACCGGCGACGGCGCCGCCCCCGCCGGCACCACCGTCGCGGGCGCGACCTGCCTGTACGCCGTCTACGACCCGGTGACCGGTACCTGCGCGGTGGCCCGCGCCGGGCACCTGCTGCCCGCGGTCGTGCACCCCGACGGGACCGTCGAGTTCCCCGACGTACCCGCCGGACCCCCGCTGGGTCTGGGCGGACTGCCCTTCGAGGCGGTGGAGTTGAGCCTGCCCGAGGGCAGCAGCCTGGTGCTGTACACCGACGGCCTGGTGGAGGACCGCGACCGGGACATCGACGAGGGCCTGGAACTCCTGCGCCGGTCCCTGTCCGAGGCCGGCCGCGACCCCGAACAGACCTGCCGGGACGTGTTCAAGGCCATGCTGCCCGCCAGGCCGTCCGACGACATCGCCCTGCTCGTCGCCCGCACCCGCGTCCTGAACCCCGGCAACGTCGCGGACTGGGACGTGCCCAGCGACCCGGCCGCGGTCTCCGCGGTCCGGGCGGCGGTCCAGCGCCAACTGGCCGCCTGGGGGCTGGAGGAGCTGTCCTTCACGACGGAACTGCTGCTCAGCGAGCTCATCACCAACGCCATCCGCTACGGAGCCGAGCCCATCCAGGTCCGGCTGATACTCGACCGGGTGCTGATCTGCGAGGTCTCCGACGCCGGCAGCACGTCCCCGCATCTGCGCTACGCGGCCGCCACGGACGAGGGCGGGCGCGGGCTGTTCCTCGTCTCGCAGTTCGCCGAACGCTGGGGGACGCGCTACACGCCCGAGGGGAAGGTCATCTGGGCCGAGCAGCAAGTGCGGTGACCCTCCGGCGTGGGGTGCGTTCTGTGGGGCCCGGTGGGTGCCCCTTGCGGCCGGTGGTTATGCGCGGGTGCGCCGGACTGCCCGGGGGGACCCCTTGCGGCCGGTGGCTGCGTGCGGGTCCGTTGCGCCTGCGGACGGCTGCGCCCGGCTGCCCGGGGGGTACCCCTTGCGGCCGGTGGCTGCGTGCGGGTTGTTTGCGCCTGCGGCGGGCGGTTCTCCCGCCCTCCCTCCCGATTGCCCGGCGCGGTCGGTGACCGCCTCGCGGGGTGCGGGGTGGGCCGGGGGCGGGGCCTCCGGGGCTGCACGTCCTGGACTGGGTTATTTACGTGCATGGCGGGCGGTACTTGTTGTGCCCCGGGTGCCGCACACAAATATCCCGCAGCGTCCAGAACATCCACCCTCCCCCAGCCTTCGGCCGGGGGTGCCCCCAACTCCCCCGCCCCCTCCGTATCCGTGGGCGGCTGACGGCCGGAGGGTGGTCAAAGGCCGGGTTGAGGGTCAGCCGGCCGCCGGAGGCCACGGTGCGTCACCACCTCGGGAATCGCCACGATCTGCCGCCTGCTTGGCGTCGCCATGACACACACCGCCCTGCGAGCGCCGTGGGCGGGTCGCGCCAGCCGTCCCGCCGGAGGTGCCCCCGGCCATGGCTGCGTGCACCCCCGCTCGGCCTGCGGCTGGGAGGCCTCCTGCTGGAGGCAGCTTCCAGCGGTGCTGGGAGGGGTGGACCCCATCACTCCCCACCGGGCGTTGGTCGCCGAACGAAACGGAGGGGGCGGGGTCGTAGGGGTGGGCGTTCTGGACGCTGACGTGTATGTGTTGTGCGGCACAGACGGCAAGGACAAGTGCTGCCCGCCATGCACATAAATATGCGGTACAGAATGCCCAGCCCCGGAGGCCCCGCCCCCGGCCCACCACGAACCGCGCGAGGCCCGCACCAACCGCGCCGGATGGGGGTCCCCCCGGCCGAAGGCTGGGGGAGGGAGGGAGGGCGGGGGATGCCCGCCGCAGGCGCAAACAACCCGCACACAACAGCGCGCCGCAAGGGGCACCCACCGGGCAGCCCGGCGCAGCCGCCCGCAGGCGCGAACAACCCGCACACGAGCAACCGGCCGCAACAACCGACCCCGGTCACACCACCCCATGGATCGGCGTACACACCCCCGTAAGGGGACGCCCAGTGCCGCCGCGCCCCTCCGCGACGAACTCCGCCGCGATGGAAAGCGCCGTCTCCTCCGGCGTGCGCGCCCCGAGGTCGAGGCCGATCGGGCTGCGCAGCCTGCCCAGTTCCGCCTCGCCGAGGCCCGTCTCGCGCAGCCGGGCGAGCCGCTGCTCGTGGGTGCGCCGGGACCCCATCGCGCCGACGTACGCGACGGGCATGCGCAGGGCCCGCTCCAGCAGCGGTACGTCGAACTTGGCGTCGTGCGTGAGGACGCAGACGACGGTGCGCCCGTCGACCGGGGTGCGTTCGAGATACCGGTGCGGCCACTCCACGACCACCTCGTCCGCCTCGGGGAAGCGCAGGGCGGTCGCGAAGACCGGGCGCGCGTCGCAGACCGTCACCCGGTAGCCGAGGAACGCACCGACCCGCACCAGTGCGGCGGCGAAGTCGATCGCCCCGAACACCAGCAGGCGGGGCGGCGGGACGCTGGTCTCGACCAGCAGCGTGAGCGGCTCGCCGCAACGCCCGCCGTCCGCGCCGATGCCGACGGTGGCGGTGCGGCCGGCGTCCAGCAGGGCGCGGGCCTCGGCCGCGGCGGTGCGGTCCGGTTCCGGGTCGCCGAGGGTGCCCTCGTACGTCCCGCCGGGGCGCACCAGCAGGGCCCGGCCGGGCATGCCGGCGGGGCCCGCGACCACCCTGGCCAGCGCCGCCGCCTCCCCGCGGGAGGCGGCGGCCAGCGCCCCGGCGAACGGTCGCGCCCCGGGCGCGATCCGCTGGACGAAGAGGTCGATGGCACCGCCGCAGGTCAGCCCCACGGCGAAGGCGTCGTCGTCGGAGTACCCGAAGCGCCTGAGCAGCGGCTCGCCGGTCGCCAGCACCTCCTGGCAGAGTTCGTAGACGGCGCCTTCGACGCACCCGCCGGACACACTGCCGACGGCGGTGCCCTCGGCGTCGACGGCGAGGGCCGCGCCGGGCTGCCGGGGTGCGCTGCCGCCGACCGCGACGACGGTCGCCACGGCGAACGGCCTGCCCTCGGCCGACCAGCGGTCGAGCGCGTCGGCGATGTCGAGCATGGTGGGGACTCCTCCTAGCCGACGCCCAGCCAGCCCTCGAGGGGGTGCAGGGCGAAGTAGACGACGAAGACGGCCGTGAGCGCCCACATGAGGATCCCGAGCTCACGGAACCTGCCCTGGGCCGACTTGATCGCGGTGTACGCGATGACTCCGGCGCCGACCCCGGCGGTGATGGAGTAGGTGAAGGGCATCAGTGCCACGGTGAGGAAGACGGGTACGGCCACCGAGCGGTCGCCCCAGTCCACGTGCCGGGCGTTGCCCATCATCATGGCGCCGATCACGACCAGGGCGGCCGCTGCGACCTGACCGGGGACGATCTGCGCCAGCGGGGTGAAGAACAGCCCCGCGGCGAAGAGGAGTCCGGTGACCACGGACGACAGGCCCGTGCGGGCGCCCTCGCCGACGCCGGTCGCGGACTCGATGAAGACGGTCTGCCCCGAGGCCCCGCAGGCGCCGCCGATCGCGCCGCCCGCGCCGTCGATGAACAGCGCCTTGCCGAGCCCCGGCATGCGTCCCCTGTCGTCGGCGAGCTTGGCCTCCGTGCCGACGCCGATGATGGTGGCCATCGCGTCGAAGAAGCCGGCCAGCACGAGCGTGAAGACGATCATGCCGACGCTCAGTGCCCCGATGTGCTCCCAGCCGCCGAACTCGACGTGTCCGAAGAGCCCGAAGTCGGGTGCGGAGACGAGGTGGCCGGGCAGTGCGGGGACGGTCAGCCCCCACGCCTTCGCGTCGGTGCCGCCGGCCGCGTGGACCGCCAGGGCGAGGACGGTGCCGGTGACGACGCCGACGAGGATGGCGCCGGGGACCTCGCGCGCCTGCAGCATGAAGATCAGCAGCAGGGTGACGCAGAAGACCAGCACCGGCCAGCCGGCCAGGGCCCCGCCGGCGCCCAGGGTGAGCGGGCCGCCCTCGCCCCGGCCCACGAACCCGGCGTTGACCAGCCCGATCAGGGCGATGAACATGCCGATGCCGATGGTGATCCCGTGCTTCAACGGCAGCGGGATCGCGTTCATGACGACCTCGCGCAGACCGGAGACCACCAGGACCACGATCACCGCGCCGTACAGCACGCACATCCCCATCGCCTGGGGCCAGGTCATGTGCGGGGCGACCTGCGTGGCGAGCACGCCGGAGACGGACAGGCCCGCGGCGAGGGCGAGCGGCACCTTGCCGAGCAGGCCCATGAGGAGCGTGGAGACGGCGGCGGCCAGCGCGGTCGCCGTGATCAGGCCCGTCCGGCCGAGCCGGTGGCCGTCCACGTCGGGGCCGGACAGCAGCAGCGGGTTGAGCAGCAGGATGTACGCCATCGCCATGAAGGTCGTCAGACCTCCGCGGAGTTCGCGGGCGACGGTCGAGCCGCGTTCGGATATGTGGAAGTACCGGTCGAGCCGGGTTCGCCCGGCCGGCCGGGGAGGCGGCGTGCCGGTGGTGGCGTCGGTGGCGGTGGTGGCGTCGGTGGCGGTGGTGGCGTCGGTGGCGGTGCTGTCCGTGGCTGACGGGGTCGACTGGGTCATGCGGTGCCACTCCCAAGGTTCACAGGGACACCCGGACGGCCTGCGCCGTACGGGATTGGGGATGGTCCGCAGCACGACCGGGGGACGGCCCGAGAGTGGTGCGGTGTGACCGCCCGGCGCCGGGCGGCGCCGGGCGGAGCTGCCTCACGTGCCGGTCAGGTGCTCCGGCCTCACCGGCACGCGGCGCAGGGCGAGGCCCGTCGCGGCGCGGATGGCGGCGACGACGGCCGGGGTGGAGGACAGGGTCGGCGCCTCGCCGACGCCGCGCAGCCCGTACGGGGCGTGGTCGTCGGCGAGTTCGAGCACGTCGACCGGGATGGGCGGCGTGTCGAGGATGGTGGGGATCAGGTAGTCGGTGAAGGACGGGTTCCGGACCGTGGCCCGGTCGGAGACGAGGACCTCCTCCATGACGGCCAGGCCGAGGCCCTGCGTCGTGCCGCCCTGGATCTGGCCGATGACCGACAGCGGGTTGAGTGCCTTTCCGACGTCCTGGGCGCAGGCGAGTTCGACGACCTTGACCAGTCCGAGTTCGGTGTCGACGTCCACGACGGCGCGGTGCGCGGCGAAGGAGTACTGGACGTGGCCGCGGCCCTGGCCGGTGCGCGGGTCGAAGGGTTCGGTGGGGCGGTGCCGCCATTCGCGCTCGATGTCGATCGCCTCGTCGCCCAGCACCTCGGCGATCCCGGCGAGTACCTCTCCGCCGTCGGTGACGACTTTGCCGCCCTCCAGCAGGAGTTCGGCGGTGGCCCAGGCCGGGTGGTGGGTGCCGAGCCTGGCGCGGCCCAGTTCCAGGACGCGTTCGCGCACCGCCTCGCAGGTGTGCCGCACGGCGCCGCCGGTGACGTACGTCTGCCGGGAGGCGGACGTGGAGCCCGCCGAACCGATTCGGGTGTCGGCGGGGTCGATGGTGACCTGGGTGACGCCGAGTTCGGTGCGGGCGATCTGGGCGTGGACGGTGACGCCGCCCTGGCCGACCTCGGCCATCGCGGTGTGCACGGTGGCCACCGGTTCCCCGGCGATCACCTCCAGGCGGACGCGGGCGGTGGAGTAGTCGTCGAAGCCCTCGGAGAAGCCGACGTTCTTGATGCCGACGGCGTAGCCGACGCCGCGGACGACGCCCTCGCCGTGGGTGGTGTTGGACAGCCCCCCGGGCAGGTCGCGGACGTCCACGCCTCCGCCGGCGCTCTCCCACTCCCGCTCGGGCGGCATCGGCATCGCCTTGACGCGCCGCAGCAGTTCGGCGACGGGCGCCGGGGAGTCGACGACCTGCCCGGTGGGCATGACGGCGCCCTGGGACATGGCGTTGAGCCGCCGGAACTCGACCGGGTCCATGCCGAGGGCGGCGGCGAGCTTGTCCATCTGCGCCTCGTAGGCGAAGCAGGCCTGGACCGCGCCGAAGCCGCGCATCGCTCCGCAGGGCGGGTTGTTGGTGTAGAGCGCGAGAGCCTCGATGTCGACGTCGTCGATGACGTACGGGCCGGCGCCGAGGGAGGAGGCGTTGCCGACGACGGCCGGGGAGGAGGAGGCGTAGGCGCCGCCGTCCAGCACGATGCGGCACCGCATGTGGGTGATCTTCCCGTCGCGGGTGGCGCCGTGCTCGTAGTGGAGCCTGGCGGGGTGCCGGTGGACGTGGCCGAAGAAGGACTCGAAGCGGTTGTAGACCATCTTGACGGGCTTGCCGGTGCGCAGCGCCAGCAGGCAGGCGTGGATCTGCATCGACAGGTCCTCGCGCCCGCCGAAGGCGCCGCCGACGCCGGAGAGCGTCATGCGGACCTTCTCCTCGGGCAGGCCGAGGACGGGGGCGATCTGGCGGAGGTCGGCGTGCAGCCACTGGGTGGCGATGTAGAGGTCGACGCCGCCGTCCTCGGCGGGGACGGCGAGCCCCGACTCGGGGCCGAGGAAGGCCTGGTCCTGCATGCCGACCTCGTAGTCGCCGGTGACGATCACGTCGGCGCGCCGGGCGGCCGCGTCGGCGTCGCCGCGGACGATCGGCTGGCGGTGGACGATGTTGGGGTGCGGGACGTGGCCGCTGTGGTGGTCGGTGCGGTCCTCGTGGAGCAGCGGCGCGCCGGGGGCGGTGGCGGTGGCCTCGTCGACGACGACGGGCAGTTCCCGGTACTCGACCTCGATCTTGGCGGCGGCGCGGCGGGCGGTCTCGGGGTGGTCGGCGGCGACCAGCGCAACCGGTTCGCCGTGGTGGCGGACCCGGCCGTGGGCGAGGACGGGGGTGTCCTGGATCTCCAGGCCGTAGTGCCGCACGTCGGTGGGCAGGTCGTCGTAGGTGAGCACGGCGTACACACCGGGCTGCGCCAGCGCCCGCGAGACGTCCAGGGAGACGATCTCGGCGTGCGCGTGCGGGCTGCGCAGGGTGTGGCCCCAGAGCATGTCCTCGTGCCACAGGTCGGAGGCGTAGGCGAACTCGCCGGTGGTCTTGAGGACGCCGTCGGGGCGCAGCGTGGACTCGCCGATGCCGCCCCTGGTCTCGCTGCCCTGGGTGGTGGGGGTAGGGGTACGGGTCACGCCCATCGCGGTCAGGCCTCCGTCCCCGTGCGGGCGGCCGCGAGGCGGACCGCGTCGAGGATCTTCTCGTAGCCGGTGCAGCGGCACAGGTTGCCCGAAAGGGCCTCGCGGATGTCGGCGTCGGTGGGCTGGGCGTTGCGCTCCAGCAGTTCGTCGGCGGCGACCAGCAGCCCCGGGGTGCAGAAGCCGCACTGGACGGCTCCGGCGTCGACGAAGGCCTGCTGGACCGGGGACAGCTCCGTGGCCGGGCCGGCGGGACGCGGCTGCCACCGCTGTGCGGCGCCCGGATCGGTGCCGGGGCCCGCCTCGCCCGTGCCGCGCTCCTTGGCGAAGTCCGCCAGGCCCTCGACGGTCACGACCTCACGGTCCTGCACCTGGCCGGCGGCGACCAGGCAGGCGCACACCGGCACCCCGTCCAGCCGGACCGTGCAGGAGCCGCACTCGCCCTGCTCGCAGGCGTTCTTGGAGCCGGGCAGGCCCATGCGCTCGCGCAGGACGTACAGCAGGCTCTCGCCCTCCCACACGTCGTCGGCCTCCTGGCGCCGTCCGTTGACGGTGAAGGTCACGCGCATCGGGCGCTCCTCTCGTTGCCGAGGTACTCGTCCCAGGTCCAGCCCAGGGTGCGGCGGGCCATCACCCGCAGGGCGTGGCGGCGGTAGGCGGCGCTGCCGCGCACGTCGTCGATGGGGCTGGCGCAGGCGGCGACCAGTTCCGCGAACTGGCGTGCCACGGACGGCGGGACGGTCCTCCCGCTGTCCCACAGGCCCTCCTCCTCCAGCGCCGCGGTGAGGAACTCCTCGGCGGTGCCGGCGCGGACCGGCGTGGGCGCGGCCGAGCCGATGCCCGTGCGCACCGTACGGGTGGCCGGGTGCAGGGCCAGGCCGAAGGCGCAGACCGCGATGACCATGGCGTTGCGGGTGCCGACCTTGGAGAACTGCTGGGGGCCGTCGGCCTTGGCGATGTGCACGGCGCGGATGAGCTCGTCCGGGGCGAGGGCGTTGCGCTTCACCCCGGTGTAGAACTCCTCGACCGGGATGAGCCGGGTGCCGCGTACGGACACCGCCTCCACCTCGGCGCCGGCGGCGAGCAGCGGCGGGTGCGAGTCGCCTGCCGGGGAGGCGGCACCGAGGTTGCCGCCGACGCTGCCGCGGTTGCGGATCTGCGGGGAGCCCACGGTGCGGGCGGCGAGCGCGAGGCCGGGCAGTTCCCTGCCCAGCGCCTCGATGACGCGGGTGTAGGGGACCGCGGCGCCCAGCCGTACGGTCTCCTCCCCCACCTCCCACTCGTACAGGTCGCCGACACGGTTCAGGTCCAGCAGGACATCGGGCCGGCGGTGGTCGAAGTTGATCTCCACCATCACGTCGGTGCCACCCGCGATGGGTACGGCCGTGGGGTGCTCCGCCTTGGCGGCGAGGGCCTCCTCCCAGGTCGCGGGACGCAGGAAGTCCATGAGTGCTCTCTTCTTCGTCGGGGGGACGGGATGGCTTTTCATGTCCTGTTCACGCTGTGTGACCCAGTACACGTCCGGGCACCGTGCCGGGTGCAGTCACCGAACACATGAAGCACTTCGCTGGTCGGTAAGCTGGTCTCGTAGATTCCTCCGAAAGACGCTGACCTGAAACCTGTCGGCATCGACGCGGCAACACCGATGCAATCGAGCGGGCGCCACCCTGGTACCGCCTCAGAGACGGAAGCGTTCGAGACAAGGCGACGACGATGCGGCTGCGCGCACTGCTGGACACCGATGCCCTCGGCCTGCGGCTGCTCGGCGGCGGGGAGGAGCTGGACCGCACGGTCCGTGGCGTGATGACCACCGACCTGAAGGACCCCAGCCGCTACCTCTCCGGTGGCGAACTGGTGCTGACCGGGCTGGCCTGGCGCCGCGGGCCGGACGACTCCGAGCGCTTCGTGCGGATCCTCGCCGCGGCCGGTGTCGCGGGTCTCGCGGCCGGCGAGGCGGAGCTGGGCTCCGTCCCGGACGATCTGGTGCTGGCCTGCGCCCGGCACCGGCTGCCGCTGTTCGCGGTCGACGAGGACGTCGCCTTCGCCTCCATCACCGAGCACGTCGTGCGCCAGGTGTCCACCGAGCGTGCCGGGGACCTGGCAGCCGTAGTGGAGAGGCACCGCCGCCTGATGACCTCCGGACCCGAGGGCGGCGGTCCCGACGCCGTCCTGGACCTGCTCGGCAGCGACCTCGACCTGCGCGCCTGGGTGCTGTCGTCGACGGGGCGCAGGATCGCCGGCTCCGACCATCCGATGCCCGCCGGCGTACCGGCCGAGCTCGCCGGCGAGCACCTGGCCGCCGCCCGGACGGGCCGCCCCTGGCCGCACCGCGCCTACACCGCGGGCCGCCACTACGCGCTCTTCCCCATCCGCAGCGGCGACCCCGCCGACGACATCCGCGGCACCGTGCTCTCCGACTGGTTCCTGGCGGTCGACGCCGACACGGGCGACTGGCCTGCCGAGCGCCTGGACCTGCTGGACGGCGTCACCCAGCTCATCGCCGTCGAGCGCGACCGGCGGGACGCCGAGCGCACCGTGCGCCGCCGGCTCGCCGCCGAGGTGATGGACCTCGTGCAGACCGGTGCGCCGCCGGGCGAGATCGCGGCACGGCTGCGGGTGGCCGCGCCCGTGCTGATGCCGGGGCTCGGCACCGCGCCGCAGTGGCAGGTCGTCGTCGCCCGCGTCGACTGGGCCGGCGGCGGGCCCGCGGCCGGCCCGGTCGCCCAGGCACTGCTGGAGGAGGCCCTGGTCGACCCGGGCGCGGTGGGCCCCGACCAGGCCGACCGCATCGCCGTCGCCCACGCGGGCGAGGAGGCGATGGCCCTCGTCCCGTTGTCCTCGCCGGAGTCCGAGGGCACGGCCCCCGAGCTGTCCGCGCAGGGCCTGCTCTCCTTCCTGCGGGCCCCCCTCACCCGGGGCCTGGACGGTGACGGACGGCTCACCATCGGCGTCAGCGCCGCCGTCCACTCCGCCGACGGCCTGCGCGGCGCCCTGGAGGAGGCCCGCCACGCCCGGCGCGTCGCCGCCGCCCGCCCGGGCCGGGTCTGCGTCGCGGGCCACGAGGAACTGGCCTCCCACGTCCTGCTGCTGCCGTTCGTCCCCGACGACGTCCGCCGCGCCTTCACCGCCCGGCTCCTCGACCCGCTGCGGGCCTACGACCGGCGGCACCGCGCGGAGCTCATCCCCACCCTCGAGGCCTTCCTCGAGTGCGACGGCTCCTGGACGCGCTGCGCGAACCGGCTGCATCTGCACGTCAACACTCTGCGCTACCGCATCGGCAGGATCGAGCAACTGACGGGCCGCGACCTGTCGCGCCTGGAGGACAAGCTCGACTTCTTCCTGGCCCTGCGGATGAGCTGACGGCGCCACGCCGCGCCGACGCGGGCGGTCGGCGGCGGCCGTCCCCGGGTCGCCTCGGACATCCGCCCGGTGCCGCCGCGGCCGTCGTGCCAGCGGCCGTCGGGCCACGTGCGGGCCTCCCTGACGGTGCGGCGGCTGCTCGGCGGCACCCCGGCGATGGCCATGCGCGTCGACACCCGGGCGCACGCCGCCTCGCCTCCGGCGACGCCGCCTGCGAGGCGGCGTTCGGCGCGGGCGGCGCACTGGGCCTGGAGGATGCGGTCTCCTGCGCCCCGGGCGGCCGCCCGGGGTCCCCGCGGTCCGCAGGGCCGTGAGCGCCGTGCGCGGCGGCACACCGTGGCACTTTCCCGATCCGCACCGGGGGCCGGACGGGGGAATCCAGCCGGATGCCCCTGCCGTCGTCCGGCGACGGGTGGGGTGGCGCCCCCTCGCGGGCCGGGCGGTGCGGGTGGGCCTTGTACCTCCTGGGACATGCACACCTTCGGAACCGGTGAACACCGTGCGCCCCGGCGGATGCGCGCGGATGCGGGGAAGTTGCGCCGCGGTTGCGGAGTGAAGGGGGCCGGGGACGGGCAGGAAATCGATCACGCGCCGTCCGCCCTCTTGGCGTGGCACCCGGTGTCGTGCTGGACTTCGGCCCAACCGGCTCGATGACGCGCTTCGGGGAGGGCAAGTGGCGGACACCGCCATGTCGGACGCAGAGGTGGGACCGAACGCGCCGGGTGGCGACACGCCGCCCGACGTGACGCGGCTGCGGGGCCGCGGGTGCTGGATGGAGGCCGCGCTGCTGCTCGCACCCTACGCGGAGCGGTCGCCGGCGGCGGCCACACGGCGGGCGGCGCTGCTGATCGAGTGCTGCATGTTCACCCTGGACGGCTGGGCGGAGGCCGAGGACGCGCTGCGCACGGCGGAGGCCCTGGCCCGTACCGACGACGAGCGCGGCGAGGCCGCCTGCGAACGCGGCAACCTGGCGTACCTGGCGACGCTCTTCGGGCTCCGCGACCGGGCCGACGAGGCACGGGCGGCCCTGATGCGCAGCGCGGCGCTGCTGGCGCCCGGTGCGGCGGGGCGTCCGCTGCTGGACTTCCGCCGCGGGCTGGTCGCGGAGAACCTGGGCGACGACCCGGCCGCGGCGCGCGCCGCGTACCGCCGGGCGCACGCGGGGGCGGTGGCCCACGACGACGTGCTGCTGACCTCGTACACCTGGCGGCACCTGGCCGGGCTGGCGGCTCGCGACGGGGACGTCGCCGAGGCGCGCCACGGCTTCACGGAGTCGCTGCGGATCCGTGTGGAGCTCGGCTACGCCGTCGGGGTAGCGCCGGCCCTGACCGCGCTGGCCGGGGTGACGCCGGATCCCGAGGCGGGACGGCTGCGCGCGGAGGCGGCGCGGTTGTTCCGGACCCTGGGCGGGGTGCCCGTGTGGCTGGCGGAGGAGCTGCCCGGGGAGCCGGCGCCGGACGCCGGCTGAGCGTCACGCCCCGGAGAAGTGCCGGCGCACCAGTGACTCGGCGGCGGTGAGGTCACCGGAGACCAGTGCCTCCAGCAGCGCCGCGTGCTGCGTGGCGTCGGCGACCAGGCGGGCGCTGATGCCGCGCACGGGTGCGGCGCCGGGGCGGGCGTGACCGTGGTCCTCGGTGACCGGCCACTGCGACCTGCGGTGCAGCTCGTCGGCGACGGCGACGAGCTGCCGGTTGCCGGAGAGCTCCAGCAGCGCGCGGTGGAAGGCGCGGTCGGCCTCGGCGTAGGCGGCGCGGTCGCCCAGTGCCGCGGCGGCCACCGTGGCCTCGGCGAGCGGGCGCAGCTGCTCCCAGCGGGACGCGGGCAGGGTGCGGGCCATGCGCAGTACGACGGGGACCTCCAGGAGCGCGCGCACCTCGGCGAGCTCGGCGAGGTCCCGGCTGCTGCGCTCGGCGACCCGGAAGCCCTTGTTCGGCATGGCCTCCACCGCGCCCTCACGGGCCAGCAGCTGCATCGCCTCGCGCACCGGGGTCGCGGAGACCCCGAAGCGCTCGGCGAGCGCGGGCGCGGAGTACACCGCCCCGGGGCGCAGCTCTCCGGTGAGCAGGGCGCCGCGCAGGGCGCGGAGGACCTGGTCCCGCACGGTGGACCGCTCGGGCAGCCGGCGCGGCCGGGGAAGTCCTTCGGCCCGCTCCGGGGCGGCCTGCGTGCCGGGCTCGGCGTGCGGATGGGCACCCCGGACCCGCTCGTCGTGACCGGGGGGCAGCCCGGGGGCCGCGGCGGCGGGCGCCGCGGGGCGCCGCTGGGCGCGGGGGGCGTACTCCACAGGGGCTCCTTCGGGCAGTCGTGTGCGCTGGCGCACTTTCGTGGGGAATGTGCGCCGCCGTCTATTGCAACACGCTCGGCGACCGGCTTCGAGCCCCCTGTGGGCCCGCTCTCCCCGGCCAAGATCGTCCGAGGGGTGGCACACCTCGTGTGGATCTTTCACCGATGTCATCCGGTCACCCGTCAGGCCACAGGTTTCCACTCGCTCAACTGAACCGGTGCCGCTATTCAGTTCGAGCATT
The DNA here is from genome assembly GCF_033792735.1 of Streptomyces sp. PA03-3a. Lineage (NCBI taxonomy): Bacteria > Bacillati > Actinomycetota > Actinomycetes > Kitasatosporales > Streptomycetaceae > Streptomyces > Streptomyces sp. PA03-3a. Next base: position 118,048 of record NZ_JARAVM010000002.1, read on the forward strand.
CTGTCGATCCCGCCCCACGCCGCCCCTCCGTTGGCGTTCTCTTGCCCTGAAACCGCATCACACGTCCGAGCTGTTCGCCAGGATGGCGCGCGGACGCCGTCTCGCGGCCCGAGCGCGACGGTACTGCGACGCAAGGAATCGCACGATGAGACTTACGGACACAACGCTGGACTGGGCGCTCCCGTGCGCCGTGGGTCTGGCGGTCCTCGCCGCCGCGGCGGTGTTCCTGCGCAACCGCAAGGCCCGCAAGGAGGACGCGGGCCAGGGCGATTCCTGGGAGCGCGCGGAGGAGCGGCGCCGCAAGAAGGAGGCCCTGTACGGAACGGCCTCCTACGTCCTGCTGTTCGGGTGCGCCTCGGTCGCCGCGGCCCTGTCCTTCCACGGCCTGGTCGGCTTCGGCCGGCAGAACCTCGGCCTGTCCGGCGGCTGGGAGTACCTGGTGCCCTTCGGGCTCGACGGCGCGGCCATGTTCTGCTCGGTGCTCGCCGTCCGCGAGGCGAGCCACGGTGACGCGGCGCTGGGCTCTCGCATGCTGGTGTGGCTGTTCGCGGGCGCGGCGGCATGGTTCAACTGGGTCCACGCGCCGCGCGGGGGCGGCCACGCCGGCGCCCCGGAGTTCTTCGCGGGCATGTCGCTCTCCGCGGCCGTGCTCTTCGACCGCGCCCTCAAGCAGACCCGCCGGGCCGCCCTGCGCGAGCAGGGGCTGATCCCGCGGCCGCTGCCGCAGATCCGCATGGTCCGCTGGCTGCGCGCGCCCCGCGAGACGTACGGCGCCTGGTCGCTGATGCTGCTCGAGGGCGTCCGCACCCTCGACGAGGCCGTCGAGGAGGTCCGCGAGGAGCGTGCCCGCCAGGAGCAGGAGGCCATGCGCCGCCGCGGGCACGAGCGCCTGGAACGGGCTCGCATCAAGGCGATCAACCGGCAGCACCGCATCTGGAACCGCGGCGGCAGCAAGTACGAGCTGCCCTCCTCGGCCGCGGCGGGTGCCCAGTCCGGCGCGGAGCCTGCCATAGAACCGGAGAAGGCCGAACTGCCCGCGCGCTCCCGGCCCGCCCTTTCGCCCGTGCGTGAGGAGACCGCCCGTACGACGATCGACCTCACCTCCGAGGACGACACCATGGCGCTCCCCAAGCTGGACTCGCTGGAGCGCAAACTCGCCGACCTGGAGCGCCAGTACGGCTGATCGCGCGCCCGCGACGTCCCGTCGGTGCGCTGCCCCGGCCCGGTACCCCGGCCGGGGCGGCGGCGCGTCGGGGGGGGGCGATGAGTCAGGGGGCACCGGGTCAGGGGGCACCGGGTCAGGGGGCACCGGGTCAGGGGCGGATCAGCCGGCCTCCGCGTCGAGTTCGAACCAGACGATCTTCCCTGTGCCGTCGCCGTCCGGGCGGACCCCCCAGGCGTCGGCGAGCGACTGGACGAGCAGCAGTCCGCGGCCGGAGGTGCGGCGGTCGGAGGGGGCGCGCAGTCGCGGGTGACGGGTCGTGAAGTCCCTTACCTCCACGCGCAGGCAGTGGGCCGGGCCGGGCTGCAGCGTCACCGTGAGGACGGCGCCGCGGTCGGTGTGCCGCAGGGCGTTGGTGACGAGTTCGGTGGTGAGGAGTTCCGCGGTGTCGGCGAGGGCGGGCACGCCCCAGTTCCGTAACGCCTCGCGCAGCAGCCTGCGGACGTCGGCGACGGCCGGCAGGTCGGCGTGCTGGAGGGGCCGGTGCAGCCGGCACGCCTCGACGGGCCCCCCGGCCTCCCTGCCGCCCTGCTGGACAGGCTGACGTTCCATCGGCTCCGCTCCGGCCGCTGACGCCCATTCGGGTTCGAACATCTACGCGCAATGCATGCCCCACCGCGACCACCTCCAGTCATGGGCCGCGTACGGAGCGCTCCTCCACGCACTGTATGCACTGTATCCATTGCATACAGTGCATACAATGGATACAGTGGAGGGGTGCAGCAGACGGACGCCGCGCGCACGCGGCTGCGGGAACTGATCCTGGACGGGGTGTACGCCCCCGGCCAGCGCCTCACCGAGCTCGAGGCCGCGGCGGTGCTGGCCATGAGTCGTACACCGGTGCGGGAGGCGTTCCGGGCGCTGGTCGCCGACGGGCTGGTGCGTTCCGCGGGGCGCGGGGTGAGCGTGGTCGAGCTGGGGCCGGAGGCGCTGCGGCACGCCTACCAGGTACGGGGCGTACTGGAGGGTCTGACGGCGGAGCTGGCCGCGGAGCGGCAGCGGCGCGGGGAGATAGCGCCCGCGGAGCTGACCGCGCTGGAGCGGATCGCCACGGACGCCCAGGAGGCCACGGCCGCCGGCAGGCTGGTCGAGGCCGTCCGGCACAACCGGCGCTTCCACGGCCGGATCGCCGCTCTGTCGGCGAACCCGGTGGCCGCCGCGTCGCTGGAGCGGCTGTGGGACCAGATCCAGGTCTCCACACGCCGGTCGCCGGCCGCGCCGGAGCGCCCCGACCGGGTCGCCGCGCAGCACCTGCGGCTGCTCGCCGCGATCGCCGCCGGCCGTGCCGAAGAGGCCCACGCGGCCGCCCGTGAGCACGTCATGGACACCTGCGCCGCCCACGAGCGGGGCGGGACGGAGGAGGAGCGTTAGCCGTGCCCGACATCAGCAAGCGCCACACCTACACCACCGAGGTCGTCTGGACCGGCAACCGGGGCACGGGCACCAGCACGTACCGCGGTTACGGGCGGGAGCACGAGGTCGCCGCGCCCGGTCTGCCCGTGCCGCCGATACCCGGCAGCTCGGACCCGGCCTTCCGCGGCGACCCCGCCCGCTGGAACCCCGAACAGCTGCTGCTCGCCGCGCTGTCGCAGTGCCACATGCTCTCGTATCTGCACGTGTGCACCGTCGCCGGAGTGGTGGTCACCTCCTACACCGACCGTGCGGAGGGCACGATGGAGGAGACCGGCGACGGCGGCGGCCACTTCACGCGGGCCCTGCTGCGGCCCCGGGTGGAGGTGGCCTCCGCCGCCATGGTGGACGCCGCCGTCGAGCTGCACGCCGAAGCCCACCGGTTGTGCTTCATCGCCGGCTCGGTCGCCTTCCCCGTGGCGCACGAGGCGCAGGTCACCGTCGCGGCGGGCGGCTGAGCGGCCTTCGGGGCGCGGATCAGCGCAGTCCGCGCAGGACGTTGCCCTCCGTGGTGAGGTAGTTGGAGCGGTAGTCGAACCGGCGCGCCCGCGCGAACAGCAGGTAGTAGTACTTGGCGTTCTCGCTGAACCAGTAGGCCGGGGTCAGGTCGCCCAGCTTCATGGGACGGGCGGTCACGTCACGCACCACGGTGTATCCGTTGGCCACCTTGCAGTACTGCCTCTGCCGCCGGAACATCTCGGCGGCCCGTCGCCGGTAGAGCTCCTTGCCCGTGGCGAGCCACAGGAAGAGGCAGGAGTCCACGTACTCCGGGCGCAGCGGGTAGGAGGCGTCCAGGGCGCGCATGCCGTGGTAGTCGAGGCTTTCGGGCGGCAGGCGGAAGGAGCGCAGGGCGGCCGCCCAGCTGTCGTGGTAGGCCTCGCCCTCGGCGACGCGACCGCTCTGGGCGAGCAGTCCGGCGTAGAAGGCGGTCAGCTCGGACTGCGCGTGCCCGGTGGCTGCGCCCGTGCGCATGTCGGCCTGGCGGAACCACAGCCGTCCCGAACGGCGCTCGGTCAGGTGCCTCAGCACGGCCGCGGTGAGCGTGGAGTACCAGGTGCGCAGCTCCTCGTCGCGGTAGAGCTCCCAGCCGTCCCACAGGTACTCGTAGAAGGAGTCGACGGGCGGGTCGAGGGTGGCGGTGGTGCCGGTCCACGCGCCGGTCTCGACGTTCATGCCGGTGCCGAGCAGGTTCAGCCGCGAGCGGCGCTCGTAGACGGCGCGCAGGGCCTTCTTCGCGGCGTCGTAGTACTTCCGGTCCCCGGTGAGCCGGGACAGCTCGCCGAACTCGGTGATGCAGGTGCCGATCTCGGCGAGGTAGTTCTCCTTGCCCGAGACGGCGCCGGTGGCCAGGTTCACATAGCGGTAGGGGGCCCCGGTGGGCGACCGGGTGAAGGCGGGCAGCAGCCGGTCCGCCAGCTCGCGGGCGCGGTCGAGCAGGACCGTGTCCTTGGTGGCCAGGTGCCCGGAGAGCAGCCCGCCGACCAGGCGGATGATCGTCTCGAAGACCTGGACGGGGGCGTCCTGGCCGAGTACGAGGTCGTCGCGCACCCACTGGACGCCCGCGTCCAGTTCCTCGTCCAGCTCCATCAGGTAGAGGGTGTCCAGCGCCTCGATGATCGTCAGGCCGAGGGTGCTGCCGGGGATGAAGAAGTCCGAGCCGGCACCGGTGAGCGGCCGCAACTCGTCGCGGCCCCAGGCGAGTCTGCGGTAGGCGTCCCAGGCGCTGCGGAACTCGGTGACGGACGCGCGGGCGAGCGCCGCGTACGGGTCGGTGGCGGCCGCCGCCGACCCGGGCAGGGACACGGAGGGGACGGCGGCGAGGGGGGTGAGCCGGGCGGCGGCGCCGAGCAATCCGCGCCGGGAGAGTCCGCGGGGACGCGCGATTTTTCTCATGCCCCGAAAACCCCGTCCGCCTTCCGGGCGTTACGGGACACCACCGCATTGACGGGGAATCCATCCGGTGAGCCGACCCGAGGAGCTGAGATGCACGACGACCGTCTGCTGGTCGAAGGCCGCCTGACCAGGGCCATGAACCAGTTCGTCCGGCCCGCCCGCTACGCCGCACGGGTGCCGCTGGGCATGTCGGTGTGGCACGTGGAGGACCGGCGGGGTGAGCCGCTGCCGGTGGGTGAGGCCCTGAAGGCGTGGTCGGACGGAACGTTCGAACCGTTCTCCGTGGGCACGCCCTGGGGGCCGCCGTGGTCGACCAGCTGGTTCCGGCTTGAGGGCACGGTGCCGGCTGCCTGGAGGGGCCGCCGGGTCGAGGCCGTGATCGACCCGGGGTTCGGCAACGACGGCCCGGGCTTCGTTGCCGAGGGGATGGTGTACGACGCCGAGGGGGTGCCGGTCAAGGGCGTCCACCCGCTCAACCGCCACGTCCCGGTGGCCTCTCCCGCCGCCGGGGGCGAGCGGGTGAGCCTGCTGCTGGAGGCCGCGGCCAATCCCGCCGTGCTGCGCGACTGGCGGCCCACCCCGCTGGGCGACGTGCTGACCGCCGGGTCCGATCCGCTCTACCGCTTCGACACCGCCGAACTGGCCGTCCTGGACGAGGAGGTCTGGCACCTCGTGCTGGACGTCGAGGTGCTCGAGGGCCTGATGCACGAACTGGACTTCGGCGATCCGCGCCGCCACGAGATCCTGCGCGCGCTGGAGGACGCCCTGGACGCGCTCGACCTGCACGACGTGCACGGCACGGCCGCGGACGCCCGCCGCGAACTGGCCGGAGCGCTGTCCCGGCCCGCGCACGCCAGCGCGCACCGCGTCTCGGCGACCGGCCACGCCCACATCGACTCGGCGTGGCTGTGGCCGCTGCGGGAGACCGTACGCAAGGCGTCCCGCACCTTCGCCAACGTCACCGCGCTCGCCCGCGACTACCCGGAGCTGGTCTTCTCCTGCTCACAGGCCCAGCAGTACGCCTGGGTGAAGGAGCACCAGCCGGTGGTGTGGCAGCGCATCCGGCAGGCCGTCAGGAACGGCAACTGGGCTCCCGTCGGCTCCATGTGGGTCGAGTCCGACGCCAACATGCCCGGCGGCGAGGCGCTGGCCCGGCAGCTCGTCCACGGCAAGCGGTTCTTCCTGGACGAACTGGGCGTGGAGACCTAGGAGATCTGGCTGCCGGACACCTTCGGCTACACCGCCGCCTTCCCGCAGCTGGCGAAGCTCGCGGGGGTCCGCTGGTTCCTCACCCAGAAGCTGTCCTGGAACCAGTCCAACAAGATGCCGCACCACACCTTCTGGTGGGAGGGCATCGACGGCACGCGCGTCTTCACCCACTTCCCGCCCGTGGACACCTACAACTCGCAGCTCTCGGGCCGTGAACTGGCCCACGCCGTGCGCAACTTCGCCGAGAAGGGCCGCGCCACCCGGTCCCTGGTGCCGTTCGGCTGGGGTGACGGCGGCGGCGGTCCCACCCGGGAGATGATGGAGAAGGCCCGCCGGCTGCGCTCCCTGGAGGCGGCGCCCCGGGTGGAGATCGAGAAGCCGGCCGCCTTCTTCACGGCGGCCGAGGCCGAGTACGGCGACCGGGCCCCGGTGTGGTCCGGGGAGCTCTACCTGGAACTGCACCGCGCGACGTACACCACGCAGGCCAGGACCAAGCAGGGCAACCGGCGCAGCGAGCACCTGCTGCGCGAGGCCGAGCTGTGGTGCGCGGCGGCCGCGCTGGAGGCTCCGGCCTCCTACGCCTATCCGTACGAGGAACTGGACCGGATCTGGAAGACGGTGCTGCTGCACCAGTTCCACGACATCCTGCCGGGCAGTTCGATCGCCTGGGTGCACCGCGAGGCGCGCGACACCTACACGGAGGTGCGGGCGGAGCTGGAGGCCCTCGTCGCGGCGGCGGTGCGGGCGCTGGGCGGCGGCGGTTCCCAGGGCTCCCCCGTCCTGCTCAACGCCTCTCCGTACGCGCGGGAGGAGGTCGTCGAGCTGGACGCCGCGACGGCGGCCGCGCTGCCGGAGGGCAGCGGCGCGCAGCCCCTGGCGGACGGCGGGGCGGTGGTGCCCGTCGGCGTCCCGGCGCTGGGCGCGGCGGCCGCCGGGGGACGGGCGGTCGCCGCCGCGGAGCCGGTGCGCGCGGTGCGGGAGGACGGGCTGGTCGTGCTCGGCAACGGCCTGCTGCGGATCGCCGTCGACGCGGACGGGCTGCTGGCCTCCGTCCGCGACCTGACCGCCGGCCGGGAGGTGCTGGCACCGGGGGCGCGCGGCAACCTGCTGCAACTGCACCCCGACCATCCCTCCAAGTGGGACGCCTGGGACATCGACCGGCACTACCGGCGCAAGCACACCGATCTGACGTCGGCGGAGTCCGTCGAGCTCGTCGAGGAGGGGCCGCTGCGGGCCGTCGTCCGGGTCGTACGGGCCTTCGGCGGCAGCCGGGTCGTCCAGGAGCTCCGGCTGACCGCCGGCAGCCGGAGGCTGGACGTGCTCACGGAGGTCGACTGGCACGAGTCGGAGAAGGTGCTGAAGGCCTCCTTCCCGCTGGACGTGCTCGCGGAACGCTCCACCGCCGAGATCCAGTTCGGGCACGTGCACCGCCCCACCCACGCCAACACCGGCTGGGACGCGGCCCGGTTCGAGATCTGCGCCCACCGCTGGCTGCTCGTCGGCGAGCCGGGCTACGGGGTCGCGCTGCTCAACGACTCGACGTACGGCCACGACGCGGGGCGTTCCGGCACGGACACCACCGTGCGGCTCACCCTGCTGCGCGCCCCGCACAGCCCCGATCCGCACACCGACCAGGGCACGCACCGCTTCCGCTACGCGCTGCGCCCCGGCGCGACGGTGGGCGACGCGGTCGCCGAGGGGCTGGCGCTCAACCTGCCGTTGCGGCGGGCGGGTTCACTGCCGCCGCTGCGGCCGCTGCTGCGGGTCGGTCACCCCGGGATCACGGTGGAGTCGGTCAAGCTCTCCGACGACCGCTCCGGCGACGTGGTGGTGCGCCTGTACGAGTCGCGGGGCGACCGGGCCTCGGGCACCCTGACCACGGGCTTCCCGCTCGCCGGCGCCCGGGTCACCGACCTGCTGGAACGGCCGCTGGAGGACGCCGGGCGCGAAGGCGACACCGTCGCCCTCGCGCTGCGCCCGTTCCAGATCCTGACGCTGCGGCTCACCCCCGCACCGCGTCAGGCGTCCCAGACGGCGACCGCCGTACGGTCGTCGGCGTAGCCCTTGACCCGGGTCTGGGTGTCGCCGAGGAAGGCCGGCAGGCCCGGGGGCCCGGCGGCACCCCACCGCTGTGTCAGGCGGGCGGCGAGGGCGGGTTCGCCGCGCAGCGGCCCGGCCAGGCCGCCGCTGCACAACAGAAGGGTGTCGCCGGAACGGGCCACGGAGGCGCGAAAGCGGAAGCGTACGGCCGGGCTGTCCTCGGTCTCGGCGTGCTCGTCGGGCCGCCAGGGGTCGAGGTCCTGCCACTCGCCGCCGCGGATGCGGTAGAGCCCGCCGTCGCCGACGCCGAAGAAGAGCCGGATACGGCAGTCGGGGTCGGCGGGCAGCAGCAGGCAGCGGAGGGTGGCGCTGTAGTCGGCCGGGTCCAGGCCCAGGTCCTCGCCGCGGGCGCGCAGCCGTCCGTAGCAGCGGTCGGTCAGGCGGTGCAGCCCGGACTTGAGGGAGCCCCGGCGCGAGGCGCGGATGTCCTCGGTCAGCCGTGCCTGGCTGCGGCCCACCGCCGTCGCCATCCAGGTGCAGGCGTCGCGGGCGGCGCGGTGGGCGGTGTCCGAGGTGCGGGGGCCGGTGGCGACGGCGATCAGCAGCAGCGCGTCGTCGCCGCCGCCGAAGCGGGCGGTCAGGACGGCGTCGCGGCGCGGCTCGCCGCGGTAGCGGGCGGAGTCGCCGCGCACCGAGGCCGTACGGACCGTCAGCAGGCCGTAGCGGGCGCCGTCGAGTTCGGTGTCCGGGACGAGGTCGTCGAGGCCGTCCGGGTCGGCCGCCGGCCACGCGGTGGGCTCGGGGTCGTACGTGGGCGGGCCGTCGCCGACGTACGCCATCTCGGTGAGGGTGGGCTGCGGCAGGACGGTCGGTGCGGACCCGACGGCCGGGGCGGCGGGGGCCGGGGGCCCCGGGGGCGCCTCGGACGGCGGGGACTCGGGGGCGGGTTCGGCCGGGGCCCAGCCCGGGGGCAGTCCTGGCGGCTCCGAGGCCGGTCGGGACGCCGCCTGGGGGTGGGGCGGGCCCTGGTACTGCCAGGGGCGCGGGGCGGTCGCCGGGGGCGGTGCCGGGCGGCGCAGCCGCAGGGTGTCGGGCGGGCCGGCGTCGTCCTCGTCGGGGCCCGCCCCGGACCGGCCGCCCGGGACCCGCGCCGGATGGGCGCCGGTGTACCGGCCGTCACCGGGCGCGGCCGGCGGAGCCGTGTCCTGCGGGGCGGCCTGCGCCGGCACCGTACCGCCGCCGTCCGCCTCCTCGCCGAGGGCGGTGAGGGCCGAGCTGTAGCGGTCGTCGAGCGTGTCACCGGGCTCGCGGCCCCCGGGGTCGGGCTGCCCGTACAACTGCCGCCACCACTCGTCCTCTTGGCGGCGGTCCGTCTCCCCCTGCTGACTCATGCCCCTATTGTCCACCGGAGGGCGCGCGGCGAAACAGGGTTCGGGAACGCGAATGGCCCGACGGGCGGCCGGCCCCCTCCTCGGGCCGCACGTCGGACGATCCAGTGGGGACACCTTGCCAGGACAGGGGTTCGAGCAGGGATGATGACGGGCGGCGGGATTACGCCATGGCTCATTTCCGCCATAGCCGCGTGTTGCGTTCGCCGGATCCGGAAGGGGTGCCCGTGCTCGGTGCCGTAGGGCTCGACGATGCCCAGGAGGCGGCGTACCGCGCCCTGGTGGGGCTGGGTGCCGCCGAGGTCGTCGACCTCTCGCGCAGGCTCGGCATGCCCGAGGACGAGGCGGCCCGCGTCCTGCGGCTGCTGGAGCGGCAGGGTCTCGTCGCGCAGTCCTCCGCCCGGCCCGGCCGCTGGGTGGCCGCCCCGCCCACGGTGGCGCTCGGCGCCCTGCTCACCCAGCACAGGCACCAGCTGGAGCAGGCCGAACTGGCGGCCGCCGTGCTGGCGCAGGAGTACCGGGGCGAGGCCGCGGAGCCCTCGGCGCACGACCTGGTGGAGGTGGTGACCGGGGCGAGCGCGGTGGCGCACCGCTTCAACCAGCTCCAACTGGGCGCGGAGAAGGAGGTCTGCGCCCTGGTGACGGGCACGCCGATGGTGGTGTCGGGGATGGAGAACACCGCCGAGGAGCGCGCCGTCGAACGCGGGGTGGGCTTCCGCGTGGTCGTCGAGCGCGAGGTCGTCAGCGGGCCGAACGGCATCGCCGAACTGACCGCCGCACTCCGCCGCGAGGAGCGGGTGCGGGTCGTGGACCGGGTCCCGACCAAGCTGGTGGTGGCCGACCGTTCGCTGGCGATGGTGCCCATGGCCCGGGACGCGGGCGGCCCGGCCGCGCTGGTCGTCCACGGCAGCGGGCTGCTGGACTCGCTGATGGCGCTCTTCGAGAGTGTCTGGCGCGAGGCCCTGCCGATCCGGCTGGACACCGGGGGCGCCCCGTACGAGGAGTCGCCGGACGCGCCCGACGCCGTCGACCTGCAGATCCTGTCGCTGCTGCTGGCCGGGCTCACCGACGCCAGCGTCGCCAAGCAGCTGGAGGTGGGGTTGCGCACGGTGCAGCGACGCGTGAAGCGGCTGATGGAGCTGGCCGACGTGACGACCCGGCTGCAGCTGGGCTGGCACGCGTACGAGCGCGGCTGGGTGGAGCGCAACCCCGCCTGAACGGGGCGCACTTGGCCGGCGCCTGACAAGGCCGGAAAACCAGGGGGCGCCGGGGCCCGGCTTCCGGCACGCTGGGCGCATGGGGACCGGACAGCTGTGCCTGATCGGTGCCGTCATGCTGTCCGGACTGCTGGGCGTGCTCGTACCGGGGGCGCCGGGCCCGCTGATGTGCTGGGCCGCCGTCCTGTGGTGGGCGACGCATCTGCACACCTCGTCGTCCTGGGGCGTCCTGGCGGCGGCCACCGGTGTGCTGCTGCTCAACCAGGCCGTCCAGCTCCTGCTGCCCGCCCGGTCGGTACGGGAGGCCGGGGTGCCACGGCAGGCATTCGTCGTCGCCGGGCTGTGGGCCGTCGCCGGCTTCTTCCTGCTGCCGGTCGTGGGCGCGCCGGCCGGTTTCACCCTCGCCCTCTACGGCGGCGAGCGGATGCGGCTGGGCAGCCACGGCGCGGCCTGGTCCTCCACCCGTACGGCGATGCGGGCCGCCGGAACGGCGCTGCTGGCCGAGCTGTTCGCGTGCCTGCTCGTCGCCGGGGCGTGGCTGGTGGCCGTCCTCACCTCATAGGCGCGCGGCCCGTACCGTCGCCGTCCGCCGACGGGACGGTCAGGGCTCCGTAACAGCCGGATCCACCGGCGCCCAGCCCCCGTCCTCCCGTGTGCACGTACGGAACGCGGAACAACAGGACTCGGGGAGCGGTGCGGACATGGGGTGGAGCGGGATGCGGGGGACGAACGGCCGAATACTGGCAGCGGCGTTGGGCGTGGCGGGGGTGGCCGCGCTGGCGTCGGTGTGGACCGCCCAGGCCGGCACCGCCGACGGGCGGCAGGCGGCGCAGCGTCCGGCGAAGCCGACGGCCTCCGCCGAGCCGCGGCCGATACCCGGGCAGACCTCCGTGCCGGACGCCGCGCTGCCGGCCCCCGTGGTGAACATGGACATCGCCCACGCCTCCGACAAGGGCCCGCGGGGCGTCAACATCACCATCGACGACGGGCCCGACCCGCGGTGGACGCCGCAGATCCTCCAGGTGCTGGAGGACAACGGCGTGAAGGCGACCTTCTGCATGGTCGGCACGCAGGCCCGGGCCCACCCCGGCCTGGTGAAGGCGGTGGTGGCCGCCGGGCACCGGCTGTGCGACCACTCCGTGACGCACGACACGACGATGAACGGCAAGTCGCGCCAGTACCAGGCGAAGGAGATCCTGAACGCCGAACGCATGATCACCCGCGCCTCGGGGGGCGTCAGGCCGCTCTACTACCGCGCTCCGGGCGGCGCCTTCACCCCGTACAGCCGCCAGCTGGCGGCGTCCCGCGGCATGCGCCCGCTGGGCTGGAACGTCGACTCCGAGGACTTCAAGCAGCCGGGCACCGCCGCGCTGGTCTCCACCGTCAGGAACGAGATCTCCAACGGGCCGACCGTGCTCTTCCACGACGCGGGCGGGGACCGCGGCCAGACCGTCGAGGCGCTGCGGCAGGTCCTTCCCTGGCTGAAGCAGCAGGGCTACACCCTCGGCTTCCCGGTGCGCTGACCGCCCCGGCGGTCAACCCGACCGGCCGGCCGCTCGCACAAAGGGGGCAGAGAGCGCTCTCAGAAACCGCCTCCGAGCTGCGGCGAGAGCGCTCTCTCCCTGCTCCCGGGAGGGACTACGCTGTTCCCGTCCCGAGAGGAGCACCCCTTGTCCGACCAGATCTCCGGAGCGCGCCCGACGCTCGAGGCCGTCGCCGAACGGGCCGGCGTCTCCCGGGCCACCGCCTCGCGGGTCGTGAACGGCGGGACGGGAGTGCGCGAGGCGCTGGTGGAGAAGGTCCGCAAGGCCGTCGAGGAGCTGGGCTACGTACCCAACCAGGCGGCCCGCTCGCTGGTCACGCGGCGCACCGGGGCGGTCGCCGTCGTCGTCGCGGAGCCGGAGAGCCGGGTCTTCGCGGACCCCTTCTTCGCGCAGCAGCTGCTCGGCATCAGCCGTGAGCTGGCGGTGCACGACTCGCAGCTGGTGCTGCTGCTGGTGGAGGGCACGGCCGACTACGAGCGCGTGGGCCGTTATCTGTCCGGCGGGCACGTGGACGGCGCGCTGGTCTTCTCGCTGCACGCCGAGGACCCGCTGCCCGGCATCATCCGCCGCATCGGGCTGCCGACCGTCTTCGGCGGGCGCCCTGGCTGGCCGGCGGCCGACGGGGACCGCAGCGTGCTGTACGTGGACTCGGACAACCGCGGCGGGGCCCGCGAGGCGGTACGCCACCTGCTCTCCCTGGGGCGGGAGCGCATCGCGACCGTCACCGGCCCGCTGGACCAGACCGCGTCGGTGGACCGGCTCGACGGCTACCACGACATCCTGATGGACGCCGACCCGCGACTGGTCGTCGAGGGCGACTTCTCCGAGGCGGGCGGGGCCCGCGCCATGGCCGAGCTGCTGGACCGGGCGCCGGACGTCGACGCCGTCTTCGTCGCCTCCGACCTGATGGCCTGCGGTGCGCTGCGGGTGCTGCGCGAGCGGGGCCGCCGGGTGCCGGAGGACGTCGCGATCGTCGGTTTCGACGACATGGCCTCGGTCGCGGAGCTGGCCGACCCCCCGCTGACGACGGTCCGCCAGGAGATCGAGGAGATGGGCCGGTTGATGGTCCGGCTGCTCGTGCGGGGCCTGGAACGGCGGTCGGAGGAGGACAGCGGCGGCCGCCCGCTGTCCTCGCTCGTCACACCGACCCGGCTGGTGCGGCGCGCCAGCGCCTGACCGGCCGAGGCTCAGAGCGTGCTGTGCTCCTTGACCACGCGGCGGGCCTGGGCGAAGAGCATCCCCACGTTGACCGAACGGCGGCAGACGACGACGGCGACGACTTCCTCGTTCAGGTTGTTGCGCATGAACAGGTGGGTCAGGTTGTCGCTGTTGACGAGGATCTCCTGGAAGTAGTGCGCGTCGCTGGTGACTCCGCGGCGCTCCTTGAAGACGTCCTCGATCATCACCACCGTGCGCCCCTGGAAGAGGTCGAGGGTCGCCGCGGCAAGCAGGTCCAGCACCTCCGGCGGATGGCTGTCGACGGTGTCGACGGAGAGCAGCATTCCCGTCGACATGTCGACCACACCGGCGGCGAGGCAGTCGGGGACCTCCTGGCGCAGGTTCTTCACCAGGCCCATGACCTGGTCGGACAGGTTGCCGTGCGGGCGTTTTCCGGTGGTGCTCACAGCACTCCTTCGGTGGTCTTCGCTGGGGGCGGGGGCGTCATCCGAGGACTCCCTCCGGGTCGTACGCGGAGTCCGGCGCGGGTACGGCGCCCGGTCCGGGTTCGGGGGCCAGCAGGATCGCGCCGATGCGCTCGACGGCGGACCGGGCCTCGACGTGGAGCTGGGGGACGTTCATGCCCTCGTCGCCCACGACGACGAGGATCGCGGTCTCGCCGACCGCGTAGACGGCGGTGTAGCCGCCACTGCTGCAGGTCACGGTCCTGCGCAGCGGGCCGCGCAGGGCCGCCGCGGCGATCCGCCGGGCGAGCCCGAGGCTGGCCGCGGCCAGCGCGGCGAGGCCGTTGGGGTCGATGGCGTCCTCGGTGTCGGCGGCGATCAGCAGGCCGTCGACGGCCGCCACGACCGTGTCGGTGACGCCGACCACCCGGTCCCGCAAAGTGCGCATCTCGGCGACCAGGGCGTCATGATTCATGCACGTGCACCTCCTTGAATTCCCTTCGGTCGGTGTTGCGTCGGTCCCCGGGGATTTCGGTCACGGGGAATCGGTCCGGCTCCGTCCTCGCGGCCGGAGAAATCCTTTCCAGCCCGGTTGCGGGCGGCCGGCGTCGAGTGCCTCGCGAATACCGCTGGCGCCCGGTTCGCGGCGGGGCAGGCCCTCGGCGGCCGGGGCCGCGCCGGGGGCCTCCCCCGGCTCCCATTCCGGCGGGTGCGGGTACGGGCCCGGGTCCGCGAGGTCCTCCCGGGGAGCGAGGGGAGGGCGCGGCGCGGCGGGTCCCGCCGGCTCCGCGGGGGCCGGGGCGAACGGCTCGGGGGGCGGCGGCGCCGGGTCCGCGACGGGGGCCGCCGGGTCCGCGACCGGTGGCGGCTGCGCGGGCGCCGGCGGGGCCGGGACGGTCTCGACGAGGCCCTCGGCGCACATCCGGGCGACCTCGACAGTGATCGTGTAGACCCCGCGCCCGATGAGGAACGCGATGTCCCGGGGGCTGCGCCGTCCGTTGGCGCAGCCGAGGATCTCGCGGCGCACCGGGGCCAGCGGCTCGTCGGCCCACGCGGGCGGCCCCACGGCGGTGACCCGGTCGCGGTCGGGGGAGACCCGGCGCGGCAGCGACGCCAGCGCGGCAAGCCGGCGACCGGCCTCGACCAGCAGTTCCTCCGGTTCCACCCCCGGGGCCAGGCCCTGCGGCAGGGCGGCCGGTCGGGCACCCGGCGCGTCGGGGTCGAAGGCGCAGTTGTCCAGCCGTCCGGCCAGCACGGCGAAGACCGCGTCCTGAACGGCCATCATGTGCAGCACCTGGAACTCGGCCGTGCCGAGCCGCCCCCCGGCGGCGATCGCCGCGCCCGGCAACAGCCCTGTAGCGGCGGCGTCGTGGGCGGCGTTCCACTCGTCGGCGTCGATGCGCCCGGAGCGGACGAGCAGGGTGCCGACCCCCGGCGCCCCGGGGCTCTCCACGGCCACGACCGCACCGTCGAGCAGATGGAAGGCCCCGCCGGGGCTGCCCTGCACGTGCAGCACCCCGGTGGCCCGTTCGTCGCGGCACCTGGACAGCGCGCGGCCGAGCAGACCGTGAGCGGCATTCCGGGCGGGCACGGAACCGGATGGTGCCGAGGTCATCGCTCCCCTTGCTGCGTCTGTTCGGGCATACGGGCGGGCGGGCTCGCGGACATAGGGACGGGAGGCGCGGAAAAGCCGTACTCATGCACGAACATTCACGCCGGCGGGTAATTTCTAGCAGCCCTCCGACATGCCTCTCCGGCCATCGCACGACATGGCCGAGGACGAATATTCGAGTCCTGCAGATGTCAATTCCGTGCCCTTTCACGACCGTTTCCGCGACGACGACCGCAGGCATGCGGAGAGCTTCGCGGAGGGTCACGGCACCGGCCGGCGATGCCGTCAGGACGTGGAGACGCACGGGACCCGGAGCCGCCCCACCGGCCGTCATCCATTCGACTCTTGACGAATCACCGGCTGCGGCGGCACTCTCCTGGACATCGCTTGAGAGCGCTCTCAAGAGCCGCGACCGGGGGTGCTCTCACCCGTCCCGAAGCCATGGGAGGCTTCCATGCCCACTGCCCGAGCCGCCAGACGCGCCACCTTCCGACTCGGGGTGGTCGCACTCGCCGGGGCACTCCTCGCCGCCTGCGGATCCGGCTCGACCGGCACGTCCGCGGACAAGGACGGCAAGGTCACGATCACCGTCGATCTGTTCGGCACCTTCGGCTACAAGGAAGCCGGCCTGTACGACGAGTACGAGAAGCTCCACCCCGGCGTCACCATCAAGCAGAGCAGCACCGAGAACGAGGCCGACTACTGGAAGGCCCTGCAGACCAGGCTGGCCGGCGGTGGCGGCCTCGCCGACGTCCAGGGCATCGAGGTGGGCCGGATCGCGTCGGTCACCCAGCAGCAGGCCGACAAGTTCGAGGACCTGGGCGCCCTGGGCGCCGCGGACCTCAAGGACGACTTCTCCCCCGCCAAGTGGGCCGCCGCCACCACCGCCGACGGCCGCACCCTGGGACTGGGCACCGACGTCGGCCCCGAGGCCATCTGCTACCGCACCGACCTGTTCGAGCAGGCCGGTCTGCCCACCGACCGGACCGAGCTGGCGCAGAAGTGGGCCACGTGGGACGGCTATCTGGAGCTCGGCAGGCAGTACAAGGCGAAGGCCGGTGCCAAGAGCGCCTGGCTCGACAGCGTCGGCAGCCTCTACTCCGTCATCGTCGGCCAGGAGAAGGAACGTTACTACGACGCCTCCGGCAAGCTGATCTACGACGGCAACGCCGCGGTCAGGACTGCCTGGGACCTGTCCGTGAAGGCCGCCCGGGACGGGCTGAGCGCCAAGCTCGCCCAGTGGACCCCCGCCTGGAACCAGGCCTTCAGCAGCGGCTCCTTCGCCACCATCGGCTGCCCCGCCTGGATGCTGGGCTACATCAAGGGCCAGGCCGGCGACGCGGGCAGGGGCACGTGGGACATCGCCCCGCTCCCGGGCGGCGCCGCGGGCAACTGGGGCGGGTCCTACCTGGCCGTCCCCAAGGGCTCCGCGCACGCCAAGGAGGCCTTCGCGCTGGTCAAGTGGCTGACGGCGGCGGAGCAGCAGGCCAAGCTCTTCAAGAAGCAGGGCAGCTTCCCCTCCAACATCGGGGCGATCGAGTCCGTCAGGGACGTCACCGACCCGTACTTCAGCGACGCGCCCATCGGGCGGATCTTCGGCGCCGCCGCCGAGGCCTCGCCGGTGCAGGTGCTCGGCGTGCACGACGGTGACGTCAACCAGCAGATCACCAACGCGCTCGGTGAGGTCGAGCGCAAGGGCACGGACTCCGCGACGGCGTGGAGCCACGTCAGGAAGGGCGTCGAGAACGCCGTCGGCTGACGGCCCCCCGACCCGCCGGCGCCGGGCGCGCGGGACCGCTCCCCCGGTCCTCCGCGCCCGGCCGCACCGCCCCGGTACTCCCCCGAGCCGAAGGTCCCGCCCCATGACCCTGACCGCCACAGCGCCGGTGCCCCCCGCCCGGCCCCCGGCCGCCCAGGCGCCCCCGCGACGACTGCTCGCCCGGCTGTCGCCCTACGCCTACATCGCCCCGTTCTTCGCGCTGTTCGCCGCGTTCGGGCTGTTCCCGCTGCTCTACACCGCGTACGTCTCCCTCTACCGCGTCGAGCTCCAGACCCCCGGCGAGATGGCATGGCGGGGCCTGGACAACTACACCGCGCTCCTGCACGACGACTTCTTCTGGACCGCGCTGCGCAACACCTTCACCATCGGGGTCGTCTCCACCGTGCCGCAGCTGCTCATGGCGCTCGGCCTCGCCCACCTGCTCAACTACAAGCTGCGCGGACGCACCTTCTTCCGCGTCACGATGCTCCTGCCGTACGCCACGTCCGTGGCCGCCGCGACCCTCGTCTTCGCCCAGCTCTTCGGCCGCGACTTCGGCCTGGTCAACTGGGTGCTCGCCCTGGCCGGAATCGGGCCCGTCGACTGGCAGTCCGGGACCGTCGCCTCGCAGATCGCGGTGTCCACGATCGTCACCTGGCGGTGGACCGGCTACAACGCGCTGATCTACCTCGCCGGGATGCAGTCCATCCCCGGGGAGCTGTACGAGGCCGCCGAACTCGACGGCGCCTCGCGGTGGCGGCAGCTCCTCCATGTCACGCTGCCCGGCCTGCGGCCCACCGTCCTGTTCACGATCGTGGTCTCAACGATCGGGGCCACCCAGCTCTTCGGCGAACCGCTGCTGTTCGAGGGGAGCATCTCGGGCGGCATCTCCCACCAGTACCAGACCCTCGGCCTCTACATGTACGAGCAGGGCTGGGGCTACTTCCACCTCGGCCGCGCCGCCGCCATCGCCTGGGTGACGTTCGTCCTCATCGTCCTGCTCGTGCTGCTCAACACCGCGCTGGCACGGCGCCGTTCACGGAAGGGGACCCGCCGGTGAGCGCGCTCCTCACACGACCCCGGTCCGGCCGCGCCGCCGGGACCGCACGTCCCCTCCCCCGCCTCCGCCCGGCCCGGGCGGGCCGGCAGCACCAGGGCGGCCGCCTCGCCTACGCCGTCCTGATCCTCGCGGCGGTGATCTCCGCCTTCCCCTTCTACTGGACGATCGTCGCCGCGACCCGTTCCAACGCGGAGCTCGCCGCGAGCCCGCCGGCGCTGCTGCCCGGCGGCAACCTGGCGCACAACTTCCGCCAGGTGCTCGAACAGGCCGACATCGGAAAGGCGCTGCTCAACTCCCTCGTGGTCTCCGGCTCGGTGACGGTCGGCACCGTCCTGTGCTCCACCCTCGCAGGGTTCGCCTTCGCGAAACTCCGCTTCCGGGGCCGCAACGCGCTGCTCGCGCTCACGATCGGCACGATGATGATCCCGCCCCAGCTCGGCGTCATCCCGCTCTTCATGCTCATCGCCGAGCTGCACTGGGTGAACCAGCTCCAGTCCGTCATCCTCCCGGGGCTGGTCTCGGCGTTCGGGGTCTTCTTCATGCGGCAGTACCTCGCGCAGTCGCTGCCCGACGAGCTGATCGAGGCGGGCCGCGTCGACGGCGCCTCGACGGCGCGGATCTTCTGGAGCATCGTCGTGCCCGTCGCCAGGCCGGGGATGGCGGTACTGGCGATGCTCACGTTCATGGCGTCCTGGAACGACTTCTTCTGGCCGATCATCGCGCTCACGTCGCAGGAGCCCACGGTGCAGGTCGCCTTGCGGCAGTTGGGCGGGGGGTATGTGCACGACCAGTCGGTCATCATGGCGGGCACGCTGCTGGGGACGGTGCCGGTGCTGGTGGTGTTCGGGTTGCTGGGGCGGCAGATCGTGGGCGGGATCATGCAGGGGGCGGTGAAGGGGTAGGGGCCGGTGGTCGTGGTTGCGGCCGGTTGTTGTGTGTGGGTTGTTTTGCGCCTGCGGCGGGCGGTTCTCCCGCCCTCCCGCCCTCCCCCAGCCTTCGGCCGGGGGGACCCCCATCCGGCGCGGTTGGTGCGGGCCTCGCGCGGTTCGTGGTGGGCCGGGGGCGGGGCCTCCGGGGCTGGGCATTCTGTACCGCATATTTATGTGCATGGCGGGCACCTGCGCTCGGTGCCGTCCGTGCCGCACAACACATACACGTCAGCGTCCAGAACGCCCACCCTCCCCCAGTCTTCGGCCGGGGGTGCCCCCAACTCCCCCGCCCCCTCCGTTTCGTTCGGCGACCAACGCCCGGTGGGGAGTGATGGGGTCCACCCCTCCCCACACCGCCGGAAGCTGCCCCCTGCGGGGGAGGTCCCCCCGGCCCCAGGCCGAGCAAGGGTGCGCGCACCGGTGGCAAGGGGCACCTCCCCCGCAGGGGTTGCCTGCGTCACGGCGAGCACGAGGGGTGGGGGCGCACCTTTGTCCTTCGGCGAGCGGCGGAACCGGCGCCTGCTCACCTTCGCCGGCAAGGAGCGGGATGGTTTGGGCGTTTGCTAGGACGCGCGTGCGGCAGCCCCCGACCGCCTCTTCACCACCCTCCGGCCGTCAGCCGCCTGACGATACGGAGGGGGCGGGGGAGGTGGGGGCACCCCCGGCCGAAGGCTGGGGGAGGGTGGATGTTCTGGACGCTGCGGGATATTTGTGTGCGGCACAGACGGCACAACAAGTACCGCCCGACGGTGGTGGCCGCGGGCGGCCATGCGGGGCCGTCGCCGTGGCCGGGGGCCGAGGGGCACGTGCGGTTCCTACCGGCGCCGGGGCCGCGGACCGCGATGGACTGGCCGGTGGACGCGGGCGGTCTGCACGGACTCCTGCTCCGGCTGCGGGACGAACTGCCGGACACCCCGCTGCTCATCACCGAGAACGGCGCGGCGTACGACGACTACGCCGACCCCGAGGGCGAGGTCCACGACCCCGAGCGGATCGCGTACCTGCACGCTCATCTGGCAGCGGTGCACCGGGCGATCGCGGACGGGGCCGACGTCCAGGGGTACTTCCTGTGGTCGCTGCTGGACAACTTCGAGTGGGCCTACGGCTACAGCAAGCGGTTCGGCCTGGTGCACGTGGACTTCGCCAGCCGGCGCCGCACGCCCAAGGACAGCGCCCGCTGGTACACCGGGGTCGTCGCCGCGGGCCGCCTGCCGCCGATATGAGCCGCAGATGCGGACAACCCGGGCCGTGCGACTGCGAGTTGGGCCGCCGCGCGTGTGAGACGGTACGGCCACGGGAAGGTCACGTTCGGACATCGAAGGTGAAGGTGCGGTAAAGCGCACCCCGAACGGGCTGGAGGAGCCATGGTCTACTCGATCGTCCTCGGCGTCGTCATCGTCGCGCTCGGCCTCGGCAGCATCGTCTACACCTTCTGGCACGAGGGCAGCCCGCTGACCCTGCGCCGCGGCGGGGGCGAGCGCCACAACGGAGCCGGATGACCGCCGGCCCGGCTCCCTGCCGGGGAGCCGGGCCGGGTCCGGTCAGTACACCTTGCGGTGGCCGCCGCCGCGCTTGCGCTCGTACATCTCGCGCCCCGCGGCGGAGCGCAGTTTCCACTCGCGCCGCATCTCGGCGCGGAGCCGGGCGTCGGTGCGGGAGGCGATCCACGCGTTCTCACGGAGCAGCTTGCGGTAGCTGTCGAGCCGGCGATGGGTCAGGGTGCCGTCGTCCAGGGCGGCGAGCACCGCGCAGCCGGGCTCGGAGTCGTGGGAGCAGTCCTGGAAGCGGCACGCGCCGGCCAGTGCCTCGATGTCGGAGAACGTCTGGGTGAGACCGGCGTCGGCGTCGTACAGTCCGACCCCGCGCAGCCCCGGGGTGTCGATGATCACCCCGCCGCCCGGCAGCGGCAGCAGGTCGCGGGTGGTCGTGGTGTGCCGGCCCTTGCCGTCGCTGTCGCGGATGGCCTGCACCTCCTGGACCTCACGGCCCAGCAGGGCGTTGGTCAGCGTGGACTTGCCCGCGCCCGACTGCCCGAGCAGCACCGACGTGGTCCCGGCCAGCGCCGTCGCCACCTCCGGCACGCCGTGGCCGGTGGCCGCGCTGACGACCAGGACCTCCACGCCGGGCGCGGCGCTTCGGGCGTCGTCCAGCAGGTGCGCGGGCTCGTCGACGAGGTCGGCCTTGGTGAGGACGACCAGCGGCTGCGCGCCGCTGGTCCACGCCAGCGACACGAAGCGTTCCAGCCGCCCGAGGTCGAGTTCCGCGGCGATCGAGACGGCGATGACCGCCAGGTCGACGTTGGCCGCGAGGACCTGTCCCTCGGAGCGCTTGGAGGAGGTGGAGCGGACGAAGGTGGTGCGGCGCGGCAGCAGGGCGCGTACCGCGGGGCCGGCGTCCGGCGTCTCGTCGACGGCGGCCCAGTCGCCGGTGCAGGCGACCTTCATGGGGTCGCGGGTGAAGACGTCCTCGGTGTCGGCGCGTACGGTCCTCAGACCGCCCGTGCCGTCGGGGAGGACGACGTCGCACAGCCCGCGGTCGACGCGGACGATGCGGCCGGGTGTGAGTCCCCGCTCCGCGTGGACGGCGAAGTCGGAGTCGAATGCGGAGTCCCAGCCGTAGGCGGTGAGCGCGGTGGACGGCTGCGGGACGGATCCGTTGGTCAACGGAGGAGAGCCCTTCGGGAGGGCGGTCGCGCGGGGTTGCGCCGTCGGGTGCTTCGCGACGGGCCGGGTCAGCCGGCGACCGCTGAGGTGAGGTTGATGATCTTCTGGATGCGGGCAGCGCCCATCACGGCGACAGTCATCTCTCCAACACCTCCCGGTTCACTCGCGGTCTGACGGGGACACCCTAGCCGGTGCCCCGGGAGACCCCGCAACCGGTTTTCCGCCGGCGGCTCACGCCGTCTCGGCGTAGCGCTCCCCCGCGTACTCCCGCACCACCGGGACGACGGCCTCCGCCCCGCCGGGCAGCCGGTCGAGGCGCACCAGGGCGAAGGCCTTGTGGCCGTCGACCAGGTAGGAGGGGTCGTCGTGCGGACGGCTGCCGGGCAGCGGCCACACCACCAGCCACGGGCGGATGTCGCCGGTGGTCGGCGGGCGGCCCACCGTGACGGCGGCGATGTCCTGCCAGGAGAGGAACGACTCCTCGCGGGTCACCTCGCGCATCCCGATCCCGGCGGGTCCGACGCGCAGCCTCAGCGGCCTGCGCCAGCGCCGGTACGACCGCCCCGTCAGACAGCAGCAGCCGATCGCGCCGAGCGTCCAGGTGCCGGCCCGCCGCCCGTCGACGAACTGCCGCTCCTCGCCTGGCGTGCGCCGTGACGCCCGGCCGGACGGCGGCTCCGGGCGGTCGCCGCGGCTTCGCCCGCCGTTCACCGAGGGCCCCGCGAGAGCGACTTTGCCCGTTCTTTACAACCGGCCGCGGGGCCGCCTCGTCTCTCCGCCCGATCAGTTGCCAGAGCCCGCCCGTGCCCCGCCCCGGGGCACGGGCGGGAGACGAAGGAGATCGATACATGCGCAGGAGTGTTCTCACCGCCGCTGCCCTGGCGTGCACCGCGGTGCTGGCGGGGACGGCGCCCGCGTTCGCCGACGGGCCGAGCACCCGGCCCGCGCCGGCCCGCAGCAGCGCGCCCGCCAAGGCGCCGTCGGCGGAGCCGTCCGCAGCACCGTCCCCCCGCCAGGTCGGCACGGTGCCTGCGGGCGCGCCCGACACCGGCGTGCAGTCCCCGGCCGCCGCGCAGGGTCCCGACGGCTCGGTGGTGACGGCGGCCGCGGGCGGCCTGCTGCTCCTGGCCGGCGGCACGTTCGTGGTGACGCGGCGCAGGCGCACGACCGCCGGATGACCCCGGGCGCGAGGTGGGCCGCGGCCGTCGCGGTCCTGGCGGTCCTGCCCTGGGCCGGCGGATGCGCGCGCGGGTCCGGTGACGGTCCCGTCGCCGCGCCGCCCGTCGTCTCCGCGCCGCCCGCGGCCGCCCGGACGCATCCGTCCCCGCCGCCTCCGCTCGCCCGCTCGGTCCCGGTGCGGTTGCGGATCCCGGCGATCGGGGTCGACACCCCGGTCATGGAGCTGGGACTGGCCCCGGACGGCACGGTGGAGGTCCCGCCGGTGGCGCGCCACTCGCCCGCCGGCTGGTACCGCCACTCCCCCACGCCCGGGCAGCTCGGCCCGTCGGTGCTGCTGGCCCACGTCACCGTCGGCCGGTTCGGCGACGGGGTCTTCCGGGACCTGGCACGGCTGCGCCCGGGCGACCGGGTCGTGGCCGGGCTGCGGGACGGCGCGTCCGCGCGGTTCACCGTGGACCGGGTGCAGACGGTGGCCAAGGCGCGGTTCCCGACCGAGGAGGTCTACGGCGACGTGGACCGCCCCGAGCTGCGCCTGATCACCTGTGGCGGCCCCCGCACCGCCGACGGGAGCGGATACCGCGACAACGTCGTGGTGTACGCCTCCCTGGCCCCGGCGGGCCGCGACTAGCCGCCGGGCGGCCGGGCCGGTGGGCTGCACGCCCCCGTCCGGCCGCCCGTCGGCACGCCTGCGGCAAGATGAACGACGGAATGTGGAGAGTGTTGAAACGGTCTTCCCGGGACGAAGCGGCGTCCGAACTGTTCGCCGCCCTGTACCCGCGCCTGGCCGGCTGGTGCCGGCGGCTGGTCGACGACGACGAGACGGCCCACGAGATCGCCTCGGAGGCCTTCACCCGGTTGTGGGCCCGCTGGACGAGCGTGGACGAACCGCGCGGCTTCCTCTACGTCACCGCCGCCAACATCGTGCGCGACCACTGGCGGAAGGTGGAGCGCGAACGCCGGGCCATGCGTCGTGCCACCGCGGAGGTCCTCGTCGACGGGCAGGGCGGGGGGCGCGACGGGCAGACCGACCCCTCGGTGCGGATGCTCGTCCAGTCGCTGCCCGAGCGGCTGCGGGTTCCCATCCTGCTCTACTACTACGCCGACATGCCGGTCCGGGAGGTGGCGGCCGCGACGGGACGGAAGGAAGGAACCGTGAAGGCCGACCTCCACGCGGCCAGGGAAATGCTGCGAGCCGGACTCAGGAGAAGCCTTGATCACACCCATTGACGGTCCGGACGAGGAACGCGACCCCGAGCTGAGCGCCCTGCTCGGGCCCGGCACGGTGCTCCTCGGGCCGCCGCCCGGCCGCTTCCGCGAGGTCCGCCGCGCGGCGGCGCGGCGCAGGCTGCTGCGGACGGCCGCGGGAGCGGGGGTGTCCCTGGCGGTGGCGGCGGTGGTCGCCGTACCCCTGCACCTGCTGTCCTCCCCAGGGCAGGGTCCCGCGGTCGGACCGAACGTGCCCGCGGTGTCCGTCCCCCCGGCGGCCGACCCGCCGCCTTCGCCGCCCCCGACGACGTCCCCTGTCCCGGAGCCGTCCGAGAGCCACGGCCCGGACCGCCGCACCGGCTCCCCCGACCCGCGCCGCACCGGCTCCACCGACCCGGGACGCGCCGCCTCCACCGCCCGCCAGTCCCGGTCCGTCTCGGCCACCCCGCTCGGCGACCCCGGGGAGGACGCCCCGGCCGTCTCCCGACGCTGACCGGCGCTGAGCGGCGCTGAGCGGCGCTGAGCGGCGCTGACCGGCACAGTGCGTGTCCGATTCGTTCAAGACGGGCCGGGCGGGGCGCGCCTACGGTTGCGGCATGACTCTTCGTTTCGATGTCGTCGAGATCGTCGTGGCCGACATGGCCGCCTCACTGGCCTTCTACCGCAGGCTGGGGCTGGAGATCCCCGCCGGGGCGGAGGCGGAGCCGCACGTGGAGGCGGCGCTGCCCGGGGGACTGCGGATGGCGTGGGACACGGTGGAGATCGTCCGCTCCTTCGACCCCTCGTGGGAGCCGCCGCAGGGCGGTCACCGGATGGCGCTGGCCTTCGCCTGTGACGCGCCGGAGGAGGTGGACGAGACGTTCGCCGAGCTGACCGGGGCCGGGTACGTGGGGCATCTGAAGCCCTTCGACGCGCCCTGGGGAATGCGGTACGCCGTGGTCCTGGACCCGGACGGGAACCCGGTCGACCTCTTCGCGAGGTTCTCCTAGCGGATACCTGCGAGTGGGTGGGTGCGGGTTCGTCTCGCGTCCTTCGGGCGCACAGCGGCGGGCTGGGGACGGGGAGGGTGGGGCGGCCCTCCTCGGCGCGGTGCGGGTGGGTTCGTAGCGGCGGTTCAGGCCCCGGAGCGGTTCACCTTTCCAGTGGTGCCGGTCTCGTTGCCGTCCGCGGGTGCAGACGGCTGGTTGCCACGCCCACCGTTCGGGGTGCAACGGGCCCTGTTCCGACGTCCATACCGTCGAAAGTGAGCCCGATCTCCTGCCGACCGCCCGGCGGCACCCAGAAGCACGCACCCGCAGACGCGGGTCACGGCGGGCGCGCCCACCACCGGCAGTAGGCGGGGAAGCGGCCAACTGCACCCTTCTCGTCGGGCAGGATCTCGGCATAAGCCAGCCGTGAGTGGTCGTCGATGGCGGCGTGGACATAGTCGTAGCCCAGACCGCGCACTGCGGCCGGTTTGGTGCCACGGCCGTGGGCGCGGTGTCCGCCGCCGTCGGGGATCTTCCCGAGCTTCTTGACGTCGAGATGGATCATGTCGCCGGGACGGGCGTGCTCGTAGCGCTCGGTGCTGGCGCGCGAGGCACGGATGGCCTGTCCGGTCAGCGGGTCGCAGGCCGACAGCGGCGGCACGTGGTGGCGGTGCAAGATGCGGCTGACGGTGCGGGCCGGCACCCCGGTGTGGTCGGCCAGACGCTGGGGTCCGCATCGCAGTTCGCGACGGGCGCAGAGCACCCGCTGTTCGACGTCGGCGGGTGTGCGACGCGGGCACTGGTGAGGGCGGCTGCTGCGGTCGTGGAGCCCGGCCCAGCCCTCGGCCCGGTAGCGGTTGACCCAGCGATGAGCACACTGCCGAGAGACCCCCATCTCCTTCGCCACGTGCGCGACCGGCCGCCCGTCGAGGACGACACGACGCACGAGCAGGCATCTGCCGTGAAAGGTCAGCCGGGCATTAGCGTGGGCCACCAGGACCTCCGAGGTGAGTGAAGACGGCAATCTCCACTACGCCCGGAGGTCCTGCCATGATCAAGCACCGGCCAGCACTGTCACCAACGTGTCGGCCGAGTACACCTAGAGCAGTTCGCCGAGCGGGACGCCGGCGAGGGCGCGGACGTCGCGGGCCAGATGGGCCTGGTCCGCGTAGCCCGCGCGGACGGCGACCTCCGCGAAGGCGTGGCCGTTCCGTGCCAGCTCCAGGGCGCGCTGGAGGCGCAGGATGCGGGCCAGGGTCTTGGGACCGTAGCCGAAGGCGTCCAGGCAGCGGCGGTGGAGCTGGCGTTCGCTGAGCCCGGTGTCCTCCGCGACCGTGCCGACGCGGGCGCCGGCCGCCAGGCTCGCGGCGATCCCCGGGCCCCACGGGGGCGCCGCGTGCCGGACGTCGCGCGCGAGCACCAGGGACTCCAGGGCGGCGGCGGGGTCGGCGGCCGCGGCCACACGCTCGGTGAGCCGGCGTGCCTCGGCGCCGGACCACAGTGCGTCCAGCGGCACGCGGCGGTCGCGCAGTTCGTGCGCCGGCAGTCCGAACAAGGCCGGCCCGACGCCGGGGGCGAAGCGCAGCCCCGCGTAGCGCGTGCCGGGCGGGCTGCCGGAGAGGTGGGCGGTGGTGTCGGGCCCCGCCGCGAAGAGCCCGGTGTCCTCGCCCCAGATCAGGTCGGTGCAGCCGTCGGGCAGCACGCGGGCCGCCCCGGCACCCGCTGTCTTCGTCCACAGCACGGCACCCGGCACCGTCGAGGTCCGTTCCCGGTACACCGCCCCAGCATGACACCGGCCACCGGCACCGCGCCGGGTCCGTGTCAGCCGCGCGGCTGCCTGCCGCCGTCCTTGCCCGGGGGGCGGCGGCCGCGCAGCCGGGACCGTACGTCCTCCGGCGGAAGGAAGCCCGCCCAGCGCTCGGGGAATTCGGCGGGCGGGTCCTCCGGGCCGACCTCGTCGTCCGGGCCCGACTCGAACGCGGCGCGGCGGGCGGCGGCCTCGGCGACGAGGTCGGCGGCGGCGCGTTCCCTGGCCCGGGCGTTCTCCTCGCGGGCGGCCGCGGTCTCGATCGACGGCCACACCCGGTCGATGGCCGCGTTCACGGCCGCTCCGACGAGCACCGCGAAGGCCGACACGAAGATCCACAGCAGCACGGCCACGGGCGCGGCCAGCGAGCCGTAGATGGTCGGGCCCTCGACGGTCTGGGTGAGGTAGATGCGCAGCACGAAGCTGCCCAGGACCCACATCAGCAGGGCGACGGCCGCCCCCGGCATGTCCTCGTACCAGGGCGATCTCACCGGCACGGAGACGTGGTAGAGCGTGGTGAGGAACGCGATCGACAGCACGAGGACGACCGGCCAGTACAGTATCCGGATCACGGCCTCGCTCCATGGCAGGAGCGACACCACCGCGTCCGGTCCGACGACCATCAGCGGCATGACGACCGCGCCGATGACCAGGGCGACGATGTAGAGGAGCAGGGCCAGCAGCCGCGTCTTGACGATGCCGCGCCTGCCCTCCAGCCCGTACATGATCGTGATCGTGTCGACGAAGACGTTGAGGGCGCGCGATCCGGACCACAGGGCGATGACGAAGCCGATGGAGATCACGTCGGGCCGGCCGCCGCCGAAGACGTCGTCGACCAGGGGCCGCATCAGCTGGTCGACGCCCTTGTCGGACAGTACGGTCGCCGCGGCGTCGAGGATGTTGCGGCGGATGTTGTCGATCGTGTCGGTGCCGATGATCCCGTCGACGTAGCCGATGGCGCCGACGAGGCTCAGCAGCAGCGGCGGAAGCGACAGCAGCACGAAGAAGGCGGCCTCGGCGGCGAGTCCGGTGACGCGGTACTCCATGCAGGAGTCGACCGTGTCCTTGAGCAGCAGCCAGCCCACCTTGCGTTTGGACACGTTCCGGTAGAGGGCCCGCGCCCGGTGGAGACGGCCTCGCCTGGGCCGCTCGGGTGTTTCGTCTGCTGCCTGCACGCGCCTACCGTAACCGTCATGAGTCCCCCCACACACACCGTGACCAACCAGCCTCCGCCCCTGGTCGGGTATGACGTGTACGCCGCCGACACCGCCCTGGTGGAGGGGGTGGCGCGGCACGTCGCGCCCGAACTCCGGGAGGAGGTCGACCGGGAGCTCGGCGAGCTCGGCCGGGTCGCCGGTTCGGCGCAGGCGCGGGGGTGGGCGGAGGCCGCCGACACAAATCCGCCGGTGCTGCGCACCCACGACCGGTACGGGCACCGGATCGACGAGGTGGAGTTCCACCCGGCCTGGCACCGGCTGCTGGGGCGGGCGGTCTCGTCCGGTCTGACCGACGCGTGGTCGCGCCCCGGCGGCCACCTGCGGCGCGCCGCGGGTTTCCTGGTGTGGTCGCAGGCGGAGGCCGGGCACGGCTGCCCGGTGTCGATGACGCACGCGGCGGTGCCGGCGCTGCGGGCGGACCCGGCGCTGGCCGAGGAGTGGGAGCCCCGGCTGGGGTCGCGGGTGTACGACCCCCGGCTGGTGGCTCCGGGGGAGAAGCCCGGGGCGCTGTTCGGGATGGGGATGACCGAGAAGCAGGGCGGGTCGGACGTGCGGGCCACCATTACGCGCGCGGAGCCGCTGGCGGAGGAGGGCACGTACCTGCTCACCGGCCACAAGTGGTTCTGCTCGGCGCCGATGTCGGACGCCTTCCTCGTGCTGGCGCAGGCGCCCGGCGGGCTGACCTGCTTCCTGCTGCCGCGGGTGCTGCCGGACGGCTCGCGCAACGTCTTCCTGATCCAGCGCCTCAAGGACAAGCTGGGCAACCGCTCCAACGCCTCGGCGGAGGTGGAGTTCGACGGGACGTGGGCGCGCCGGGTCGGCGAGGAGGGGCGCGGGATCGCGACCATCATCGAGATGGTGTCGGCCACCCGGCTGGACTGCGCGACCGGTTCGGCGGCGCTGATGCGGCAGGCGGTGGCGCAGGCGGTGCACCACGCGGGGCACCGCGGCGCGTTCGGCGGGCCGCTGGTGGACAAGCCGCTGATGCGGAACGTCCTGGCGGACCTGGCGCTGGAGTCGGAGGCGGCGACCACGACCGTGCTGCGGCTGGCGGCGGCGTACGACGCGGACGACGAGCACGAGCGGCACTTCCGTCGGCTGGCGGTGGCGGTCTCCAAGTACTGGGTCACCAAGCGCTGCGCGCCGCTGGTGGCCGAGGCGCTGGAGTGCCTGGGCGGCAACGGCTACGTGGAGGAGTCGGGGCTGCCGCGGCTGTTCCGGGAGTCGCCGCTGAACTCGGTGTGGGAGGGCTCGGGCAACGTGCAGGCCCTGGACGTGCTGAGGGTGCTGCAGCGGGAGCCGCGGGCGCTGAACGCCTTCCTGGGTGAGATCGGCCGGGCGCGCGGAGCGGACCACCGGCTGGACGGGGCGATCACGTCGCTGCTGACGGAGCTGGCCGATCTGGAGGGCGTCGAGGCGCGGGCGCGCCGGGTGGTGGAGCGGATGGCGCTGGTGCTGCAGGGTTCGTTGCTGGTGCGGTTCGCCCCGGTGGAGGTCTCGGACGCCTTCTGCGCCTCGCGGCTGGGCGGGGACTGGGGTGCGACCTTCGGCACGCTGCCGCGCGGCCTGGACCTGGCGGCGATCGTGGAGCGGGCACAGCCGCGGGGGTGAGGGGCGGGTGCGGCGGCGGTCCGCCCGCGGTCCCGGCGGAAGGACCGGGACCCTCGGGGAAACGTTCCGCCGCCGCGCCGCACGGAGGGTGGTGCCGCGCCGACTCGGCACCACCCCCGGTCTCGCCTCACCGTCGCACGGATTCAGGGTTCCGTACGAGTAGCGTGATGCGCCGTCACTGTCCGTCGAGTGCGCGCATATTCGCAACCGTTGCAGACAGTTGCAAGGTATTGGCCGGATATCCCACCGGAGGGACCGCCCCGACGGCACCATATGCACATGGTGTGGCAGCGGAGAACCGGCGCGGCCACTGCCGGGGCGCGCAAAGCGCTGCGCACACGGACGCGGGGAGCACCATGAGCCAGGTTCCGATCGACGCACGGTCGTTGTCGGTCCAGTCCGTCCAGGAACCGCGTCGTTCCGCACGGCTGCTGGCCGGCATGCGGGACGCCGCGCTGGGCGGCGGATCGGGCGGCGCCGAGGCCAGACCGGTCATCCAGGACTCCTGGCGGCGCGCCCTGGACCTCGGTGTCGACCCCGACAACGGCAGTCACGCCGGCATGCTGACCGCCGACGAGATCGAGGTGCGCAGGCGCCGTACCCCGCTGGGCGACGTCATGCCCGCGCTGCGCGACGGGCTGGTCTCGGTCGCCGACGAGGCCCGGCACATCATGGTGGTCACCGACGCCGAGGGGCGGGTGCTGTGGCGGGACGGCAGCCTGGCCGTCCGCAGGAGCGCGGACCGGCTCGGCTTCTCGGAGGGCGCCTCGTGGTCGGAGGAGGCCGTCGGCACCAACGCGATCGGCACCGCCCTGGTCACCGGGCGGCCGGTGCAGGTGCACTCCTCCGAGCACTTCGTACGGGTGCACCACCAGTGGACCTGCGCCGCGGCACCGCTGATAGACCCGCGCGACGGACGGCTGCTCGGCGCGGTGGACGTCAGCGGGCCCGCGGCCGGCATGCACCCCGCGGTGCTGTCGCTGGTGACCGCGGTGACCAAGGTCGCCGAGGCCGAACTGCGCAGCCTGCACTGGGCGGCCGTGGACCGGCTGCGCTCGGTCTCCGCCCCGCTGCTCGCCCGGATGCCGGGACGGGCTGCGGTCGTCGATCCCAACGGCTGGACGGCCGCCGTGACCGGGATGCCGCCGGTGGAACGGATCACGCTGCCTGCCGCGCCGAGCGCCGGCCGCACCTGGGTGCCCGCGCTGGGCACCTGCACCCTGGAACCGCTGCCGGGGGGCTGGCTGGTGCGGGTCGTCCCGCCGGAGGAGGTGGCGCCCGGGGCCGGGCACGTCGTGCTGGACCTCGGCCGGCCCCGTACGTGGACGGTGAGCGTCTCCGGTGCGGCCGGCGGCTGGTCGCAGGAGCTCAGCCCGCGCCATGCCGAACTGCTCTTCGTGCTGGCCCTGCACCGGGACGGCCGCAGCGCCGCGGAACTGGCCGGCGACCTGTTCGGCGACCCCTCCCGCACGGTGACGGTGCGCGCCGAGATGTCCCGCCTGCGCCGCACCCTGGCCGGGGTGCTCGACCACCGCCCCTACCGCTTCGCCGACGGCGTCGAGGTCGCGGTGGTGCGCCCCGACCACCCCGCGGACCTGCTGCCGCACTCGACGGCGCCGGCGGTGCGCGCGGCGCGGTTCGGGAAGTGAGGGGACGGACCCCACGGGCCGCGGCAGCGAGCCGGGGACCCGCCGGGCCCGCGAGGCCGCAGAATGTGGCGCATGAGCACTAGCGTCACGGTGACCACGTGGTCCCTGGAGCAGACCTCCCACGCCGATCTGCGGCCCTCCCTGGAGCCGGACCCCGCGACGTCGGGGGTCCGCATCGTGCGGGCCGAGGTACCGTCCCCGGAGTTCAGCCGATTCCTCTACACGTCGGTGGGCGCGGACTGCGCCTGGACGGACCGCCTGCCGTGGTCGTACGAGCAGTGGCGGGCCTTCCTGGAGCGCCCGGGCGTGGAGACCTGGGTGGCGTACGACCGGGACACCCCGGCCGGCTACATCGAACTGGACCCGCAGGACGACGGCCAGGTCGAGATCGCGTACTTCGGGCTGCTGCCCGCCTTCCGGGGCCGGCGGATCGGCGGGCACCTGCTCTCCGTGGGCATCGCCCGCGCCTGGGACCTGGCGGAGCGCCTGCCGGACCGCGCCCCGACGAAGCGGGTGTGGGTGCACACCTGCAGCCTGGACGGGCCGCACGCACTGGCCAATTACGAGAAGCGCGGCTTCCGCATCTTCCGCACCGAGACGGGGGAAGAGGAGAAGAGGCCCGTGACCGGGCCCTGGCCGGGAGCCCGGTAGGGACCGGCCGGAGGGAAGGGGCGGGTATGGACGTGGTCGGGGTCGGGGCGCTCAACCTGGACCTCATCACAGGGGCGTCCGCCCTGAACGGCAGCCCCGTGCTGGCCCGGCTGGGCGCGCACATGCGGCTGCGGCGGCCGCCGGAGAGCGGCGGCGAGCGCATGGTCGACGAACCGTCCGTCCGCGCCGGCCTGGAGTGGCTGCGCGACGAGGGGGTGCCGCTGACGCCGGAGCCGGGCGGCTCGGCCTTCAACACCCTCCACGCGCTGGGGCGCCTGGGCCGGGGGCTGCGGCTCGGCTACGTGGGCGTCGCCGGCCGGGACCCGTTGGGCGCGGCCGGCCCGCTCGCCGTCCTCGACGGGCTCGGCATCGACCGGCGGCTGGTGGCCACGGACCCGGTCCGGCTGTGCGGGATCTGCCTGTCCGTGCACGACGGAGGGGAACGCACGCTGCTGACCCACACCGGTGCGAACACGCGGATCGCCACCCATGTGCGGGAGCGCTTCCATGAGATCGCCGACTACCTGGCGGCGGCCCGGGCGGTCCACGTCACCTCGTTCCTGGATCCGGACGGCGGGGCGGCGCTGCACCGGCTGCTGGCGGAGGTGCGGCGGCGTTCGCCGCGGACGCTGATCAGCTTCGACCCCGGGCACGCCTGGTCGGCGGAGCCGACCGCCGATGTGCTGGCCATGGCGGCGATGAGCGACTACCTGCTGGTCAACGGGCGGGAGTTCGAGCGACTCGGCCATGTGCGGAAGGGGCGGGAGGGCGTGTCCGTGGTGAAGTACCCGGACCGGGTCGAGGTGCACCGCCCCGGCACCGTGGAGCGCTACGCCCACCGTCCGCTGCCCGACGGGGAGGTCGAGGACGCCACCGGGGCGGGCGACGTCTTCGCGGCGGGTCTGCTGGCGGCGCTGGTCGCGGACCGCGCGCTGCTCGGCGCGGGGGTACGGCTGGGTTCGGCGCTGGCGGGCCACAAGCTGCGGCACGTGGGGACCCGTGGGCACGGTGGATTCCGGGCCATCGCGGCCGATTTCCTGCGGCCGGCGAGCCCTGCCAGGTGACGGACACAACAGACGTCTCGCTATGCGGGATACAGATGTCCACCATGTGGATAACGGTGGACTGGCCCGAGATTCGCGTGACACGCTTTCGACATGTCTCGCACTGGAATCGCCTTGGTAGGTCGGCTGCACGTCGACCTCGGACGCATGTCCAGCGCCATCTGTCAGGCGCGCTGAGCACTCGCCGCCGTCCCGTCCAGGACTGATCCGGCCGTCCCCTGTCTCGCGGGCGCAATGACGCGCCCACGCCATGCGCTGCTCGCAGTGTTCCGGCGTATCCGCAGGCCATGGGGACTCTTTGCGCTACGACCGACTCTTTCCAGCCTGCCAGAAGGACTGCATCTCCATGGCTTCCACGCCTGACCAGCCGAACGCCGCCGCGCCGCGCCGCAAGGTCGGCCGCCACCGCGGCGAGGGCCAGTGGGCGGTCGGCCACATGACGCCGCTCAACGCCAACGAGCAGTTCAAGCGGGACGACGACGGTCTCAACGTGCGGACACGCATTGAGACGATCTACCGGGACCGCGGCTTCGACGCGATCGACGGCGCCGACCTGCGCGGCCGCATGCGCTGGTGGGGCCTGTACACCCAGCGCAAGCCCGGGATCGACGGCGGCAAGACCGCGATCCTGGAGCCGGAGGAGCTGGACGACAAGTTCTTCATGCTCCGCATCCGCGTCGACGGCGGCCGGCTCACCACCGAGCAGCTGCGCGTCATCGGCGAGGTCTCCCAGGAGTTCGCCCGGGGCACCGCCGACATCACCGACCGGCAGAACATCCAGCTGCACTGGATCCGCATCGAGGACGTCGCCGAGATCTGGCGCCGGCTGGAGGCCGTGGGCCTGTCCACCACCGAGGCGTGCGGCGACACCCCTCGTGTCATCCTCGGCTCGCCCGTCGCCGGGATCGCCGAGGACGAGATCGTCGACGGCACCTGGGCCGTCGACGAGGCCCACCGCCGCATCGTCGGCAACAAGGAGTTCTCCAACCTCCCCCGCAAGTTCAAGTCGGCGATCTCCGGTTCGCCGCTGCTGGACGTGGCCCACGAGATCAACGACGTCGCCTTCGTCGGCGTCCGCCACCCCGAGCACGGCCCGGGCTTCGACGTGTGGGTCGGCGGCGGCCTGTCCACCAACCCCAAGATCGGTGTCCGGCTGGGCGCGTGGGTGCCGCTGGAAGAGGTCCCCGACGTCTTCGAGGGCGTCATCTCGATCTTCCGCGACTACGGCTACCGGCGGCTGCGCAACCGCGCCCGGCTGAAGTTCCTGGTCGCCGACTGGGGCGTGGAGAAGTTCCGCCGGGTGCTGGAGGACGAGTACCTGGGGCGCGCGCTGACCGACGGCCCCGCCCCCGACCAGCCGGTCCAGCAGTGGCGGGACCACGTGGGCGTGCACCGCCAGAAGGACGGCCGTTACTACGTCGGCTTCGCGCCGCGCGTCGGCCGGGTGGACGGTGCCACTCTCAGCAAGATCGCGGAGCTGGCCGAGGCGCACGGCTCCGGCCGGCTGCGGACCACCGTCGAGCAGAAGATGATCGTGCTGGACGTGGAGCTCGACCGCGTCGACTCGCTCGTCGCGGGGCTGGAGTCGCTGGACCTGCAGGTGCGGCCCTCCCCCTTCCGGCGCGGCACGATGGCCTGCACCGGCATCGAGTTCTGCAAGCTGGCCATCGTCGAGACCAAGGCGCGCGGCTCCTCGCTGATCGACGAACTCGAACGCAGGCTCCCCGAGTTCGACGAGCCGATCACGATCAACGTCAACGGCTGCCCCAACGCCTGCGCCCGCATCCAGGTCGCCGACATCGGACTCAAGGGCCAGTTGGTGCTGGACGACGACGGCCGCCAGGTGGAGGGCTACCAGGTGCACCTGGGCGGCGCGCTGGGCCTGGAGGCCGGGTTCGGCCGCAAGGTCCGCGGCCTGAAGGTCACCGCGGACGAGCTGCCCGACTACGTCGAGCGTGTCCTGAAGCGCTTCCAGGCCGAGCGCACGGACGGCGAGCGCTTCGCGCAGTGGGTGACGCGGGCGAGCGAGGAGGCGCTGTCGTGAGCGAGCGTGCCGCACCGTTCCACTGCCCCTACTGCGGGGACGAGGACCTTCACCCCGCGGAGCAGGGGCACGGCGCCTGGGAGTGCCGGTCGTGCAACCGCGCGTTCCAGCTGAAGTTCCTGGGCCTGCTGGCCCGGGGGCTGCGGACCGGGACCGGCGAGGGAGGCCCTTCGTGACCACCGCGCAGCGGGACACCGCGGACGAACTGCGGACGCTGGCGGAGCAGGCCGGCCGTGACCTGGAGGACGCCCCGGCGCCCGAGATCCTGCGCTGGGCCACGGGCATCTTCGGCTCGCGGTTCTGCGTCACGTCCTCGATGGAGGACGCGGTCGTCGCCCATCTGGCCTCGCGCGTCGCCCCGGGCGTCGACGTCGTCTTCCTCGACACCGGCTACCACTTCCCGGAGACCATCGGCACCCGTGACGCGGTCGCCGCCGTCATGGACGTGCGGGTCATCACGCTGACCCCCCGTCAGACCGTTGACGAGCAGGACGCCGAGTACGGGCCGAAGCTCCACGACCGCGACCCCGACCTGTGCTGCGCGCTGCGCAAGGTCAAGCCGCTGGAGGAGGGACTGACCGGCTATGACGCCTGGGCGACCGGCCTGCGCCGCGACGAGTCCCCCACCCGGGCCGGCACCCCGGTCGTCGGCTGGGACGCCCGGCGCGGCAAGGTGAAGGTCTCCCCCATCGCCCGCTGGACGCAGGACGACGTGGACTCCTATGTCGCCGAGCACGGGGTGCTCACCAATCCGCTGCTCATGGACGGTTACGCCTCGGTCGGCTGCGCCCCCTGCACCCGCCGGGTGCTGGAGGGCGAGGACGCCCGGGCCGGCCGCTGGGCGGGCCGGGGCAAGACCGAGTGCGGGCTGCACGGCTGATGACGACGGAACGGATCTCCCGGGAGGGGCGGATGAGTGTGACGGACGCGGGCGCCACGGTGTGGCTCACCGGTCTGCCGAGCGCGGGCAAGACCACGATCGCCCGGTCGCTGGCCGCCGGGCTGCGCGGCGAAGGGCACCGCGTGGAGGTCCTGGACGGCGACGAGATCCGCGAGTTCCTCTCCGCGGGCCTCGGTTTCGGCCGCGAGGACCGGCACACCAATGTGCAGCGGATCGGTTTCGTCGCCGAACTCCTCGCCTCCAACGGGGTAAAGGTGCTGGTCCCGGTCATCGCGCCGTACGCCGACAGCCGGGAGGCCGTCCGCAAGCGCCACGAGGCGCGGGGCACGGCGTACCTGGAGGTGCACGTGGCCACGCCGGTGGAGGTCTGCTCCGTACGCGACGTGAAGGGCCTGTACGCCAAGCAGGCCGCGGGCGAGATATCCGGGCTGACCGGTGTCGACGACCCGTACGAGGCACCGGAGATCCCCGATCTGCGGATCGAGACCCAGGACCACACCGTCGAGGACTCGGCGGCGCTGCTGACGGCGCTGCTGGTGGAAAGGGGACTCCTGTGAGCTGGGGGCACCTCCCGGCGACAGCCGGGGGAGTACGTGCGGCTACCGGGCCGCACCCGACCGGCCAGAGGCACGTTCGCCGCGCGGGCGGAGATGGGGGCACCACCCAGGCGCGAGCTCTGGGGGAGATCGAAGGGGACACAGCGTGACCACGGTAGTCGCGGTCGACGAGAGCACCGGCAATCCCTTCGCGCTGTCGCACCTGGACGCGCTGGAGTCGGAGGCGGTGCACATCTTCCGAGAGGTGGCGGGCGAGTTCGAGCGGCCGGTGATCCTCTTCTCCGGCGGCAAGGACTCCATCGTCATGCTCCATCTGGCGCTGAAGGCCTTCGCCCCGGCGGCGGTCCCCTTCTCGCTGCTGCACGTCGACACGGGCCACAACTTCCCCGAGGTGCTGGAGTACCGGGACCGCACCGTGGCCGAGCACGCGCTGCGGCTGCACGTCGCCTCGGTGCAGGACTACATCGACGACGGCCGGCTGCGCGAGCGCCCCGACGGCACCCGCAACCCGCTGCAGACGGTGCCGCTGACCGAGGCCATCCAGGAGCACCGCTTCGACGCCGTCTTCGGCGGCGGCCGCCGTGACGAGGAGAAGGCCCGCGCCAAGGAGCGGGTGTTCTCGCTGCGTGACGAGTTCTCCCAGTGGGACCCGCGCCGCCAGCGCCCCGAGCTGTGGCAGCTCTACAACGGCCGGCACGCCCCCGGCGAGCACGTGCGCGTCTTCCCGCTGTCCAACTGGACCGAGCTGGACGTGTGGCAGTACATCGCCCGTGAGGGGATCGAGCTTCCGGAGATCTACTACGCCCACGAGCGCGAGGTGTTCCGGCGCGGCGGCATGTGGCTGACCGCGGGCGACTGGGGCGGTCCGAAGGACGGCGAGACGGTGGAGACCCGTCTGGTCCGCTACCGCACGGTGGGCGACATGTCCTGCACCGGCGCGGTGGACTCCGACGCCGCCGGCATCGACGCCGTCATCGCCGAGATCGCCGCGTCGCGGCTCACCGAGCGGGGCGCCACCCGGGCCGACGACAAGCTCTCCGAGGCCGCGATGGAAGACCGCAAGCGCGAGGGGTACTTCTAGCCATGACCACCGGTACCACCGCCGCCGAGCAGCTCTCGGCCACCTCCCTGCTGCGCTTCGCCACCGCGGGCTCCGTCGACGACGGCAAGTCCACGCTGGTGGGGCGGCTGCTGCACGACTCCAAGTCGGTGCTCGCCGACCAGTTGGAGGCCGTCGAGCTGGCCTCCGCGCGCCGCGGGCAGGACGCGCCGGACCTGGCGCTGCTCACCGACGGCCTGCGCGCCGAGCGCGAACAGGGCATCACCATCGACGTGGCCTACCGCTACTTCGCCACCCCGCGGCGGCGGTTCATCCTGGCGGACACCCCGGGGCACGTGCAGTACACGCGGAACATGGTGACCGGCGCCTCGACCGCCGAGCTGACCGTGGTCCTGGTCGACGCCCGCAACGGCGTCGTGGAGCAGACCCGCCGGCACGCGGCGGTGGCCGCGCTGCTGCGGGTGCCGCACGTGGTGCTCGCCGTCAACAAGATGGACCTGGTCGACTGGTCGGAGCCGGTCTTCGCGGCCATCGCCGAGGAGTTCACCGCGTACGCGGCCTCCATCGGCGTCCCGGAGGTCACCACGATCCCCATCTCGGCGCTGGCCGGCGACAACGTCGTGACCCCGTCGGCGAACATGGACTGGTACGGCGGCCCGACGATCCTGGAGCACCTGGAGACCGTCCCCGTCGGCAGCGACCCCGGCGCGCAGCCAGCGCGCTTCCCCGTGCAGTACGTCATCCGCCCGCAGACCGCCGAGCACCCGGACTACCGCGGCTACGCGGGGCGGATCGCCTCGGGCGTGCTGCGGGTCGGCGACCCGGTGACGGTGCTGCCGTCCGGGCTGACGAGCACGATCAGCGGCATCGACCTGCTCGGCGCCCCGGTCGACGTGGCATGGGCCCCGCAGTCGGTGACGCTGCTGCTCAGCGACGATCTCGACATCTCGCGCGGCGATCTGATCGCGCCCTCCGGCACCGCCCCGGCGACCACCCGGGAGGTCGAGGCGACCGTGTGCCATCTGCACGAGCGGCCGCTGGCGGTCGGCGTGCGCGTGCTGCTGAAGCACGGCACGCGCACGGTCAAGGCGATCGTGCAGCGGCTCCCGTACCGGATCGACCTGACCCGGGGGCTGGAGCACCAGGACGATCCGGGCGAGTTCGGCGTCAACGACATCGGCACGGTGGTGCTGCGCACCTCGGAGCCGCTGCCGCTGGACGCGTACGCCGACTCGCGGCTCACCGGCTCCTTCCTGCTGATCGACCCGGCGGACGGCACCACGCTGACCGCCGGCATGGCCGGCGAGGCCTTCGCCGCCCGCACCGCCACGGCCGCCGCGGACGCGGCCGGCGAGGACGAGGGGTGGGACTTCTGATGGCGTTCGACGACGCCTTCGCGGGATTCGCCAAGGAGGGCGGTCGCGTCGGCAGCGGCTGTCTGGGCAGCGGCACGGGCGGTGTCACGCGATGTGCGCGCTGACCCCGGCCGAGCACCGCACTCACGCCGCGCAGGCGGCACCGCACCGACGACCACCAGACAGCCACCACCCCGGCGCGCCCTAGAGGGCGCGAGCCGGGGCCATCGAGAGGATCGCCTCCCGTGACTGCCGATCGCACCACCGCCCCGAGAACGTCCGCCCGTCGCCGCCTCATAGCGGGCGCCGCCCTTCTGCCCCTGCTGGCCCTGGCCGCCTGCGGCTACGGATCCGAGAAGAAGGACGACACCACCAACGCGGCCGCGAGCAGCGGCACCAGCAAGAAGTTGTCCGCCTCGACGGTGAAGATCGGCTACTTCGCGAACCTCACCCACGCCACCCCGCTGGTGGGCCTGAAGGAGGGCTTCTTCGCCGACGAGCTGGGCTCGGGCACCACGATCAAGGAGTCGGTCTTCAACGCCGGGCCCGCCGAGATCGAGGCCCTCAACGCCGGTTCGATCGACATCGGCTGGATCGGCCCCTCCCCGGCGGTCAACGGCTGGACGAAGTCCGGCGGCAAGAGTCTGAAGATCATCTCCGGTTCGGCCTCCGGCGGCGTCAAACTGGTCGTCAACCCGGAGAAGATCACGTCGCTGAAGGACGTCAAGGGCAAGAAGATCGCCACCCCCCAGCTCGGCAACACCCAGGACGTGGCCTTCCTCAACTGGATCTCCGAGCAGGGCTGGAAGGTCGACGCCACCAGCGGCAAGGGCGACGTCTCCGTGGTCCGCACGGACAACAAGGTGACACCCGACGCCTACAAGACCGGGTCGATCGACGGCGCGTGGGTGCCCGAGCCCACCGCCTCCAAGCTGGTCGCCGAGGGCGCGAAGGTGCTGCTGGACGAGAGCGACCTGTGGCCGGACAAGAAGTTCGTCATCACCAACGTGATCGTCTCCCAGACGTTCCTCAAGGAGCACCCGGACGTCGTCGAGGCCGTGCTGCGGGGTTCGGTGAAGACCAACGCCTGGATCAACGCCAACCCGGACAAGGCGAAGGCCGACGCCAACGCCCAACTGGAGAAGCTCTCCGGCAAGCCCCTGCCCGCCGACGTCATCGACCCGGCGTGGAAGAGCATCCAGGTGATCGACGACCCGCTGGCGTCCACCCTGCAGACCGAGGCCGACCACGCCGTCACCGCCGGCCTGCTGGAGAAGCCCGCCCTCAAGGGCATCTACGACCTGTCGCTCCTCAACAAGATCCTCAAGGGCGAGGGCAAGACCGGGATCGACGACGCCGGTCTCGGCGGCTGACGTCCGGCAGAACAGATGAAGCCCGCAGCCCCAGCCCTCAGGAGGTGACGCCATGGCCACCGCACTCACCAAGCAGCCCGCCGTGACGGTCGACGCGGCCCCGTACGCCGCACGGCTCGAGCACGTCTCGAAGTCCTTCGGCCGTCCCGGCGCGGAGACGCACGTGCTGGACGACATCAGCATCGACGTCGCCCCGGGCGAGTTCGTCTGCCTGCTGGGGGCCTCGGGCTGCGGCAAGTCCACACTGCTCAACCTGGTCGCGGGGCTGGACGGGACGACCGCCGGGGGCATCGAGACCCCCGGCGGCCGCCCGGCCCTGATGTTCCAGGAGCACGCCCTGTTCCCGTGGCTCACCGCGGGCAGGAACATCGAACTGGCCCTGCGCATGCGCGGCGTGCAGCGCGCCGAGCGGCGCCCGGAGGCCGAGCGGCTGCTGGAGCTCGTCCGGCTGAAGGGCGCGTACGGCAAGCGGGTGCACGAGCTGTCCGGCGGCATGCGGCAGCGCGTCGCGCTGGCCCGGGCGCTGGCGCAAGACAGCCAGCTGCTGCTGATGGACGAGCCGTTCGCCGCCCTCGACGCCATCACGCGCGACGTCCTGCACGAGGAGCTCACCCGCATCTGGGCCGAGACCCGCCTGTCGGTGCTCTTCGTGACCCACAACGTCCGCGAGGCGGTGCGGCTCGCGCAGCGGGTCGTGCTGCTCTCCTCGCGGCCGGGACGGATCGCCCGGGAATGGACGGTCGACATCCCGCAGCCGCGCCGCATCGAGGACTCGGCGGTCGCCGAGCTCTCCGTGGAGATCACCGAACACCTCCGGGGGGAGATCCGCCGACATGGCCAGCACTGAGACGAAGGCGCACACCGCGCACACCGGCGACCTCGCGGGGCTGGAGGCCGGGCTCGACGCCCTGGAGACCCGGTCCGCCACCCGCGTGCCGTTGGCCCGCGTACTGCTGCAGAAGGCCGTTCCCCCGCTCGTCGCCATCGCGCTGGTGCTGGTGGTGTGGCAGCTCGCGTACCACTTCGAGGTCAAACCGCACTACCAGCTGCCCAGTCCGGCGGAGGTCGGGCGCGCTCTGCAGGACAAGTGGCTCGACGGCACGCTGCTCGGCTACGTCTGGACCAGCCTGTCGCGCGGCGCGCTGGGCTTCGTGGCCTCCGTCGCGATCGGCACGCCGCTCGGGCTGCTCGTGGCGCGGGTCCGGGTGGTCCGGGCCGCGATCGGGCCGATCCTGTCGGGTCTGCAGTCGCTGCCGTCGGTGGCGTGGGTGCCCGCGTCGATCATCTGGTTCGGGCTGTCGGACGCCACGATCTACTGCGTGGTGCTGCTGGGCGCGGTGCCCTCGATCGCCAACGGCCTGGTCGCGGGCGTCGACCAGATCCCGCCGCTGTTCCTGCGGGCCGGCCGTACGATCGGCGCCACCGGTGTCCACGCGGTGCGGCACGTACTGCTGCCGGCCGCCCTGCCGGGGTACCTCGCGGGCCTCAAGCAGGGTTGGGCCTTCTCCTGGCGCTCCCTGATGGCCGCCGAGCTGATCGCCACCTCCCCCGACCTCGGCGTGGGCCTGGGCCAGTTGCTGGAGCAGGGCCGTGAACTGTCCGACATGCCGAGCGTGCTGGCGGCGATCCTGCTGATCCTGGTCGTCGGCATCGGCATCGAGCTGCTGGTGTTCGCGCCGCTGGAGCGTACGGTGCTGCGCAGCCGCGGCCTGCTGGCACGGGGCTGACCGTGAGCGCCCGGCACGTCCTCCTCGTCATCGCCCACGGCAGCCGCGACCCGCGGCACGCCTCGACCGTCCACGCCCTGACCGAGCGGGTCCGGGCGGCCCGCCCCGGGCTGCGGGTGGAGACGGCCTTCCTCGACCACTGCGCGCCGAACGTGCCGCAGGTCGTGGACCGGCTGGCCGCGGAGGGCGTGCGCGACGCGGTGGCGCTGCCGCTGCTGCTGACCCGCGCCTTCCACGCCAAGGCGGACATCCCCGCGGTGCTGCGCGAGTCCGCGGCGCGCCACGCCCGGATGCGCGTGCGCCGGGCGGACGTGCTCGGCCCCTCACCGCTGCTGCAGACCGCCCTGGAGCGGCGGCTGCGCGAAGCCGGGCTCCGCCCCGGCGACCGCCCCTCGACCGGGATCGTCCTGGCCTCGGCGGGCTCCTCCGACCCGGAGGCGATCGCAGTGATCGCAGAAATCGCGCGGGAGTGGCGGCGTACCGGTTGGTGCGCCGTGCGGCCTGCGTTCGCCTCCGCGTCCCTTCCCACCACGGACGAGGCGGTGCGCGCGCTGCGCGCCGAGGGCGTACGGCACGTCGCCGTCGCGCCGTACGTCATCGCGCCGGGCTTCCTGCCCGACCGCATCGCCCGCGGCGCCCTGGCCTCCGGCGCGGACGTCCTCGCCGACGTCCTCGGCGACGCCCCGGAGGTCGCACGGCTGCTGCTGCGGCGCTTCGACGAGGCGCTGCTGCCGCGTCGGTCACTGGCCCTGGCCTGAGGCGTGGCGGGGGCAGGGGCCGTCAGGACACGACGTCCGCCAGGCGCTCCACCTGGCCGGGGTCCGACGCCCAGCAGTACAGCACCACTTCGTCGGCTCCGGTGCCCCCGTACCCGGCGACCGCGTCCCGGATCTGCTCCGGGGTCGTCAGCAGTCCCTCCGCGACTCGGTCGGCGAACCCGCTGAAGGCGTAGTAGGCGCGGATGTTGGCGCGGGCCGCGGCGACCACCTCGTCCGGGCCGAGCGCGACGTTGGCCTGGGCGACGAGCCGGGGCCGCCCGGGCCGCGCGTGCCGCTCCCAGCTCCGTTCCGCCTCGCGGAAGAGCCGGTCCATCGCCTTGGGCGGCATTCCGGCGCCCAGGAAGCCGTCGCCATGGCGGCCGACCCTGTCGAGTGCGGCCGGGACGAAGCCGCCGAACAGCACCTCGGGGCCGCCCGGGGTCACCGGGGCGGGGCCGATCGGTCCGGTCCCCTCGCCGTACGGGTCGCCCGCCCACAGGCGGCGAAGCACCGCCATCTGCTCGTCGAGCAGGTGGCCGCGGCGGTGGAAGTCGGCGCCCGCGGCGCGGAAGTCGTCCTCGCGCGCGCCCACTCCGATGCCGAGGGTGAAGCGGCCGCCGCAGAGGCGGTCCAGGGTCGCCGCCTGCTTGGCCAGGACGGCGGCGTCGCGGAACGGTGAGATGAGGACCTCGGTCTGCAGCCGGATCCTGCGGGTCGCCCCGGCGAGCACCGCGAGGGTGACCAGCGGTTCGGGGTTGTCGTACACGAGGCGGTCGAGCAGGCCGAGGCTGCTGAAGGGGCCGTCGTCGGCGCGGCGGGCCCAGGTCGTCAGCGCGGCGGGGTCGTCGACGGGAAGGCCGAGTCCGATCTTCATAGGGAACTCCTCCGGAAGGGCAGGGACATGTGGTGCCGCCCCTCCGTGACCGCGCACCGACCGTGCGGGCCGCTCCCGTTCTGCGGCGTCCTTCAGGGAGCGTGATCATCGAGTGCTGCCACCGTAACCCGGCTCCCCCGGCCCGGCCCCCTCATTTTCCCGTGTCGTACCGGCCTAGTAGTAGTGGCGTAGCGCGGGCCACAGCTGTGACCACGGTTCGTT
This sequence comes from Streptomyces sp. PA03-3a, assembly GCF_033792735.1. Lineage (NCBI taxonomy): Bacteria > Bacillati > Actinomycetota > Actinomycetes > Kitasatosporales > Streptomycetaceae > Streptomyces > Streptomyces sp. PA03-3a. Next base: position 161,839 of record NZ_JARAVM010000002.1, read on the forward strand.
CGGGCCCGTGCACAGGACGATGCCGGCGTGCTGTTCCTCGTTGTCGACATCCTGGCCGTTGTCGACGCGGCCGACCCGCCGGCAGCCGGTGAAACGGCGTTCGACGCCGTCGGAGTCCTCCTGACGTACCAGCAGCACCGGGCCGGTGGCGGAGTCGGGAGGCGGGCCCCAGTCGGCGAAGCTCATGTGGGCGGAGTAGGGGGCGGGCAGGCCGCGGGCGGGACCGTAGTGCGCCAGGGCTCCGGCCTCGCCGTAGTTCTGGGCGAACACGACCGCGCGGGGCCGGTCGGCGGCGGGCACGTCGGACCAGGCCTCGGCGACGGCGTCGGCGAGTTGCGGCCAGCCGATCTGCTCGCCCTGCTCCTTGTTGACGCCGTTCACCGCGCCCACCACACCCGGCGGGAGCACGGGCAGCGAGATCAGGGCGCTGATGACCGCCGTCAGCGCCACGGCCGGCCACATGGCGCGCGGCCGGGAGACGGAGGTGACGCAGCCCGCCGCGAGCAGCACCAGCAGCAACGGCAGGCAGTAGTACGGCTTGCCGCCCGAGACGACCACCACGACGGCGAGCAGGAGGTAGGCCGGGACGAACGCGCGCGCCCACCGCAGCGCGGGATCGCGCCACAGCCGCAGCCCGCCCGCGATCCACACTGGGACGAACACCGGTGAGAGGAAGACGATCTGCTGGGGCACGAACAGAATGCGGTTCTCGGTGCCGTCGTCCGCGCTGATGCCGCCCGCGACGGTCAGCTGGGGCCAGCCGTGCGCCGCCTGCCACCACAGGCTGGGCAGGGCCACAGCGAGCGCGACGGCGGCTCCGGCGAGCGGCCACCAGCCGCGCAGCACCTGCCGGGGTCCGGTGGCGAGCAGCGCCACGAGCAGAGAGAGGGCCAGCAGGGCGATCAGGTACTTGTTCTGCATCCCGACGCCGAGGGCCGCGCCCAGCGCGAGCCACAGGCGGCGGTCGCCGGTGCGCAGCAGCCTGAGCAGGAGCCAGCAGACGACCACCCAGGCGAGCATGTCGAAGGTGGCGGTGGAGACCAGGTGGCCGACGGCGAGGACGAATCCGGAGACCGCCGTGCACGCCGCCGCGAGCACCTGCGCGGCCCGCCCGCCGCCCAGTTCACGGGCGACGGCGGCGACGGTCACGACGGTCACGGCGCAGGCGAGGGTGGCCACCACCCGCAGCCCGGCGGGCGTGTCACCGAAGACCGCGGTGGACAGGCGGGCCGCGAGCGGGGTGAGCGGGGGCTGGTCGACGTAGCCCCAGGCGGGGTGGTCGCCGGCGACGAGGAAGTACAACTCGTCGCGGTGGAAGCCGTAGCGGCCGGACAGCGCCGTCAGCACGGCGGCGACCGCGGCCGCGACCCCGAGCACCGGCACGGCGGCGAAGGGCGCCACTTGCGCGCGGACGTGCGCAGCGGACATCCCCCACCCCCCGGTGCTCCCGGTGCTCCCGGTCGACGGTACCGGGGCGGTGCCCGGGGGGCCATGGTTCCGGCGGGAGGACGGTGTCCTACCGTCGCCGTACACGGACTCCAGGGAGGGGCCATGACAGACGCAGGAAGACGGCGGCGCATCGCGGCGTGGGTGCTCGGACCGGTGGGGCTGGTGCTCTTGGTCGGTGCGGTGGTGACGTCCCGGACGGGCTACACGACGGGTACGGTCTCCAGCGCGGCCATGGAGCCCGGCTACTCCCCCGGTGAGCGGCTCCTGTTCGAGCGGATCGAGGCGGACGAGGTGCGGCGCGGCGACGTGGTGCTGATCGACGGGCAGGGCCGTTACCAGGGCGGGCCGGTACTGGAGCGCGTGATCGGCGAGGGCGGCGACCGGGTCGCGGAGCGGCGCGGCGGACCGGTGACGGTGAACGGCGAGGAGCTGTCCGAGCCGTACGTGAAGGACGGGGATCCGTCGGGCGGGGCGCCCGCGTTCGACGTCACGGTGCCCGAGGGACGCCTGTTCCTGCTGGGCGACCACCGCGCGGACTCCATGGACTCCCGCTACTTCGTCCGGGACCAGTCGGGCACCCTCCCCGCCGCCGGTGTCCGGGCCCGCGTGCTGGAGGACCGTACCGGCCCCCTGCTGCTGGCCCTGGGGGCGCTGTTCGGCTTCGCGTCGGCCGTCACCGGACTGGTGCTGGGCATCGCGGCGCGGGCCGCCCGCCGCAGCGGGCGCGGCCCGGTCGCGCCGCCGGTCTGGAGCCCCGTACCGCCGGTGCCGTAGGTGCCATGACCGGGGGTGGTGACGGTGGGGGGCTCGGCTGTCCGCGCCGTCTCGCGCCCTGCGGGCGCACAGCGGCGGGACAGCCGAACGAACACCCTCCGCCGGCCCCGGTACTCCTACAACCCGTCGACGTCGAAGCGGCTCAGCCGCGTGCCTCCGCCGCGCGAGGCGCGGTCGAGCAGCGCGGTCAGCAGGCGGCGCCCCGGGGTGAGCCGTGCGCGGGCCTGCGGCGGGAGGTCCCACAGGGTGCGGGAGTCGCGCAGCCGCAGCCCCCAGGCGGCCAGTTCGCCCGGATCGTCGCAGGTCCAGCCGACGTTGACGGCGCGCGGGCGGCGGGCCTCCGCGGAACCGACGGTGTCCATCAGGAGGACGGAGCCGGGGAACCGGTCGCGGATGACGTCGACGGCGGAGCGGGCGCCGTCCTCGGAGACGTAGATGAGCACGGCCTCGGAGACGAAGAGGTACGGGCCGGGGACGGCCGCGACGGCCGCCGCCCAGTCCGGTTCGGTCGCGGAGCCCGCGACCATGCGGCGGCGGTCGTGTTCCGCGAAGAGCTCGCGGCGCAGCGCGATGACGTCCGGCAGGTCGATCTCGACCCAGGTGGCGGCGCCGTTGTCGAGCCGCTCGTAACGGGTGTTGAGGCCGACGCCGATCTCGACGACGGTGCCCGACGGGTGCTCCTCCAGGAACTCCCGTACCCATTCGTCGAGCACGACGCCGCGGAACACCGGGCCGAGCAGCCTCAGCTTGCCGCCGACGCGCGTGAGGTCGCGGTCGAGGGCGTCGGCCACCTCCACCGACCGGGGGTCGCGGGTCAGCGGACGCCGGCGGCGCGTCTCGGCCGCGCGCGCCCGCAGCGGTATGAGCAGGGTCTCCTGGACCCGGCCGAGTTCCACGCGGCGACGCTCCACCCGGGCACCGTACCGCGGTTCACGCCCCGCGAAGGGCGTCCGCGAGAGGGCCGTCGCCGGTGACCTCGGCATCCCCGTCCCTCAGGGCGCCGGCGATGCCCCGGACGGCTCCCGGGGGCAGTGCCACGACCGCGTCCGGGCGCTTGGCGGGGCCGTCCGCGTACGAGGGGGTCCCGCCGCCGAGTTCGATGTGGAAGGCGCCCTCGTCGAGGCGGACCTCGACGACCCCCGCGGGGACCCCGGGCAGCGCGGCGAGGTGCCGCATGAGGGGCACGGCGGCCCAGTGCGCGCGGACGGCGTCGGTGGGCCGGGGCTCCCGCAGCTCCGGCGCGCCCCATTCGGCGAGGGCGCCGAGGACGCCGAGCAGTTCCCGGCCGCGCGGGGTGAGTTCGTAGACGTACGCGGCGCCGGGCGGCGCGAGGCGGCGGCGGGTGACCAGGCCGTCGCGCTCCATCTCCTTGAGCCGGGAGGCGAGGACGTCGGTGCTGACGCCGGGCAGGTCGGCGTGGAGGTCGGTGTACCGGCGGGGGCCCGCCAGCAGCTCCCGGACGATCAGGAGCGTCCAGCGCTCCCCGACGGTGTCCAGGGCCCGGGCGACGGAGCAGTACTGGTCGTAACTTCGGCGCGGCATGATCCCCAGTGTAGACAAGGAGTTGGACTTTCCAAGCGCGCACTTGGTAAAACCAAGGAGAGCAGCGTACCGGGCAGGACCGCGGGACCGGATCGGGAGGCCGTCGCATGGAGTACAAGCAGTCGGGCAAGCTGGCCGACGTCTGTTACGAGATCCGGGGGCCGGTGATCGAGCACGCCAACGCGCTGGAGGAGGCGGGGCACAGCGTGCTGCGGCTCAACACGGGCAATCCGGCGCTGTTCGGGTTCGAGGCGCCCGAGGAGATCCTGCAGGACATCATCCGCACGCTCCCCGCGTCGCACGGCTACAGCGACTCACGCGGCATCCTGTCGGCCCGCCGGGCGGTCGCCCAGCACTACCAGGAGCGCGGGCTCGCCGATGTCGGCGTGGACGACGTCTTCCTCGGCAACGGGGTGTCGGAGCTGGTGCAGATGGCCGTCCAGGCCCTCGTCGACGACGGTGACGAGGTGCTGATCCCGGCCCCTGACTTCCCGCTGTGGACGGCCGTGACGAACCTGGCCGGCGGCAAGGCGGTGCACTACCTCTGCGACGAGCAGGCGGACTGGTTCCCCGACCTCGACGACATCGCCTCCAAGATCACCAGCCGTACGCGGGCGCTCGTCATCATCAACCCCAACAACCCGACGGGCGCGGTCTACCCCCGCGAACTGCTCGAGGGGATGCTCGACCTGGCGCGCCGCCACCACCTGGTGGTCTTCGCCGACGAGGTGTACGACAAGATCCTCTACGACGACTCCGTGCACCACTCGGCGGCACAGCTCGCACCCGACGTGCTCTGCCTGACCTTCAGCGGGCTGTCCAAGGCGTACCGGGTGGCGGGCTTCCGCTCCGGCTGGCTGGTCGTCACCGGTCCCCGGCAGCACGCCAAGAGCTACCTCGAGGGCCTGACGATGCTGGCCTCGATGCGGCTGTGCCCCAACGTCCCGGCCCAGCAGGCGATCCAGGCCGCCCTCGGCGGCCGGCAGAGCATCAAGGACCTGATCCTGCCCGGGGGACGGCTGCACGAACAGCGCGACAAGGCCTGGGAGAAGCTGAACGAGATCCCCGGCGTCAGCTGCGTCAAGCCCAAGGGCGCGCTCTACGCCTTCCCCCGGCTGGACCCGAAGGTGCACCGGATCCACGACGACGAGAAGTTCGTGCTCGACCTGCTGCTCCGCGAGAAGATCCAGGTCGTCCAGGGCACCGGCTTCAGCTGGCCGCGCCCGGACCACTTCCGCATCCTGACCCTCCCCCGCGCCGACGACCTGGACGCCGCCATCAGCCGCATCGGGCGCTTCCTGGCCGGCTACCGGCAGTAGTCCGGGTCAGGCGCCGGGTTCCCGGAAGGGATGGATGCGGGGGCGGGAAGCCGGCGCGCTGGGATTCCTTGTGCAGAGGAGCGGGAGAAGGAAGCACACCACGGAGCCGCCCCCGCGTGCCGCTCACCCTGACGGCGGGACATGGGGCTGCCGCCTTCCGTTTTCATGCGGCCGGACACCGGGACGACGGTCGTTGTAGGGGGCACCACTCCCGTGGGCGGGGGTTTTCCCCACTCCCTGGGGAGGAGAAACCCGCCGCCGGTTCACCTGTCAGCCGGATGGGGCGCTGTCCCGCGGGCCCATAGCGTCGAGGGCGAGGCGGTGGTGAGGTTCCACCGTCCGGCTTCGAGGGGGTTCGCAACCGTGGCAAGCGCACACGGCAGGGCACGTACCGCGGAGACGGTGCGCGGGCAGGGCATCGCCGCCGCCATGGGCGGCTGGAGCGCCCGGCACCGCTGGACGGCGGTCGGGAGCTGGCTGCTCTTCGTCGTACTCGCGCTGGCCATCGGCTCGATGGCCGGGCGGGTCGACCTGACGGACCGGGAGGAGGTGCCCGGGGAGTTCGGGCAGGCGGTGGCCATCCTGGACGACGCGGGGCTGAACGACGAACCGGCCGGCGAAATGGTGCTGGTCCAGGCGGCCGGGGGTTCCCTGCAGGCCACCGACCCGGCCTTCCGCGCCGTGGTCGGGGAGGTCGTCGCCGCGGTCGAGGGCACCGGCCAGGTCGCCTCCGTCCAGTCGCCGTACGACGTCGGCGCGATCTCCGAGGACGGCCGGTCCGTACTGGTGAGGTTCGACATGCGGGGCGACCCGCAGACAGCACCCGACCGGGTCGAACCGGTCGTCGAGGCCGTCAGCGGTGTCCAGGACAAGCACAAGGACCTGAAGGTCGAGCAGTTCGGCGCGGCCAGCTCGGAGAAGGTCTTCAACGACGCGTTCGGCAGCGACTTCCAGCGCGCCGAGTACTCGGCGCTGCCGGTCGCGCTCGGCATCCTGCTGATCGCCTTCGGCGCGCTGGTGGCCGCGCTGCTGCCGGTGCTGCTGGCGATGACGGCCTTCCTCGCCACGACCGGCCTGGTGGCCGTGGTGAGCCACGCCGTCCACATGAGCGACACCGCCAACTCCGTGATGCTGCTGGTCGGCCTGGCGGTCGGTGTCGACTACTGCCTCTTCTACCTGCGTCGTGAACGTGAGGAGCGGGAGGCCGGCCACGACGCGCAGACCGCGCTGCGGATCGCTGCGGCCACCAGCGGCCGGGCGGTGCTGGTCTCCGGCGTGACCGTGATCGTCGCGATGGCGGGCATGCTCTTCACCGGCATCGGCGACTTCAAGGCGATGGGCCTGGCCACGATGATGGTGGTGGCCGTGGCGATGTTCGGCTCGGTCACGGTGCTGCCCGCGCTGCTGTCCCTGCTGGGCGAGCGGGTCGAGAAGGGCCGGATCCCCTTCCTGCGCCGCCGCGGCAAGGGGACGGGCGGGGAGTCCCGCGTCTGGCGGGCGATCCTCGGGGCCGTGCTGCGCCGCCCGGTGGTGGCGGCGGCCGTGGCCGGCGGGGCGCTGGTCGCGCTCGCCGTCCCGGCGGTCGGCCTGAACACCGCGAACCTGACCCTGAGCCAGGAACTGGGTGACGGCCTGCCGGTCGTCCGGGCGTACGAGGACATCAACACGGCGTTCCCCGGCGGTCCGGACCCGGCCCAGGTGGTCGTCAAGGCCTCGGACATCACCTCGCCCGAGGTACGTCAGGCCATCGACGCCTTCTCCCGGGCGGCCGTGGCCGAGGGCGCCTCCCCCGGCCCGGTGGAGACCGAGCTCCACGAGAAGGAGGGCGTCGCCGTCCTGAAGGTGCCGCTGACGGGCGGCACCGACGAGGAGAAGGCCGAGGCCTCGCTGAAGGTCCTGCGTGACGAGGTGCGCCCGGGCACCCTGGGCGGGGTGGCCGGTCTCACGGCGCCGATCGGCGGCTCGACCGCGGCGTCGATGGACTTCACCGACAAGATCGGCGACGCGGTACCCCCGGTGTTCGCCTTCGTCGTGGCCTTCGCCTTCCTGCTGATGCTGCTCTCCTTCCGTTCGCTGACCATCGCGGTCACCTCGATCGTGCTCAACCTGCTGTCGGTGGGCGCCTCCTACGGCATCCTCACCATCGTCTTCCAGCACGGCTGGGGCGCCGGCCTGGTGGGCGCCGAGGGCGTGGGCGCGATCGTGGCCTGGCTGCCGCTCTTCCTGTTCGTGATCCTCTTCGGGCTCAGCATGGACTACCACGTGTTCGTGGTCTCCCGGATCCGCGAGGCGCGGATGCGCGGGCTGACCACGCAGGGCGCGATCCGGCACGGCATCACGACGACCGCCGGTGTGGTCACCAGCGCGGCGGTCATCATGGTGGCGGTCTTCGCGATCTTCGGCACGCTGTCCATGCAGAGCATGAAGCAGATGGGCGTGGGCCTGGCCGCGGCGGTGCTCATCGACGCCACCGTCATCCGCGGTGTGCTGCTGCCCGCGGTGATGTCCCTCTTGGGCGAGCGCAACTGGTATCTGCCCAAGTGGCTCGGCTGGCTGCCGGACATGACCCACGACGAGGCGGCTGTCGCGCCCGCCCCGGTACGGCAGGCCACCGCCCCCGCACCGGTCGAGCCCTCGGGCGTGGGCCGCTGACCCGGCGGACCCGGTGAGGACGCTCCGGCCCGGCCCCCGACGCCACGGGGGCCGGGCCGCGGCGTACCGGCTCCCGCTCAGGGCCGGCCCGCGCCGTACATCGCCGCGACGGCGCTGTCAGCCCTCGGCGCCGGGGAGTGGGGCTATGGCCCCGCTCCCCGGGCCGTCCGCCGCGCGTGCGGCCGGGGCCGTGGCCGCACTCGCGGGGCCGGCGGTCCGGAACGGGTCGAGGACGGGTGCCGGACCGCGCACCGCGAACGGCGCGGTGCGGTCGGGATCCGAGAAGAGGTCTCGCTCATCGCCTGAATTCGACATGCCCGCAGCGTATCCCGTGTTCGAATATCTGTGCGATCCCCCGAAAGGGTCAATGAACCGGCGGCCCGAACCTCCGCACCTCCGCGCCCGCCCCCGGCTCGTACGGTCGCCACAGACCGCGCCCCTCGCCCGCCCCGCCTCCCGCGCCGCCGTCCGGGCGGCCGGTCGCCACGAACGAGGCGAGCGCCCCGCCGAAGGCCCGGGCGAGCGCGCGGTCGGACCCGTCCACCGCGCCGAGCATCGGCGCCTCCGCGAACGCCTCGAAGTTGCCGAAGAGGAAAGGAAGTTCGGAGCAGTGCGTGGCGCCGAGCCTGCCGTCGTCCCCGGGCGGCCGCCGCGTGAAGAGGTAGGCGTACGCGGGCCGCCCGCGCTCGGCGCAGCGGGACGCGATGTCGGTCACCCCGGCCCCGAAGACCCGCTCTGTCGCGCCCTCCATGGGGAAGCCGGCCGGAGAGGCGGCGCGGAAGGCCGTCATCTCGTCCTGCGTGCTGCCCAGCAGGACGTCCGTGCCGTCCAGACCGCCCGCGGCAACCGCCGCCAACGGGGCGACGGGCAGGCCGGCCCCGCCGAGCACCGGGTACATCGGCGGCCCGACCGCGCCGGGCCTGGCGCGCTCGGCCGACAGCCGCCCGTACGCCGACACCATCCGTTCGGCCGTCATCTCCCGCAGTTCCGGCAGATGCCTGACGCCCCGGACGCGCAGATAGGCCGCGGCGACCTCGGCCGCCTCGGCGGGCTCCTGCGGTGCGAGCCCCCACGGCCCGCTCTCGGCGATCACCCGCCGGACGAGGGGCCGCGTCCCGGGGTCCACGGCGAGGCAGAGCGCGCAGTACGCCCCGGCCGACTGCCCTCCCACCGTGATCAGCGCCGGGTCGCCGCCGAAGGACGCGATGTTGTCGCGCACCCAGTACAGCACCGCGGCCTGGTCCCGGCTGCCCAGGTTGTCCGCGCCGATCTCCGGCAGGTACAGCCAGCCCAGCGCTCCGAGGCGGTAGTTGGCCGTGACGACGACGATGCCGCCGAGGGCGGCGAGCCGCGCGCCGTCGTACCAGTCCCAGCCGCCGGAACCCGTGGTGAAGCCGCCCCCGTGGAACCACACCAGCACGGCCCGCGGGGCGGCGCCGGGCTCGAGCGCCCCCTCGGGACTCCACACGTTGAGGGTGAGGCAGCCCTCCTCGTCCCCGTGCGTCTCGTGCGGGCCCGTGACGACGGCCAGCCGGGACGGCGCCTGCGGCACGTCGGGGCCCGCGTGGGCCGCGTCGCGGACGCCGGGCCGGCCGGGCGGCGGTGCGGGCGGGGCGAACCGCAGCGCGCCGACCGGCGAGGCCGCGTAGGGGATACCGCGGAAGGCCGCCACACCCCGCTCCTCGGTCACCCCCCGCACGGAGCCCCGCTCCGTGGCGACCACCGGCCGCCGCTGCCCTTCGGTCCCGCTCTCGCTCTCCATGGCAGCCGGTCTACCGGCAACGGCCGTTCGGTGGCCACGACCCGCCCGGCCGACGCGGCGGCAAGGGTGACCGAAGCGCCCGGACTGCCGAACGCGCGCCCTGCGCTGCCGCCGCCGTCACGCCCCCGGTGCGCCGGGTGCCGCGGCGGCCTCTCCGGCCCCTCCCTGGGCGGCTGCCGCCGCCTCCGCCTCGGCGGCCTGCCGCTCCCGCTCCTTGCCGCGGGCCGCGGCGCGCCGTCCGTAGAGGACCGTCCAGGCGATGAGGACACCGGTGACGGCGTACGACAGCACCGAGTTGACCGTCACCATGGTGGCGGTCGACAGCCGGTACGAAAGGCCGATCCTGGTGAGGGCCTCCAGGACGTAGCCGACGCCCCACACGACCGTCATGATGCGGATGACATGGCGGAAGCCCTCGTACTGCCACAGGCCGTCGAACCGTTCGGCGTCCTCCTTGGTGCCGTCGGTGCCGAACTTCCGCCCGAAGTAGAACATCAGCGGCCGCGGTGCGAGCAGGCTGGCCAGGCAGACCACCCCGAACAGGCCGGTGACGGCGGAGTCCTTGACCAGCAGCAGGCGCGTGGAGTGCGGTCCCACGACGGTGACGACCGCGCTGATCACCAGGAAGAGGAGGGTGATGACGGCGAACTCGTCCGCCTTGCGCCGCCAGGCGAGCGTGATGGCGGTGTCGAGCACCGGCCACACGCCGGAGACGAGCAGGGCGGAGAACTCGCTCCATCCGGCGTCGGTGAGCCGGCCGTAGGTGAGGACGGGCAGGACGATGTTGAACGTGATGGTGAGCGCCCAGCCGAGCGCGGACGACGTGCCTGACCGTTCGGACACGGCTTTCCCCCCGTAGTAGTTGCCGAAGCCGCAGGGGAACATATGCGCGGCGCCGCCGCCCTGCCGGGCGCTTTGCCCAGCCTTTAGAACGGCGGCGCCATGTGATGCCGCCGGGCCCCTCACCGGGGCCCGGCACCGGCTCAGTCCTGCGGGAGCGGCTCCCCCGCGAAGGCGGCGGCGAGCCGCAGCCAGGGGGCGGCCTCGGCCTCGCGGCCCTGCCGTTGGAGGGTGCGGCCCAGCATCAGGTGGGCGTAGTGCTCGACCGGGTCGCGCTCGACGACCACGCGCAACTGCTCCTCGGCGCGGCCGAGCTGGGCGGAGTGGTAGTAAGCGCGGGCGAGCAGGAGGCGCGGGGCGACCTGCTCGGGCACCTCGTCGACGACGGCCGTGAGCAGCCGGGCCGCCTCGGTGTATTCCTTGGCCTCGAAGTAGAGGCCGGCGCGCGCCCAGCGCTCCGCCGTGGTCTCCTCGTGGGAGGCGTAGGACCCCTGGGTGGTGACGGTGTTCACGCGAGCTCCTCTCCGGGTGCGGTGTGCGGCATGCGGCCGGCCGGCTCCAGTCCGAACCGGCCCCGCTCGAAGTCCTCGACGGCCTGGATGACCTCGGCCTTGGTGTTCATGACGAACGGGCCGAAGTGCGCGACCGGTTCGCGGATCGGGCGGCCGCCCAGGATCAGGACGTCCAGGGCGGGGGTGCGGCTGTCGGGGTGGTCGGTGGCCTCCAGGGTCAGGGTGTCGCCGCCGCCGAACACGGCCATCTGGTGCGCGTCCAGCGGGCGGCGTTCGGCGCCCGCTGTGCCGCGCCCGGACAGCGCGTAGGCGAGGGCGTTGAAGTCCGCCCGCCAGGGCAGGACCAGCCGCGCGCCGGGGCTGACGGTGGCGTGGACCAGCGTGATCGGGGTGAAGGTGCTCCCCGGTCCCGCGTGGCCCGCGACCTCTCCGGCGATGACGCGGACCAGCGCCCCGCCGTCGGGCGAGGACAGCAGCGCGGACTCCGGGCCCTCGATGCTCTGGTAGCGGGGCGCGTTCCACTTGTTCGCCCGCGGCAGGTTCACCCACAGCTGGACGCCGTGGAAGAGCCCGCCGGAGACGACCAGGTCCTCCGGCGGCGCCTCGATGTGGAGGATGCCGCTGCCGGCCGTCATCCACTGCGTCGCGCCGTCGGTGATGGTGCCTCCGCCGCCGTGCGAGTCCTGGTGCTCCATGCGACCGTCGATCATGTACGTGACGGTCTCGAAGCCGCGGTGCGGGTGCCACGCGGTGCCCTTCGGCTCGCCGGGCGCGTACTCGACCTCGCCCATCTGGTCCATGTGGACGAACGGGTCGAGCTCCCGCGCCGGCACGCCCGCGAAGGCGCGGTACACGGGGAAGCCCTCGCCCTCGAAGCCCTGCGGTGCGGAGGTCACCCGGCGGACGGGGCGCTGCTGCGCGGTCACCGGGTCGGGTTCGGCGACCCGGGGCAGCAGCAGGGTGTTCTCCACGGTCACGGCAGGCATGACGCCCTCCTCGGCGGTCCCGGCGGGCCCGGTCCGGACCCGCACGGTCGATTTAACATTCAACCAACCGGATCCATTCCGCCCGCCCGGCCCGCCGCCGACGCCGGCCGCCCGCCGCGCTCCCCCGCTGCCGCCGTCGGCCTCAGAAGCCGAAGCGCGGGCGCTCGCCCTCCGGCACCAGGTCCACGTACTCGGGGTGCTTGCCGATCCACCCGCGGATGAACGGGCAGAAGGGCAGCACCGCGAGGCCCCGCTCGCGGGCCGCGTCCAGCGCGGCGCGGGCGAGGGCGCCGCCGAGGCCGCGGCCGCCGAAGCGGGGGTCCACCTCAGTGTGGATGAACGCGATCTGGTCCCGGTACAGGTGGTACTCGGCGAAGCCGGCCACCTCCTCGGCACCGCCCTCCTCCGCCGCGTCGAAGATCTCGAAACGGGACTTGCCGGGGTTGTCGGCGACGCGCAGTGCCATCGTCTCTCCTACTCGGGCCGCAGGGCGGCCAATTGCTGCTCGAACGGAACGACCGTATCCACCGCGGCCACGGGGGCCGACGGCCGTACCGCCAGGAGCGCCGCCAGCTCGCCCGCGGCGCGCGCGATACGGGTCGGCAGGGTGTCGGTCAGCGCGTCGCCGCTGCCGCCCCAGTCCTCCGACGCCGCGTACACGGCGGTCGGGACGACCACGGCCCGCAGGAAGGCGAAGAGCGGCCGCAGGGCGTGCTCCAGCGCCAGCGAGTGCCGGGCCGTACCGCCGGTGGCGGCGATCAGCACGGGCTTGCCGGACAGCGCGTCGTTGTCGATGACGTCGAAGAAGGACTTGAACAGCCCGCTGTACGAGGCCGAGAAGACCGGTGTGACGGCGATCAGGCCGTCCGCCTGCGTCACGACCGCGACGGCCTCCGCCAGGGCGCGGCCGGGGAAGCCGGTGACCATGTTGTTGGCGATGTCCACGGCCAGGTCGCGCAGTTCGACCACGCGGACGTCGACCGCACGGCCGCCGTCCGCGACGGCCCGCCGTACGGCCTCGGCGAGCCGGTCGCCGAGCAGCCGCGTGGAGGACGGCGTGCTCAGGCCCGCCGAGACGACCACCAGCTTCAGGGGTGCGAGGGTCACTTCACAGCCTCCTTCGTCTCCAGGGCCCGCGCGTCGCGGCGCGCCACCAGCGAGGCGTGCGTCGGGGCCTCCGGCACGTCCGCGGGACGGCCCTTGGCGAACTCCTCGCGCAGCACCGGCACGACCTCCTCGCCGAGCAGGTCGAGCTGCTCCAGCACGGTCTTCAGCGGCAGTCCCGCGTGGTCCATCAGGAACAGCTGGCGCTGGTAGTCGCCCGCGTACTCGCGGAAGCCCAGCGTCTTCTCGATGACCTGCTGCGGCGAGCCGACGGTCAGCGGGGTCTGCTCGGTGAAGTCCTCCATCGACGGGCCGTGCCCGTACACCGGCGCGTTGTCGAAGTACGGACGGAACTCCCGGACGGCGTCCTGCGAGTTCTTGCGCATGAACACCTGGCCGCCCAGGCCGACGATGGCCTGCTCCGGGGTGCCGTGGCCGTAGTGCGCGTAACGCGTGCGGTACAGCTCGACCATCCGCTTGGTGTGGTCGGACGGCCAGAAGATGTTGTTGTGGAAGAAGCCGTCACCGTAGTACGCGGCCTGCTCGGCGATCTCCGGCGAGCGGATGGAGCCGTGCCACACGAAGGGCGCCACGTCGTCCAGCGGCCGGGGAGTCGAGGTGAAGCCCTGCAGCGGGCTGCGGAAGCGGCCGGACCAGTCGACGACGTCCTCGCGCCACAGCCGGTGCAGCAGCGCGTAGTTCTCGATCGCCAGCGGGATGCCCTGCCGGATGTCCTGCCCGAACCAGGGGTAGACCGGTCCGGTGTTGCCGCGGCCCATCATCACGTCGACGCGGCCCTCGGCCAGGTGCTGCAGCATCGCGAAGTCCTCGGCGATCTTCACCGGGTCGTTCGTGGTGATCAGCGTGGTCGAGGTGGAGAGGACCAGCCTCTCCGTGCGGGCGGCTATCCAGCCGAGCATGGTCGTCGGGGACGAGGGCACGAACGGCGGGTTGTGGTGCTCGCCGGTCGCGAAGACGTCCAGACCCACCTCCTCGGCCTTGAGCGCGATCGCCGTCATGGCCTTGATCCGCTCGTGCTCGGTCGGCGTCCTGCCGGTCGTGGGGTCCATGGTCACGTCACCCACGGTGAAGATCCCGAACTGCACCGGCTTCACTCTCCTCCGTCGTCTCCGATGTTTGTTGATTATTCAACCACCCTTTTCAACCGGATGCCCCATCGGGCTATTCCGCCCCACCCCGCACCGGGCCCCCGCACCGGGCCCCCGGGGCGCGGCGCCTTCCGGGGGCCGCTTCCGGGGCCTCCATCGCGGGAGCAGGCGCGGACTCCGACTGCGGGCCCCCGGCGGAACGCCTGGCCCGCGGGGTCGTGCGCAGCGAGAGCGGCACCGGGATCCGGGGCGGCAGAGGACGGGGGCACGGGCTCCGCCGCCGGGGGCCGCCGCGCCCCGGGCCGCCGAGAGGAGTCGCGGGGAGTCGCGGGGATACACGTCGGAAGCCTCCCGCGCGACGCGCGGTCGTCACCCACCCAGGTCGAGGTGTCGGTGAGGTTGTGACGGGCCGGGTGAGGCGGTGCCGCGACACCCTGCCCGGTGCGCCGCGCCGAGGGCGTGGGCCGCTCACGAACCACCTGCGGGGGACCCGGGGCGGTCCGGACACGGACGGTCGACCGTAGCGGACCGCGTGAGAGAAAGGCGAATTACGTCCACGGGTGGGTGAAAAGCGCCTGTGTGACTGGATCGGAACACCTCCGGCAGAGCACTCTCGGGGGCGCCGCCAGCCCGGCGTACACCGCCCCTACACCGCCCCGCGCGTCGTGCCCCGCGGCGCTTTCCCGCCCGCCTCCGAGCCGAAGTCCGTTCCTGACACATGAGCCACGTGATGCTGCCCCCGAAGCCCACCGCCCTCGACGCGCGTTCCGCGGCGGGCCTCGTCCGGCAGTGGCGCAGGGCCGTGGAGCCCGAGGCGCTGGCCGCGGCGTACGACGCGCTGGCCGCGGCGGGGCCGCTGGTGCCGACGCCGTGGGGCGCGCTCCTGGTCACCGGGTACGAGGAGTGCCGGCAGGTGCTGACGGGACGCGAATGGCTCACCCTGGGGGCCCGGTGGCGCGACGCCCACCGCCCGGGGTGGCGGGCGAGCGCGAGCACGGTCGGGCTGTGCGAGACGCCGCTGCAGCAGGATCCGCCGGAGCACACCGCGCGCCGCCGCCCGCTCAACGCGGTGCTGGCCCCCCGGGTCGTGCGGGAGGCGGCGGAGCGGCTCGTGGAGCCGCTCACCGAGCGCCACGTCGGGGAGTTCGCCGCGGCCGTGCGCCGCGACGGCGCCGCGGACGTCGTCGCCCGGGTCTGCCGGCCGCTGCCCACCGCGGTCCTGGCGGAGATGGCCGGGCTCCCGGAGTGGATCGACCGGGGGTGGCTCGCCGCCGAGAGCGCCGCCATGGTGCGGGTGGAGGAACTCGCCGCGCCGCCCAGCGTCGTACGGCGGGCGGACGCCGCCGCGCTGGCCCTGCTCGACGCGTACGACCGCGCGCTGGCCGAGCGGCTGCGGCACCCCGCGCAGGACCTGCTCTCGCGGTGGGCCGCGGAGGACCCGGCGGGGGCCCGCTACCTGCTGCTGACGCTGTTCTCCGCGGGGGTGCCCACCACGGCGGCGCTGCTGGCCGGGACGGCGCTGGCACTGACCGCCGACCCCGCGCTTGCCGAAAGGATCCGCCAGGACCCGGGGTTCGCGGGGCCGCTCACGGACGAGCTGCTGCGCTGGGACCCGCCGGGACGGGCGGTGACCCGTGTGCCGGACGCGGACACCGAACTGGGCGGCCGCCCGGTGCCCGCCGGGCGGGTCGTCCACGCGCTCATCGGCGCGGCGCACCGCGACCCGCAGCGCTTCGCCGCCCCGCACGTCTTCGACCCGGACCGGCCGGCGCAGCGGCTGCTCGCCTTCGGCGGCGGCCTGCACTACTGCCTCGGGTCCCATCTGGCCCGCGCGCAGGCGCTCGCCTTCGCCCGGGCCTTCGCCCGCGAGCTGCCCGGCGCCCGGGCCGCCGCCCCGCCGGTGCGGCACGCCGGGCCGAGCATGGTCGACATCGCCCGGCTGACCATCCACGCGCCCCTCACCTAAGGGAGACCGAAGGCCAGTGACCGAAATCCAGGACGCCACGGACGCGTTCCGCAAGGACCTGTCGTCGTCGACCTTCGTGCGGGCCATGGTGGAGACGGGCGTCCGGCCCTTCTACCGCACCATGCACATGACGGGCGACGGGGAGGCCGTCGTCGAGGGCCGGAACGTCGTCATGGCGGGCTGCAACGACTACCTGGGCCTGTCCACGGACCCCCGCGTGACGGCGGCCGCGGCCGAGGCGCTGACCCGCTACGGCGCGTCCTGCTCCGGTGCGCGCACCCTCAACGGCACCCTCCCCCTCCACGGCGAACTGGAGGCGCGGATCGCGGACTTCCTGGGCACCGAGGCGGCCGCCGTGGTCACCACCGGCTTCCAGGCGAACCTGGCGGTGGCCGCCCTGATCGGCCGCGGCGACATCGTCTTCAGCGACATGTCCAACCACGCCTCGCTGGTCGACGGCATCCGGCTCGGCGCCGGGCGCCGCGTGCTGTACCCGCACTCGGACACCGCGCGGCTGGACACCCTCCTGGAGCAGGCCGCGGCCGCCGAACCGACCGCCGGCAAGGTCCTCGTCACCGACGGGATGTTCTCCATGGACGGCGACCTGTGCCGGCTCCCCGCGCTGACGGAACTCGCCGCCCGGCACGGCGCCCGGCTCGTCGTGGACGGCGCCCACGACATCGGGCTGCTCGGCCCGGGCGGGCGCGGGGTCGCGGAGCACTTCGGGCTGATGGACCGGGTCGACCTGTTCACCGGCACCCTGTCCAAGTGCTTCGGCTCCACCGGCGGGTTCCTCGCCGGGCCCGCGCACGTCATCGACTACCTGCGCTACAGCGCCCGTTCCATCCTCTTCTCCGCGTCGATGCCGCCGGCCGCGCTCGCCGCCGGGATCGCCGCGCTCGGCATCGCAGCGGCCGAGCCCTGGCGGCGCCGGCGCGTGCTCGCCCTGGCGGAGGCACTGCGCGCGGGACTGCGCGCGCTGGGCTACGACACGGGGGACTCGGTCACCCCGGTCGTGCCCGTCCTCATCGGGGACGCCACCACCTGCGCGCTCATGTGGCAGGCGCTGCTCGACGAGGGCGTGTTCACCAACGCCGTCGGGGCCCCCGCCGTCCCCGAGGGGCGGTGCGTGATCCGGGTGACGGTGCAGGCCACCCACTCCGACGTCCACCTGGAGCGGATCCTGGACGCCTTCGCCGCCGCCGGGCGCCGGGTCGGCCGGGTCCCGGACCTGCCCGCCCAGGCGGTGGCCCGGTGAACGCGGTCACCGTCACCCCCGTCGGGGACCGCGCCGCCACGACGGCCTTCGTCCGGCTGCCGTACGCGCTCCACCGCGACGACCCGTACTGGGTCGCGCCGCTGGAGCGGGAGATGCGCGCCTTCCTCGACCCGCGCCGCAACCCCTTCTTCGACACGGCCGAGGCGCGGCTCTTCCTCGCCCGCCGGGGGCGCCGGACCGTCGGCCGGATCGCCGCCGTCGCCGACCCGCGCTTCCAGGAGCGGCACGACTTCACGTGCGGTCACTTCGGGCTGTTCGAGTGCGCCGACGACCTCGAGGCCGCCGGCACCCTCTTCGACGCGGCGGCGGCGTGGCTCGCCGGGCGCGGGCTGACCCGGATGCTCGGCCCGCTCAGCTTCTCCGTCAACGACGAGTGCGGGGTGCTCGTGGACGGTTTCGACGGGCCGCCGAGCGTGGGCATCCCGTACAACCCGCCGTACTACGCGGACCTGCTGACCGGCTGCGGCTTCGGCAAGGCCAAGGACCTGCTGTCCTGGCTGGTGCCGATGCCCCCGGACGGCGAGCCGCCCGCCGCGATCGCCCGGGTCGCCGCGCGCACCCTGGCCGACCCCGCCGTGCGGGTGCGGCCGCTCGACCGGGACCGCTACGAGGACGACATGGCCGTCATCAGGGACATCTACAACGACGCCTGGGCCGAGAACTACGCCTCCGTCCCGCTGACCGACGCCGAGTTCCAGCACATGGCCGCGCAGCTGAAGTCGGCCGTCCACCCGGAGCTGGTGCGGATCGCCGAGGTGGACGGGGAACCCGCCGCCTTCACCCTGTGGGTGCCCGACGTGAACCAGGCGCTGCGCGCCGCGCGGGGCAGGCTCACCACCTGGGGGCTGCCGATCGGCATGCTGCGGATCAGCCGGGCGATGGGGCGCATCACCCGCGTCAGGGGCGGCACGTCGGGCGTGCGGAAGGAGCACCGCAGCCGCGGGCTGGTCGCGGTGCTGCTCGCCGACGCGCAGCGCGCGGCGTTCCGGCTCGGCTACACCGAGACCGACCTGTCCTGGATCCTGGAGGACAACCGCGGCTCCAACCGGCACGCGCAGGCCATGGGCGGGGTGCACTTCAGGACGCACCGGCTGTACGAGCGCGACGGCGGGGGCCTGCGGTGAGGTACCTCGTGACCGGCGCCACCGGCTTCGTCGGCGGCCACCTCGTACGCCATCTCACCGCCCGCGGCCACGAGGTGACCGCGCTGGTGCGCGGCGGCCGCGACGTGCCCGGCGCCCGCAGCGTCCCCGGCGACCTCGTCACCGGCGCCGGGCTGGCCGTCGCGCTGCGGGGCGTGGACCGGATCGTCCACCTGGCGGGGGTCACCAAGGCCGGCGACCCGCGGGCCTACGCGGCCGTCAACGCCGCCGGGACGCGCCGGCTGTGCGAGGCCGCCGCGGCGCTCGCCGTACCGCCCCGCCTGGTGTACTGCTCGTCGCTGGCCGCCTCCGGCCCCGGGCGGCGCCGCCACGAGGACGCGCCGCCGGAGCCGGTCTCCGCGTACGGGCGCAGCAAGCTCGGCGGCGAGTGGGCGGTGCGGGACGCGGCGGACCGGCTGCCGGCGGTCGTGGTGCGGCCGCCGATCGTCTACGGCCCCGGCGACCCGGAGTTCCTGCCGCGTCTGGTGGCGGCGGTGCGCACGGGGCTGCTGCCCGCGGTCGGCAGGCCCGGGCCGCGGCACTACTCGCTGATCCACGTCGACGACCTGTGCCGGGCGCTGATCACGGCCGCCGACCCCGCCACCACGGAGGTGGGCACGTACCACGTGTGCGACGGCACCGAGCACCGCTGGGAGGACATCGGCGCCGCCGTAGCGGCCGCGCTCGGCCGCCGCGCGCCCCGGGTGGTGCACATCCCCGGGCCACTGGCGATGGCGGCGGCCCGGCTGTTCGGCCGCGCGTCGGCGCTCAACCCCGACAAGGTCGCCGAGGCGCTGCATCCCGCGTGGACCTGCGCCCCCGGCGGCCGGCTCCCGTACCGCCCCGCCGTCACGCTCCCCGAGGGGCTGCGCGGCGCCCTGAACCGCTGACCGCCCCGCGAGGAAGGGAGCATCCCGTGCGCCGCCGACTGTCCCCGTACGAACGCGTCATCTGGGCCGCCGGTGAGCGGCTCCCCGTCAACATCGCCGCCGTGGCACGCGTCGAGGGCCGCACCACGCCCGAGCGGGTCCGCGCGGCCGTGGCCGCCGTCCGGCGCCGCCACCCCCTGCTGGGCGTCCGGGTCGCCGACCCCGGGTGGTGGCAGGGACGGCTGACCACGGCCGGGGTGCCGGACCCGGCGGTGCGGGTGGTCCGGGACGGCGACGCGGGCGCCTGGTCCCGCGTGGTGGAGGAGGAGCTCCCGCGGCCCTTCGACACCCGCACCGGTCCCCTCGCCCGCTTCGTGCTCGTCGACGCGGGCGAGGCCTTCGACCTCGTCACCGTCTACCACCACCTGGTCGCCGACGCCGTCTCCGCGGGCGTCGTCATGCGCGACCTGCTGACGCGTCTCGGCTGCCCGGACCCGGCGGGCGCTCCCCCGCCCGGCCCCGCGCTGACGGCCGGCGCGCACCATCGGGCCGGGGCGGACGGGTCCGGTGCCGGCCCGGGGCCGGTGCTGGCGGCGCCCGCGGACGAGCTGATCCCCGGCCCGCGCGTCCGCCCTGGGGACCTGCTGAAGACCGCCCGCGCCCTGGGCGGGCCCGTACGGCCGCCGTACCCCCCGGACGGACGGCTCGCCTACCGCGCGTGGTCGCTGGAGCGCGAGGAGACGGAGCTGCTGCTCAAGCGGTGCCGGGCGCAGGGCGCGACGCTGCAGGCCGCCCTGTGCGCGGCCTTCGCACGGGCCGCCGCGCCCGGCCGCCCCGCCCGGATCGCGGTCGCCGCGGACCTGCGCCGGGTGCTCGAACCGCCGCCCGGGGAGGCCATGGGCCTGTACGCGGCGAGCTTCGTCGTCCCCGTGGACGGCGCGGCGGACGACCTGTGGGCGGCCGCGCGCGAGGCCAGGACCGGAATCCACGCCCGGCTCACCCCGCAGGAGCTGCGGCCGCTCGTACGCGTCTTCCGGCTGACCTCGTTCCTCCCGCACCGCGCCGTCGGCGCCCTGCTGCGGCGCGGCGAGTCGCGCGGCCCCCGGTTCGACGTGTCCGTGAGCAACACGCGCCTGGACCTCCCCGAGGCGTACGGACCGCTGCGGCTGACCGCCGTCCACGGCGCCGCGCACACCAGCCTGTCCGGGGCGCCGCTGGTGATCGTGGTGGGGCTGGGCGGGCGGCTGTTCCTCAGCGTGACGTCCACGGCGGGCGAGGAGGCGCAAGCCCTGTGCCGGCGGGCCATGGACCACCTGCTGTCCGCCGGGTGACGCCCGCGGACGGGTAGCGGCGGGCTCAGCGGGTATCGGAAGGGGGTGGCACGCACCGTGGGAGTGGAAGAAGAGCTTCTCCTGGTGGACGCACGGTCCGGGGAACCGCGCGCGGTGGCGGACGCGGTGCTGGACGGCGGCCCCTGGTCCCGGGAACTGGTGGCCGAGCTGCAGCAGCAGCAGCTCGAACTGAACAGCTCCCCCTGCGTCACCCTCGACCAGCTCGGGGAGGAGCTGCGCGCCTGGCGCCGGAGGGCGGCCGGCCTCGCCCGCTCGGAAGGCGTCGCGGTGGCGGCGCTGGGTACCTCGCCCGTGGCGGTTCCGCCCCGGCTCACCCCGAGGGGCCGCTACCGCAGGATGGCCCAGGCCTTCGGCCTCACCGCGCAGGAGACGCTGACCTGCGGCTGCCACGTCCACGTGGGGGTGGAGTCGGACGAGGAGGGCGTCGCCGTCGTCGACCGCATCCGCCCCTGGCTGCCGCCGCTGCTGGCGCTCAGCTCCAATTCGCCGCTCTGGCAGGGTGCCGACACGGGGTACGCGAGCTATCGCTACCAGGTCTTCGGCCGCTGGCCCACGGCGGGCCCGACGCGTGGTTTCGGCTCCGCCGAGGGGTACCGCGCCGCGGTGTCGCGGCTGCTGGCCACGGGGATCCTGATCGATCAGGGCATGCTCTACTTCGACGCCCGGCTCTCGGCGAAGTTCCCCACGGTGGAGGTGCGCGTCTGCGACGTGTGCTCTGAGTACCAGGACGCGGTGGTGCTCGCCGCGCTGGTCCGCGGCCTGGTCGAGACCGCCGCCCGCGAGTGGGCCGACGGCCGCCCGGCGCCCGGCGACGACCTGGCCCTGCTCCGGCTCGCCTCCTGGCGCGCCAGCCGCTCCGGGCTGGACGGCGCCCTGCTCGATCCGCGCACTTTCCGCCCGGCGGGCGCGCACAACGTCGTCGAGACCCTGGTCCGCCACGTCGAGGACGCCCTGAAGGACGCGGGAGACCTGTACATCGTGCGCGCCGGCATCGACCGTCTGACCTCGGTCGGCTCCGGCGCACGCCGGCAGCGCGAGGTGTACGCCCGCGGCGGCGGCACCGCGGTCCTGCGCGACGCGGTGCGCCGTACGGCGGCGTGACGGAGCCGCCGCGCGGCCCTCGCGTCGAGGCGGATCCGCGGGCGGTGCGTGCGGGGACTCCGCGGTCGTGCGCCCTCACCTTGTGAACTGCGGCACGGCGGACGGCTGCGAGAGTCCTCCCCGGATCCCCCTCGACGAGCCCCGGCTCACGGGCGCGGTGGGCGTCTCCCGGCACCGCGGGGTCGCGAGCGCGCCCAGGGACCGGGCCGGCAGGGCTGTGACCGCCGCTGCTGACGGGTGGCCGTGGTGTCGGCGGTGCCGGACCGGCCGTCCCCCTCGCGGGCGCCGCCGCCACGCGGTCGGCACGGACGCCGGGCCGGAAGGGCCGCCGTGGCCCGGGGGCACCGCTGCGCCGAGTGAGCGGCCGGTCACGGGTGGCGCGCTATCCTGCCGCGACGTCGGCGAGGGGATCGGGGGCGGCTGGTGGGGGACGCGCGGGGGGCCGTGGACCGCATGCTGACGCGCTTCGGGCTGGCGGAGCCGCCGGCCACCGCGCGCCTGGTCGACGGTGCCGGCACGACGCCCGCAAGCCTGCTCGAGGCGGCGGAGGGCCTGCTGCGGGAATCGTGGCGGGGCGGGGACGGTCGGGCCCCGGCCGCCGCCGCGCTCGCGCTGACGGTGCTGGGCCTGGACACGGCGGCCCGCGAGGATCCGTCGCGCGCCCGGCTCGTCCTGCATCTGCAGCTGGCCGACCGCACCCTTGCGCATGTGTACGGCGACTTCCGTACCGCCCCCGAGGTCCGCCATCACCTGGCGGCGCAGACCCAGCACCGCTCGCCCGACGACCTCGTGGCGGTGGCGGCCGTCTACCCGTCGGGTCCCGCGCAGCAGCCGTTCCGGCCCGCGGGCCCCCTGGAGCACAGGGTGGCGGAGCTGCTGGCGACGCTGCCCCCGGACGATCTGAGCCGCCCCGGGCTGCTCGCCCGGCTCGCGCACTGCGCCCTCGTCCGCTACGAGTGCGGGGCCACGCACGAGTTGCCGGTGCTGTGGGCGCGCGCCCGGGAGGCCTTCGAAGCGGTCACCCCCGGCCACGTCGACGCCCCGGACGCGGGCCGGGTGGCGGTGCTCGCCGGAGTCGCGCAGGTCCGGGCTCACCCGAGGGACCGGGAGGCGGTGGACATCGCCGTACAGGCCGGGCGACTGGCGTTGGCAGCCGCGAGCGGGCGCACCATGGGCGGGCTCCGGGACCGGCACGAGGTGCGCGGCGTCCACTTCGCGCTGGCGGTGGCGCTGATGTGCACGCTGCCCTGGGCACCGGCCCGGGCGACGATCGACGAGGCGATGGCCCACCTGGAGGCGTACCGGGCCGAGGGACTGCCGGACCAGGACGGGGCCTACGAGGTGAACGCGGCCTCGCTGCTGGCCGCCCGCGCGGTCGTCGCCTGGGAGGTCGCGGACGCCGCCGAGGCGGAGCGGATGCTGCGCGCGCTCCGGGAACGGCTGCCGCCGGGCCATCCGCTGCTTCCGCACATCGCGCAGAAGGCGGCAGCGGTGGGCGAACTCCGCAGCAGGATGCGGCTCCTGCCGCGGGCACTGGGCCCGGTGGCGACCCGCTTCCTGCCGATGATGGTGCGGTTCGCGCCCGCGCTGCCGCCGGTGCACCTGCGAACGCCCCTGCCGCGGGACGACGTCCGGGCCGGCCCCGCTCCCGAACCGGAGCCGGCGCCGGTGCCGGTGCCCGGGCCGCAACCGGGTGACGACGCGCGTGACGACGCGGGCGAGGACCTCCTGACGCGCTTCACCTCGGCCTTCCCCGTCCCTCCCGAACTGCAGCCCCTGCTGCGGGCCATGGCCAAGGGTCCCGGCACACCCCAGGGCATCGATCCCGCCTTCCTCGCCGACGCAGAGCGGCGGTTGCGCGAGGCACTGGAGCGGACGGAGGCCGGAAGCCCCGAACGGGCCCAGACGGCGAGCCTGCTGATGGCGCTCATCGCGATGCGCTACACGGCCGACCAGGACCCGGCCGTGATCGAGGAGGCGGCCGCGCTGGGCGACCGCGTCCTGGCCGAACTCACCCACGGCTCCCCGGAGCACGCCCGTCTGCTCCTCGCCTCGGCGCCCTGGCAGCACATGCGGGCGGTGCTCGCCATGGACTCCGCGGCCCTCCGCGCCTGCTGCGCGGAACTGCGCGCGGCGCTCGACCGGCTGCCCGACGACGCGCCGGAACGCGCCGCGGGCGAGGCCGAGTACGCCAACGCGCTCACCAACCTCGCAGGGCTCACCCAGGACCCCGCCCTGTCCGCCGAGGCGCGCCGCAGGATCGTCGACGCCTCGCGGCGCGTGGAGCGGACCCCGGGCCTGACGGACCTGCTGGGCGGGATGGTGGCCTCCTACGGCCACTGGGCGGACTACACCGACGCCACGGTCCGCGGGGACCGGCGGGCGGCACGGGCGGCCGAGGTCGCGCTCGCGGCGGAGCCCGGCGGCGAGATGCCGGCGCTGCGGTTCGAGGTGGCGCGCATCGCGATGGCCGACGCGCTGGAGCACCACGACTGGGCGGCCGCCGCCGACGCGGCGGCGCGGGCCCTGGAGACCCTGCCGTCGGTGGCCTCGCGCGCCCTGACCCGGCAGGACCGCCGGGCCTACGTCGGCGGCGCGCTGCTCGGCCGCCGCTACGCCATGGCGCACCCGCGGACGGACGGCGGCGACCCGGAGGGGGCGGGCCGGCCGGACCCGCTGACGGGCACCAGCCTGGGCCGGACCGGCTGCGCCGCGGCGCTCGCCGCGGGGCGGCCCGCGCAGGCGCTGGCGCTGCTGGAGCAGAGCCGGGCGGTGCTGATGGGCCAGGACCTGGAGGCCCGCGCCGACCTGACCGCGCTGTCCGCGGCGCATCCCCTGCTGGCCCGGGAGTTCTCCGCGCTCGGGGGACGGCTGCGGCGGGCCGACGCGGGCGAGGACGTCATGGAACGGCACGTCGCGGCCGCCGAGTGGGAGGCGCTGCTGATGCGCGTCCGCGGCACCGCCGGCTTCGAGGGGTTCCTGATGCCGCCCACGGAGCGGGAGATGCGGGAGGTGGCCGCACAGGGGCCGGTCGTCGCGGTCAACGTGGACCGGCTGCGCTGCGACGCGGTCGTCGTCACCCGGGAGCGGATCTTCTCCGTGCCGCTGCGGGAACTGACGGAGGGACAGCTCGCCCTGCGGGCCAGGGAGTTCCTGGAGGCCGTGAACCTCCCGCGGAGCGCGCCCGAAGAAGAGCACGACCGCGCCCGCGAACTGGTGCTGGACACCCTCGCCTGGCTCTGGCGCACGGTGGCCGAACCGGTGCTCACCGCCCTGGGCCTCACCCGCCCGCTCCCGGGGGACGCCCCCGCGTCGGCCGCGCCCCGGCTGTGGTGGTCGGCCTCGGGGCCCCTGGCATACCTGCCGCTGCATGCCGCCGGGCTCCAGCGCAAGCACCAGCTGCCCGACGGGCGGACCGTCCTGGACCGGGTGGCCTCCTCCTACACCCCCACCCTGCGCGCCCTGCGGCACGCCCGGCGGATCTCCTCCGGCCGCACCGGGGGACGGCTGCTCGCGGTGGGCCGGCCCACCGGCACGGCGGGCTCGGCGGGCACCTCGGCCCGTGAGATCGCCGCGATCGAGGACGCGCTGGGCGGCGTACGCGCCCTCGAGGGCGAGGCGGCCACACCCGAACGCGTCCTGGCGGCCCTGCGCACCGCGCGCTGGGTGCACTTCGCCTGCCACGGCGTCAGCGACCCGCAGGACCCGTCCGCCAGCCGCCTGCTCCTGCACGGCGGGCCGCTGAGCGCCGGGGACGTCTCCCGGCAGGAACTCCTCTACGCCGAACTGGCGGTGCTCCTCGCCTGCCACACCGCCCGCACCGGGCACCTGCCCGACGAGGCGGTCCACCTCGCCTCCGCCTTCCAGACCGCGGGCTACCCCCAGGTCGTCGGCGCCCTGTGGGAGGCCGACGACGCGGTCTCCGCGCTCCTGGCCGCCCGCCTGTACGCCGCGCTCCGCGCCCCGGCGCCCGGCGCCGTCGCCCCCGCGGACACCGGCCGCGTCCTCAACCACGTCGTCCGCGCCCTGCGCACCCGCTACGCCCGCTCCCCCGCGGCCTGGGCCCCCTTCGTCCACATCGGCCGCTGAGCGCGACGGGACGTCAGGCTCCGCCGAGCAGCCCGGCCAGGACCGGATGAACACGGGCCGGGTCGACGGTGGTGACCGTGTACACCGCGACCCCCGCGGTCACCAGGGGGTCCTCCGCGGCGATCCGCTCGACGGCCTGGCGGTCCGCCCCGCGGGCGAGGATCACGCCGCCCTCGCACGAGGGCACCGTCTGACCCGAGAGCAGAAAGGTGCCGGCGCGGTGGTGGCGTTCCAGGAACGCGACATGGGCGGCGACGAACGGGCCGGCGTCCTCTTCCCGTCCGGTGTACGTCAGGAACAGCAGGTGCAGCATCCTCGTCCGATCTCCTGGCGGGCCGGGCGGCCCGGCGCATCGTGCCGACGTTCCCCGGGGCGCGCTCACCGGCGGCGGCGCAGCACCAGGTCGAGCTCCCGCCAGGTCGCCGGGGCGACGGGCCCCGGCGGGACCGGGATCCCCACCGCGCGGGCGACGGAGCGCAGGCGCAGGTCCACGACGGCGTCGGCGAGGTCCGCCAGGGCCAAGAGCCGTTCGCGGCCGAGCCACCAGGCGGCGAGGACGACCACGGCGCCCGCGACGAGGGCGGGCCACCACCCGGTGGCGCAGGCCAGCGCCGCGTACAGCAGGCCCCATCCGCACAGCCGGGTGGACGCCTCGAAGGCACCGGCCGCCGTACGGATCTCCCTGCGGTCGGCCTCCGTCGCCGCCAGCCACAGACGCGGCCAGACCGCCGTGAAGGGCACCGCGTAGTACGCGCCGACGCGGTGCTCCAGGGCGTGCATCCGGTCGCCCATGCGGGTGGGACGGGCCGGGGGCAGGGGCGCGATCCGGTCCCGGCGCGCCTCGGCGGCGCGGGCGGCGGCCAGTTCGGCCTCGTCGCCGTCGCGTTCGTGGTTCCGCAGATGGGCGACGACCTCCGCGTCGGCGCGTTCACGGCGGGCGCGGCGGCGGCGCACGAGCCGTTCTCCCGCCCCGCCGGGCCAGGGCCCGAGCCAGAGCACCTGGACCGCGCGGGCCAGGGCCTGCACCGCCAGGCCCGGTACGACGGCGAGCAGCAGCACGGCGGCCAGGGCCAGGAAGAGCCCCGCCCCGCCGTGGGCGTCGGTCCAGTCCGCGTAGCGCTCGACCTCGCGCAGCAGGCGGCCCACATCGAACGGCCGCCCGCCGCCCAGCACATGGGCGGCCCAGGCGGTGCCGAGGAAGAGCAGCCCGGGCAGCGCGAGCAGGGAGACCCAGCGCTCGGCGAGCTTCCCGCCGATCTCGTCCAGCAGACCCGCCACCGCGCTACGACCCGCCTTCCGGATCCCTGCGGCCTCGCGCCGCCCGGCGCGCGCGTCCGCCCCGAGGCCCTGGCGCGCCGGCCGCCGGCACCGGCCGGCTTCCGCGCTCTACTGCTGCGCACACCGGACACCCCTCCTCTTCCCCCGCGGGGACCCGCACGGCGGGTCTAGTACCAGACGGGCCGCAGTTCGGCGTCCCAGATCTCGCAGCGCGGGGTGGTGACGGACGCCGTCGGGTCCTCGCTGCGGGCGCAGAGGCCGCGCGGGCAGCGGTGGCGCAGGATGCCGCCGCCCCCGCCGGTCGTACCGGGCACCTGGGAGTAGCCGCCGGCGTAGGTGCGGCCGTCGACGACCCGGACGCCGAGCCGGTGCCCGAGGTCGGTGACCGCCTGCATGTCGCCGGCGCCCCGCCGCACGGTCTCGGTGACGGCCTCGAGTTCGTCCGCGTCGTGCGGGTCGGCGCTCGCGGCACGCGCCGCGCGGCGCAGCCGCGGCAGCATCTCGCAGAAGGCCATGACGTCTTCCTCGGTCACCGGGCCAGCCTACTGATCTGCGATCATTGCCGTATGGCGTTCACCGAAGAGCTCGCCCGGGCCGTGCTCGCGGCGGACGGGCAGGACGGCGCGAGGCTGATCGCGCTCGGCGAGAACGCGGTGTTCGAGCTCGCGGACGGCGTGACCGTCGCGAAGGTCGGCCGCGGTCCCGAACTGCTGGACCGGGCCGCCCGCGAGGTGCGCACGGCGTCCTGGCTGGCCGCGCACGGCGTTCCGGCCGTCGGGGCGGCGGCGCCGGAGGCCCGGCTGGTGGAGGGGCACCCGGTCACGTACTGGGAGCGGCTGCCGGACGCCGTACGGCCCGCGGAGCCAGCCGACCTCGCCGCGCTGCTGCGGCTCGTGCACGCCCTGCCCGAGCCGGACTTCGCCCTGCCGCCACGCGACCTGCTGGACGGCGTGGAGCGCTGGCTGCGGCTGGCCGGAACGGCGGTCGACCCCGCGGACGCCGCGTATCTGCGGGAACGCAGGGACGGTTTCGCCGCCGCCGCGGCCGCGCTGGTCCCGCACCTCACCCCGGGGCCCGTCCACGGCGACGCGCTGCCGCGCAATGTGCACGTCGGACCGGGCGGTCCGGTCCTGGTGGACCTGGAGACCTTCTCCGCCGATCTGCGCGAGCACGACCTCGTCGTCATGGCGCTCAGCAGGGACCGCTACGGCCTCGCCCCCGACGCCTACGACGCCTTCACGGCCGCCTACGGCTGGGACGTGCGCGAGTGGGCCGGCTGCGCGGTGCTGCGCGGCGCGCGGGAGACGGCGAGTTGCGCCTGGGTGGCGCAGCACGCGCCGGGCAACCCGGCGGCGCTCGCGGAGTTCCGCCGGCGGGTGGCCTCGTTGCGGGACGGCGATCCGTCGGTGCGCTGGTACCCCTTCTGACCCCTTGGCGCCGCCCGGGCTGCGAGGATGGGCACTCCTCCAGTCAGGGCGGTGTCCATGCCGGATTCGTCGATCGTCCGCCGTGTCCTCGGTGACCGGCCCTTCGCCGAGATCGGCGTACCGGACGTCGCCGTCGCCGACGAGCGGCTGGGACGCCTCGTCGTGGGCGGCGACCTGGGATGGATCCACTGGCCGGCCTCGGGACGGGCTCCGATCGACCGCTGGCCGCGGTACCGCGTCGGCGTCTACGACGCGCGGGACCTGCGCTGCCTGCATGTGCACGACTGCCCGTGGCCGGTGATGTCGGCGGCCTTCCACCCGACGCTCCCGCTGGTGGCCGTGGGTGTGGGCCGCTACGACGGCAGTTGGGACTTCGAGGGGCAACTGCTGCTCATGGACGTGGAGTCGGGCCGGGTCGAG
Organism: Streptomyces sp. PA03-3a; assembly: GCF_033792735.1. Lineage (NCBI taxonomy): Bacteria > Bacillati > Actinomycetota > Actinomycetes > Kitasatosporales > Streptomycetaceae > Streptomyces > Streptomyces sp. PA03-3a. Next base: position 190,811 of record NZ_JARAVM010000002.1, read on the forward strand.
CCGCTCCTCGACGGCGGCCGGCAGGTGACCTGCGTGCGGTGGCTGGACGAGCGGCAGCTGCGCCTGGTGGTCTCGCCCGAGGACAAGGACTACGAGCACGCCTTCAGCCACGGCTTCGAGTCCGTACTGGAACGTGACGACTGGCGGGCGGTGCCCCCTCGGTCCGTCGGGTACCGCGAGGTGACGGGCCCGCGCGTCCGGTACGAGGGGCCGCTGGACCGGAGCCGCGCCCGGGCCCTGCTGACGGAGCACGGCAACGCCGTGGGGAGGGCGTGGGAACCGCGCCGCCAGGTGCGGGCGGTCGAGGTGCTCGGCGACGGCCGGGTGCTGGCCACGGCCGAAGGCACGCGGCTGGAGTGCCGGCTGCCGTCGGGGGATCTCCAGTGGGCCGTCCCGGACCTGGACGGCGCACGGCAGATCCACGTCGGCGCCGACCAGGCGTCGGCCTGGGTCAACGTACTGCACACCGTGCGCCCGGCCGGGTCGGGGTGGCAGGGCCACGGCACGCTGGTCGAGCGGCTGTCACTGGCGGACGGACGCTCCCTGGAGGCCTTCGACCCGGGTCACGCCGTGACGTTCACCGCGAGCCGCGACGGCCGGCTCGTCATCCGGGAGGGCTCGCACGACCAGCGGGGCGGCCGAAGCCGCCTCCTCGCGTCCGACGGCACGGAGCTGGCGCGCTTCACGCTGACCGCGAGCGACTTCCGCCTGCGGCGCGGCACGCAGCCGCTGTTCGTGCGGGATCTCCACGGTGTGCCGCGGGGCCGGGCGTGGGTCTGCGCGCTCGCCGACGGGCAGCCGGGCGCGGAGCCCGCGCTGCGCGGGCTCTTCGCCCTCGACTGGGAGACCGGGCGCGGCTCGCACCTGTTCCCCGGCCCGGCCGTCCAGCTCGACGGCAGCGCGCTGGCGCAGGCCGCCGTGGTCCGCGACGACGAGGAGACGCTCGCGCGGAACGCCTTCGTGGTGCGGCGCCGGCTTCCGGACGGCGCACCGGAGTGGGTGTTCGCCGCCGACGAGCCGGTCACGGCCCTGGACGCGGACGAGGACACCGTCTACGCCGCGCACCGGTCCGGGGAGGTCGTGCTGCTCGACGCGCGGACCGGCGGTCAGCGCGGACGGCACCGGCTGCGCGTCGACGGGCACGTGGTCGTGCCCCTGTCGCTCGCGGCGGCCGGTGCCGGCAGGCTGCTGGTCGGCACCGTGGACGGGCGGATCCTCGACTGCGACACGGCGCCCCCGGCCTCTCCGCGGGGACCTTCGGTCACCTCGGCCGGGGAATGACCGGCCAGGCCTGCTCGACGACGGCCGCCGGGTCGGCGGTGCGCCGCAGGTACGCCTGGAGGGAGGCCGACTGCTCGGCCGCCGCCCGGACCTGAAGGGCGTGCAGGTCCGCCAGCGCCATCAGGCCGACGGGCTCGTGCCGCTCCCCCATGCGGCGCACCACGCGGGCCGCGGCCACCGCGTCGGCCCGCGCGTCGTGCGCGCCCTCCAACTCCACCCCGTAGTGGGCGCACAGCGCCTGCAGGGCCCGCCTGCCCTTGCGGTACTTGTCGACGTGCTTGTCGATGACCAGCGGGTCGATGACGGGCGCGGGCACACCGCCCAGCCGTTCGCCGACCGACGCGACGCCGTGCCGCCGGCATTCGCGGTCGAGCAGCGACAGGTCGTAGCGGGCGTTCATCACCACCAGCGGCGTGCCCGAGCGCAGCACCTCGGCGACGGCGTGGGCGATCTCGCCGACCGCCGTGCCCGCCGGGGCACCGTGCGCGCGGGCGTGGGCGGTCGAGATGCCGTGGATCGCCGACGCCTGCTCGGGTATGGCGACGCCCGGGTCGAGCAGCCAGGTGCGCTCGTGCGAGACGGCCCCGTCGGCCTCCAGCCGGACGACGGCGGCGGTGACGATGTGGTCGGTCTCGACGTCGGTGCCGGTGGTCTCCAGGTCGAACGCGACCAGCGCGTCGCTGATCCAGCTCATCGCGCGGCCCCCGTGCCCGCGGCGTCCCCCGCGCCGCGCGGGCGGATGCCCGCGGTCCTCCTCCGTCCGGTGCCGGCCGGCCTTGCCCGGCGTCGTCCCATGCCCATTGGCGTACGTCCTTCCCGCTGTTCCCCCGTGTGTCGCTCCATCATCCCGCGCGCCACTGACACTGCTGCGGCCGGGCTGCGGGAGAGGCCCGCCCGGGGCCGTCCGCCGGGGCCGGCCACCGGGCCGTCAGGAGACCGGACGGGAGTCGGCCCAGACGCCCTCGAACTCCTCGCGGTAGATCTCGAACAGCCCGTGCTCGGCCTCCGGGGTCTCGCCGGCCCTGGTCTGCACGAGTTCCCGCGGCCCGCCGCGCAGGATGAGCACCGGCGCCTCCATGCCCCGGGCCTTGCGCAGATAGGGCTGGACGACCGCGATGCCGTCCGAGGTGTCGCCGTCCACGAGGTAGGCGGTGAAGCGCGGGGTCTCGTCGAAGACCCGGATCTCGAACGCGGCGGTGTCCCGCAGCCGGGCCCGCACCCGCCGCATGTGCATGATGTTCATCTCGACGGAGCGGCTGAGTTCGCCGCGGCCGAGCCCGAGTTCGCGCTCACGCCGGCGGACGGCGCTGCTGGCCGGGTTGAGGAAGAGCAGCCGCACCCGGCAGCCGGACTCCGCCAGCCGCACCAGCCGCTTGCCGGAGTAGTTCTGCACGAGCAGGTTGAGCCCGATGCCCACCGCGTCGAGCCGCCGCGCGCTCCCGAACAGGTCCTCGGCGGGCAGTTGCCGCTGCAGCCGCACGCGGTCGGGATAAACGCCGACGACGTCGGCGTAGCGGTCGGCGACGAGCTCCTCGACGGCGTCCACGGGCAGCCGCTCGGCGGAGGGGTAGCCGGGCCCGGAGCCGAGCACGTCCAGCAGCCGGGCGGCGGCCCGCTCGGCCTGGTCCAGGACGGTGCGGGACAGGGCCCGGTTGCGGGAGACGACGTGCCGGGCCACCTCCAGCTCGTCCAGGGCGAGTTCGAGCTCACGGCGGTCGTCGAGGTAGGGCTCGAAGCACGGCCAGTGCTGGACGGCGAGCTCGCGCAGCTGCGGCAGGGTCAGGAAGCTGAGGATGTTGTCGTCGGCCGGGTCGAGCAGGAAGCCCTTGCGCCGGCTGACCTCGCGCACGGCGGCCGCCCGCTGCACCCACTCGTGACCGGCCGGGCCCGCGGCCGCCACCACCCACTCGTCGCCGTGCACGGGTTCGTAGATGGGGCGCAGCACGGCGTTGACGACGGCGCGCAGGCGCTGTTCGACGAGATTGAGCCATACGTACGCCCGTCCGGCGCGCCGTGCGCGGGTACGCACCTCTGCCCACTCGTCGGCGCCCCAGTCCAGTTCCGCTCCGATCTCCAACGGCAGTGCGAGGGCGGCCGTACCGGTGCTTGCCTCGCCGATGCCGCCGCCCGGGTCCCCCTGATCACCACCACCGGGGAGCACCAGACCTCCCGACATCACGACTGCACCCGCCTTCCCGCCCCCGTCCACGATCAAGGAAGGGTACTGCGGGGCGGGAGGCGGTGCAGCCGTAACGACGCTACTTCACCACATGCTTACCGGGTCCGACGGGGCCGGACGGTCACTGTCCCCGTCCGTTGCGGCCCGAGAGTTCGTCCGGTGTGAGCGGGCTCATGGCCGTCACGTCGCGCGGCGCGAGCCGGAAGCCCTGCCAGTGGATCGGCATGGGCGTCTGGTCCTCGTCGCGCGGGATGTGGTGGAAGCCGACGTTGACCCACATCACCGGGTGCGTGAGGGCCTCGCCGTTCGCCCACTTGTCCACCGAGGTGCCCCGGCCGCGGCAGGCCGGGTCGCTGTTGCCGCTGGCCAGTCGCTCGCAGGCCCGGTACTGGGTGACGTACAGGTCCTTCGAGGTGTAGGCGTGGGCGTCGTACCGGTCGGAGTGCTGCTGGACCAGCTCCCAGGAGCGCGGATGCCGGTCGGCGTTCTTCCCGGCCGTGGAGACCACCCGCCACCAGCGGCGCAGCGCGGAGTCGGCGGCGAGCTCCTTGGTGACCGGGGTTCTGGTGGTCTTCAGGACGGCGGAGCCGGCGCCCCGGCCGGCCTTCTTGGTGTCGTACTGCTCGACCCCGGCCCGGTCGGCGCCGTCCAGGCCGAAGTCCAGCCGCCAGAAGACCGAGTGGTAGTGGCTGGTGGAGTGGTCGTGACGGCCCTTGCCGATGGGCCAGCCGGTCCCCTCGCCGCTGTAGTCGCCGGGCGAGAGGTCGCCGGTGGCGCCCACCCCCGCGGTGATGGTGCCGTCGTCGGAGAAGTTCCACTGGGTGACGTACTCGTACCAGCCGAGCTGGGACACGGAGAAGACGACCAGGTCGCTTCCCTGAGCGGTGTACTTCTTCGCGGTGCCGTCCTCGTCGTACACGTCGCTGCGGTAGGCGTGGCCGCGCGGCGCGGTGGTGGCGCACAGCGCCTTGACGGCGCGTTCCTGCTGCGGGACGTAGGCCGCGCTGAGGGTGCCGCCGGGGCACTCCTCGGGGCCGATGTCGACCGCGGTGTTGCCGAAGCCGATGTCGGACAGGTCGTTGTACTCGGTCAGCCCGGAGTCGTACGGGACGTTGACCTGCGCAAGGGCGGCGGAGTTGAGCACCTTGAGGGGCTGCGGCTCCTTCCTCGGCCGGTACGCGATCTTCTCCAGGACCAGGCCCTTGGTGCCGCTCATGCGCCAGCACATGCTCCAGCCGGTGCCGTTGGGCAGGGTCCTGGAGAGGGCGGTGGCGGTGCCGCAGTCCACTGCGGCGGCCGTGCCGGCCCGCGGGGCCGCGACGGCCCGGCCGGTCGTGGAACCCGCGACGAGCGCGGGCAGGAGGAGGAGCGCCGAGGCCGTTCCGAGGGCCCGGCGCACATGGGTGGTGCGCATCGTTTCTGGGTCTCCGCTCCTAGTGGATCCGGCCGACGGTGCGGTCGCTGAGGTCGACGACGAGATTGGTCGTGTCGATCCACGGCCCGTCCTTCACCTGCGTGAACAGCCGTACGCACCGGTGCCGACCGCACTTGGCCAGACCGGCGGGGGCGGACTGCTCCGCGGTGTTGAAGGCGATGCCGCGCAGCCGCAACTGGCCGGGCGAGGTGAGGTCCCGGCCCTTGGTGGCGGCCGTGAAGTCGGCGCGGAGCCCCGCGCCGAGGGCGTCCCCTATGAGCAGGGCCGCGGCCTGCCTGGTCTCGTCGTTCGAGGGCGGCGGCTGCAGGCCGGTGGCGGTGTCGGTGCGCTCGACGGTGCCGGAGGTCAGGTCGACGGTCCTCTTCACGAGCCGGTCGTGCCCGTAGTCGTAGAAGAGCACCTCGACCCGTCTGGCCCGGTCGGTCCGCGCCCCCGTGGCGTCGGCCGGTTCGGCGAGGTCCGTGTCGAGGTACTCCGGGCCGCGCCCGCCGTCCACGTCCCGCGCGCTGCGCAGCGCGTCGCGGTGGTGCAGGGCTATGGACTTCGCCCGGTCGACCTCGGCCTTGGTCAGAGGCCCGAGACCGCTCTGGTGTACGCCCTCGGGCGCCTCGTTCTCCGTCGCATCACCGCTGCCCGCGTCCTGCCGTCCCGGCGCTCCCGGCGCGGCGGCGGGGCCGCCCGTCGTGGAGTGGTCGTCGCCGGAGGCGTCACGCGGCAGGGTGAGCCCGATCATCACCGCCGTGGCGGCGACGGCAGCGCCGGCGCCCCACAGGGCGCGCCTGATTCCGCGCCCGAGCCCTCCCTTTCGCGGTGAGGAACGGCTTTCCCCCTGATCCGTCACGTAGGTCTCCCCTGTGTCGTACCGTCACTCGTATCGACGGCACCTCGACGGCACAGGTTGCCCCGGGACGGTGGATTCTTGCGGCAGGCAGGGGAAGCGGGACACCCGTAACGGGGAAGATCTTGGCGATTCCATACCGGGAGGGGCCCGATTGCGTGACGATGCCCTTTCGGCACCGATGTGGCCGGGGTGCGGCCTACCGGCGCCCGGCGAAGAAGTGGAAGAGTCGACGACATGCAGGTCTGGCCGGGTCAGGCATATCCCCTCGGCGCCACGTACGACGGCGCCGGCACCAACTTCGCGGTCTTCTCCGAGACCGCGGAACGGATCGAGCTGTGTCTGCTGCACGACGACGGCTCGGAGACCGCCGTCGAGCTGCGCGAGGCGGACGCCTTCGTCCGCCATGCGTACCTCCCGGGCGTCATGCCCGGTCAGCGCTACGGATTCCGCGTCCACGGCCCCCACGAACCGACCCGGGGCCACCGCTGCAACTCCGCGAAGCTGCTGCTGGACCCGTACGCGAAGGCGATAAGCGGGACGATCGACTGGGACGAGGCGGTGTACGGCTACCGCTTCGGTGAGCCCGAGTCCCGCAACGACCTGGACTCGGCGCCGCACACCATGACCTCCGTGGTGGTGAACCCCTACTTCGACTGGGCGGAGGACCGCAGTCCCCGCATCGACTACCACCGCACCGTCATCTACGAGGCCCACGTCAAGGGCCTGACCATGCTCCACCCGGAGCTGCCGGAGGAGATCCGCGGCACCTATGCGGCGCTCGCCCACCCCGCGGTGATCTCCCACCTGACGGAGCTGGGCGTCACGACGCTGGAGCTGATGCCGGTCCACCAGTTCGTCCACGACCACCGCCTGGTGGACGCCGGGATGCGCAACTACTGGGGCTACAACACCATCGGCTTCTTCGCCCCGCACAACGCCTACGCCTCGATGGGCGACCGCGGCCAGCAGGTGCTGGAGTTCAAGACGGCGGTGCGCGAGCTGCACCGGGCGGGCATCGAGGTGATCCTCGACGTGGTGTACAACCACACGGCCGAGGGCAGCCACCTGGGGCCGACGCTGTGCTTCCGGGGCATCGACAACGCCTCGTACTACCGGCTGGCCGAGGATCCGCGCTACTACACGGACACCACCGGCACGGGGAACTCGCTGCTGATGCGCAGCCCCCACGTCCTGCAGATGATCATGGATTCGCTGCGCTACTGGGTCACCGAGATGCACGTCGACGGCTTCCGCTTCGACCTCGCGGCGACCCTGGCCCGGCAGTTCCACGAAGTGGACCGGCTCTCCTCGTTCTTCGACCTCGTGCAGCAGGACCCGGTGGTCAGCCAGGTGAAGCTGATCGCGGAGCCCTGGGACGTCGGCGAGGGCGGCTACCAGGTGGGCAACTTCCCGCCACTGTGGACGGAGTGGAACGGAAAGTTCCGCGACACCGTGCGCGACCTGTGGCGCGGCGAACCGGCCACGCTGGCCGAGTTCGGCTCCCGGCTGACGGGCTCCTCCGACCTCTACCAGGACGACGGCCGCCGGCCGCTCGCCTCCATCAACTTCGTGACCTGCCACGACGGCTTCACGCTACGCGACCTGGTGTCGTACAACGACAAGCACAACGAGGCCAACGGCGAGAACAACCGGGACGGCGAGAGCCACAACCGCTCGTGGAACTGCGGCGCCGAGGGCGAGTCCGAGGACGAGGACGTGCTCGCCCTGCGCGAGCGCCAGATGCGCAACTTCATCGCCACCCTGATGCTCTCCCAGGGCGTGCCGATGCTCGCCCACGGCGACGAGTTCGGCCGCACCCAGCAGGGCAACAACAACGCCTACTGCCAGGACAACGAACTGGCCTGGGTTTCGTGGCCCAAGGAGGGCGACGCGGACACCGAGCGGCTGCACGACTTCACCCGCCAGATGGTGTGGCTCCGCCGCGACCACCCCGTCTTCCGGCGCCGCCGCTTCTTCCACGGCCGGCCGGTCGAGGGGACGCACGACGAGCTCTCGGACATCGCCTGGTTCACCCCTGAGGGTGAGGAGATGGCCCAGGACGACTGGCAGGAGGCCCAGGCCAACGCGCTGGTGGTCTTCCTCAACGGCAGCGCGATCTCCGAGCCCGGCGACCGCGGGGAACGCATCGGCGACGACTCCTTCCTGCTGATGTTCAACGCCTGGCACGAACCGCTGGACTTCGTGGTCCCGGTCAACCACGGCAAGGAGTGGCAGGTGGTCGTGGACACCCAGCGCCCGGAGGGCGTGGCCCCCGGCTCGGGGCGCAAGGTGACCCAGGGCGACCGGCTGCGGCTGGCCGACCGGAGCATGGTGGTCCTGCAGCGCCCGGCGTAACCGGCCGCCCGATGTGATGGGCGTACCGGTCGGCGGGGTAGTCAGTCCTCCATGACAGAAAGCGCCGCGACCCCGCCGACCGCTGTCGTCCCCTCCGTTCCGAGCGCCACCTACCGGCTCCAGCTCCAGCCCGACTTCCCCTTCGCCGCGGCCGAGGCCGTCGTCCCCCGTCTGGCGGCGCTCGGCGTCTCCCATCTGCACCTCTCCCCGGTGCTGCAGTCCGTTCCGGGCTCCACGCACGGCTACGACGTCGTCGACCACACCCGGGTGCGCGAGGAACTCGGCGGCGAGAAGGGACTGCGGGCGCTGGCCCGCACCGCCCGCGCGCACGGCCTCGGGCTCGTGCTGGACGTGGTGCCCAATCACATGGCCGTACCCGCGCCCGAGCACCTGGCCCGGCCACTGTGGGAGGTGCTGCGGGACGGCCCGCGATCCCCGTACGCGCGCTGGTTCGACGTCGACTGGGCGGCGCAGGGCGACCGGCTGCTGCTGCCGGTGCTGGGCGGCCCGCTGGAGGAGGTACTGCCCGACCTGCGCGTCGAACGCGACCGCGCCGCCGGCGAGCGGGTGCTGCGCTACCACGACCACGCCTTCCCCCTGCGCCCCGGCACCGAGGAGCTGCCGCTGCGCGCGCTGGTCGACGCCCAGTGGTACCGGCTCGCCTGGTGGCGGCAGGCCCGCACCGAGCTGAACTACCGGCGCTTCTTCACCATCTCCGAACTCATCGCGGTCCGCGTCGAGGACGACGAGGTCTTCGCCGCCACCCACGCCACCCTGCTGCGCCTGCTGGACGAGGGCGTCGCCGACGGCCTGCGCATCGACCACCCGGACGGCCTCGCCGACCCCGCCGGCTACCTGCGGCGGCTCGCCGACGCCTCGAACGGCCGCTGGACGGTGGTGGAGAAGATCCTCACCGGCGACGAGCGGCTGCCGGCCGGCTGGGCCTGCTCCGGTACGACCGGCTACGACGCCCTGGACCGGCTCGACGGGCTGTTCACCGACCCGGCGGGCGTCGAGGAGATCACCCGCTGCTACCGCGGGTTCACCGCCGCCCCCGCCGACGCGGGCGGCGAGTGGCCGCCGACCGTACGGGCCGCCGCCGAGCACATCGTCACGCACGACCTGGCGGCCGAGGTGGACCGGCTCACCCGCTCCGCCGCCCGCGCCACCGGGCTGGAGCCCACCGCGCTGCGCGAGGCCCTCGAGGCGACGCTCGTGCGACTGCCGCGCTACCGCCCGTACGTCGTCCCCGGCCAGCCCGCGGACGCTCAGGACACCGCGCTGCTGGAGGCCGCCGCCGGCGCCACCGGGCTCCCGGCGGCCGGGACGGTGTGCGACCTGGCCCTGGGCCGCCACCGGGGCGGCGGCCAGGCCGCGGCGGACTTCACGGTGCGCTTCGCCCAGGTCTCCTCGGCGCTGCGCGCCAAGTCCGCCGAGGACACCGCCTTCTACCGCTACCACCCCCTGCTCAGCCTCAACGAGGTCGGCCGGGAGCCGGACCGCCCCGCCACCTCGCCCGAGGAGTTCCACGCCTTCTGCGAGCGGTTGCTGCGCGACTGGCCGCTCACCGGGACGGTGCGCTCCACCCACGACACCAAGCGCAGCGCCGACGTCCGCGCCCGGCTCGCCGCGCTGAGCGAGCTGCCCGGCGAGTGGGCCGACTGGCTGGGCGAGGTCTCGGCGGATCTGCGGGAGTACCTGGAGCACCGCGGAATCCCGTGCCCGGAGCGCCATGTGGAGTACCAGGCCTGGCAGTACGCGGCCGTCTTCTGCGACCCCGGCGCGGCCGACCTGGTGGCGGCGACCATGCTCAAGTCGGAGCGCGAGGCGGGCCTGCGGACCTCGTGGACCGAGCAGCAGCCCGAGTACGAGCGGGACATGACCGGCTTCGTCCGGGAACTGGTCGGCGGACCGGCCGCCTTCGCCACCGAGCGCATCGACCGCGCCCTGCGCGGGCCCGAACGCGTCAACGTCCTCGGCGCTCACCTGGCGCACCTGACCATGCCGGGCGTGCCCGACGTCTACCAGGGCGACGAGGAGCGGCAGCTGCTGCTCGTCGACCCCGCCAACCGCCATCCGTACGACCCGGGCACGGCCGAGGGCGAGGGCGAGGGCGAGGTGAGCGAGAAGCGGCGGGTGACGCAGTTCGCCCTGCGCCTGCGCCGGGCGCGCCCGCAGTGGTTCACCGGCCCGCAGGCCTCGTACGAGCCGCTGTACGCGCGCGGCCCGGCCAGGGAGCACTGCGTGGCCTTCGTCCGCGGGGGCCGGGCGCTCACGGTCGTCACCCGGCTGTCGCGACGGCTCGCGGACGCGGGTGGCTGGCGCGGCTCGGAACTGGTGCTGCCGGAGGGGGTGTGGACGGAGGTGCTGACGGGCCGTCCGTTCCATGCCGTGGTGCCGCTGGCGGAGCTGCTGGAGCGGCTGCCGGTGGGCCTGCTGGTGCGCGACGTGGACGAGTGACGCCTCGGGGCGGAAGACGGTCCGGTGCGCGGGGTCACCCGACGGGGCGCGGGGCGACGGGTTTTTGACGGCGCGTCAACCGCGCCCGTCGGCCGCCCCTCGGCACGCCGCTTCCGCCCCGCGTCCCACGACCGGACGCGCTGTACGGTATGCCGCATGTATACCGATATTCCCTTCATCCCGCGTCTGGCCGGGGTGCACCACCTCACGCTGCCCGTCGGCGATCCGGCCCGGTCGCAGGCGTGGTACGAGCGGGTCCTCGGCCACCACAGGATCGCGGAGTTCACGGAGGGCGGCGCCTTCGCCGGCGTCGCCATGGCCCACCCCGGCGGCGGGCCCGTGCTGTGCCTGCGCCACGACCCCGCCCTCGCGGCCGCCTCCGCGGGCTTCGCGTGGTTCTCCCTCGGCGTCCCGGACCTCCCGGCGCTGGAGGCGCTGGCGGCCCGGCTGGACGCGCTCGGCGAACCGCACGGCGCCGTCGTCCGCACCACCCGCGGCTGGCTCCTCCCGCGACTGCGCGACCCGGACGGCCACGAGTTGCGCTTCGCCACCGCCGACGAGGGGCCGCCGCCGTTCCGCGGGCAGGTGCTGCGCCTCGCGGGCGGCCGGGAGGCGGCACCGCGGTCCCGCACGGCCTGAGCGACGCGGACCGGACTGTCGGACCCCGCTGTTAACGTCCTGCCATGGACGCCTCGGAAGCCCTGCTCACCCGCATCGAGAACGACCCGGTCGCGGCCTCGGGCCTCACCCGCACCGCTGACTTCGACATCACCAGGCGCGACCCGATCGACGAGCTGCGCCTGCCCTCGGGCCTCGCGATGCGCCCCATGGCGGGCGACGCCGCCGGCGGCACGTTCTACCTGTGCGGCGAACCCGGCGACGCAGAGCGGCCCGTGGTGTACGCGGACTCCGAGGGGCAGGCGGCGCTGATCGGCGCGGACCTGCCCGAGGCGGTGGAGCTGATCGTCTCCTGCCCGGTGTGGTGGCGTGACGTGGACTCGGGGCTCTCCCCGGAGAAGCTGGACGCCGAGGCGCGCGAGGACCAACCGGACCTGGACCGCGAACGCGCCGAGCTGGTCGCGGCCCTCGGGCTGACGCCCCCTCCGGTCGAGGAGGTCGTCGCCCGGCTGCGGACGACGGCGGCCCGCACGGCGCCGGATTTCCTGCCGTACACGGGCGAGGGCGACGGACCCTACGACACCTACGAGCCGATGTTCGGGCCGTGAGCCGCGCCGTGGCCCGGGGCTCAGGCGGTGGTGAGACGGAAGCTCATCGCCCCGAAGGTAACCTGGTCGCCGGGGCGGACGGCGGCCGCGCCCATGACCCGGTGGCCGTTGACCCAGGTGCCGTTCATCGAGCCGAGGTCGCGCAGCACCCACAGGCCGCCCTCGTGGCTCAGCTCGGCGTGGAAGCGCGAGGTCGAGGAGTGGCTCAGCCGGAAGGTGCACGACAGGTCCCGGCCGATCCGCACCGGGAAGGGGCCGGGGGCGGGCAGCAGCAGGGGCGGCAGCTGCTGGACGGCCCAGGCGAGCCTCATGCGGGCGCGGAAGGCCGAGGTCTTGGTGACGGCGCGGACGATCGAGCCGGTCAGCCTCGCCCAACGGCCCTGCGGTGGCGGCAGGTCGGCGATGAGTGCGGCCAGATCGGCGGAGTGCCGGGCCTCGAGCGCGAGTCCCATACGGCGCACGAAGGTGTCGTGGGACAGCCGTCCGTCGACGGCACCCTCGCGAAGTACCTCGATGGCGCGCTCGCGTTCGGCGTCGGTGGGACGCGGCGGGTGCGTCGGGAACTCATAGCTCACCTGCGTGATTGTCGGGCCGCGGAGGGCGGGGTGTCCAGAAGGTGCGGCCCGTGCGGCGGCACCGTAAATTGCCTGGACGCCTCGTGGCCCGCTTGGCTACGGTGGGCGCACGCCCTTGACCGAGGAAGGAGGCGGAAGCCATGCACCTGTTCAACGTTCCGCGCTCCCGCCCCGTCGTCCGCAGGGCGTACCCCGTCTGACCGGGAGCGCACCGCTCTCCCGTGAGGACTTCACCTTCATGACCGATCTGGTCTTCCGCCCGCTCGCCGCGGGCGAGTCCCACCTGTTCAACTCCCTGGTCCCCGAGGACGACGGCCTGGTCGGCCGCTCCCTGATGGGCCACCCCTACGCCATGACCGACGAGGGCGGCGAGTACCGCCCCGACTGGACGTGGGTGGCCCTGCGCGACGGCACCGTCGTCGCCCGCGCCGCGTGGTGGGCCGCTCCCACCGACGACAAGCCGATCGCGCTGGACTGGTTCGACTTCACCGACGCCGACGCGGCCGTACGGCTGCTGCGCACGGCACCGCTCAAGGCCGAGTACGAACTGCTGCTGCCGCCCGGCTGGCGGGACCGGCGCGAGGTGCGCGAGGCCGCCCAGACCCGCATCGACGCGGCGATCGTCTCCGGCATGGAGCTGGTCGTCGAGCGCTACCGCTACACCTGGACCCCCGAGTGCGGGCTGCCGGAGCGCACCGGACGACTGGAGTACCGGCCGGAGCCGGACGACGCCGTGGTCCTGGACGTGCTCAAGCGCATCGGGGTCGGCAGCCTCGACGCCCACACCCGCCGCATGGTGCGGCTGCACGGCCCGGACGCGGCCGCCCGCGAGGAACTGGAGTTCCTCAACTGGCTCCAGTCGCCCCGCGAGTGGTGGCGCCTGGCGTACACCCCCGAGGGCGAGCTCGCCGGCATCCATGTGCCGGGGCGGAATCCGGGCGGATTCTGCGTGGGCTTCATCGGCGTGCTGCCCGGGCAGCGCGGCCACGGCTACGCCTACGACCTGCTGGTCGAGTGCACGCACGACCTGGTCGGTCACGGGGCGGAGAAGATCGCCGCCGCCACCGACCAGACCAACGCGCCCATGGCGGCGCACTTCGCCAAGGCGGATTATCCGGTCTCCCAGGAGCGCGTCAACCTGGTGTGACCCCCAAACGGCGGGCAGCATGGTGCCCATGCGCTTCGACGTGTGGGCACCGGACGCCGGTGAGGTGGAGGTACGGGTCGACGGCCGGGCTCACGACATGGAGCGCGACCCCGAACGGCGCGGCTGGTGGCGCGCGGACGTGGCCGCCGGCCACGGTTCGCGCTACGCCTTCGCGCTGGACGAGGGCCCGCCGCGGCCCGACCCCCGCTCCCGCCGGCAGCCGGACGGGCCGGAGGGCCCGAGCGCGGTCGTCGACCACGAGCGGTTCGCCTGGACCCACGAGTGGGCGGGCCGCCCGCTGCCGGGCGCGGTCCTGTACGAGCTGCACGTCGGCACCTTCACCACCGCCGGCACCTTCGACGCGGCGATCGAACACCTGCCGTACCTGGCCGAATTGGGGATCACGCACATCGAGCTGATGCCGCTCTGCCCGTTCCCCGGGACGCACGGCTGGGGGTACGAGGGGGTGTCGCTGTGGGCGGTGCACGAGCCCTACGGCGGCCCCGACGGGCTGAAGCGCTTCGTGGACGCCGCGCACGGCCACGGGCTCGGGGTGGTGCTGGACGTCGTCCACAACCACCTCGGGCCCTCGGGCAACCACCTGCCGGCCTTCGGCCCGTACTTCACCGACCGCCACCACACCCCGTGGGGCGACGCCGTGAACCTCGACGCCCCCGGCTCCGACGAGGTACGCGACTTCCTGGTCGGCAGCGCGCTGGCGTGGCTGCGCGACTACCGCCTCGACGGGCTGCGGCTGGACGCCGTCCACGCCCTCGTCGACACCCGCGCGGTGCACCTGCTCGAAGAGCTGTCCGGCGCGGTCGACGCGCTGGCAGCCGCGGTCGGCCGCCCGCTCTTCCTGATCGCCGAGTCCGACCGCAACGACCCGCGCACCACCGACCCGCGCGAGGCCGGCGGCATGGGTGTGCACGCCCAGTGGAACGACGACTTCCACCACGCCCTGCACGCCGCCGTCACCGGGGAGGCCCAGGCCTACTACGCGGACTTCGCCGTCTCCCCGGTGGCCGCCGCGGCCAAGGCGCTGCGCCGGGTCTTCTTCCACGACGGCACCCTTTCGAATTTCCGCGGCCGAGCCCACGGCCGTCCCGTCGACCTGACGACCACCCCGGGCCACCGCTTCCTCGCCTACACCCAGACCCACGACCAGATCGGCAACCGCGCCACGGGCGACCGCCTGGGCGCGAGCGTCCCCCCGGGGCTGCTCGCCGCCGCCGCCGCGCTCGTGCTCACCTCCCCGTACACGCCGATGCTCTTCATGGGCGAGGAGTGGGGTGCCCGCACGCCCTGGCAGTTCTTCACCGACCACGACGACCCCGAGCTCGCCGCCGCCATCACCCGGGGCCGCCGCCGCGAGTTCGCCGAGCACGGCTGGAAGGCCGAGGACATCCCCGACCCGCAGGACCCGGCGACCCGGCTGCGCTCCTGCCTGGACTGGTCCGAGCGGGCCCGCGAGCCGCACGCCGAGCTGCTCGCCTGGTACCGGCGGCTGATCGCGCTGCGCCACGCCGAGCCCGAGCTGACCGACCCGGCCCTGGACGCCGTCCACGTCAGCGTGGGCGGGCACACCCTGCGGCTGGACCGCGGACGCTTCCGGATCGCGGTCAACTTCTCGCCCGAGGAGGCGCTGGTGCCCCTGCACCACCCGGGCCGCGCCGACCCGGCGGGCTACGTGCCGGTCGCCGCCTGGCGCCCCTGCCCGCCGCCCACCGACACCGGCTGCCTCCACCTGCCCGGCCACTCGGTCGCGGTGCTCCGCGAGCGCTGATTACCCTGAACGGGTGACCACCGACGACGAGCCCCGCGCGATCTGCGTCCACTGCGGCGACCCGACCGAGCACCCCGACTCCCAGCCGGGTGCGACCCTCTGCCCGGTCTGCGCCTGGCACGAGGCCCAGCGCACGGCCTGCAGCGGCTGAGCCGCCCCGCTGCGGTCAGTCCTCCAGCAGCCGCTTGCGGGCGGCCTCGACGTCGAAGGAGGCCGGCGGGCACACCGGGTCGATCAGGTCGAGGTGCTCCATCAGCAGCCGCCCGACGGCCCAGTTCCGGTACCACTTGCGGTCCGCGGGGACGACGTACCAGGGCGCGGCCTCCGTGGAGCAGCGACCGAGGACGTCCTCGTAGGCCTGCTGGTAGGCGGCCCACCTCGCCCGGTCCTCAAGATCGGCGGGGCCGAACTTCCAGTGCTTGCAGGGATTGTCCAGCCGGGCCAGCAGGCGGGTGCGCTGCTCGTCGCGGCTGATGTGCAGGAAGACCTTGACGACGCTGACGCCGTCGTCGGCGAGCGAGGCCTCGAAGGAGTTGATGGTCTCGCAGCGCTCCTCCCACACCGAGAGCGGGGCACGGCCCCGGACCCGGGGGACGAGCACGTCCTCGTAGTGCGAGCGGTCGAAGACGCCTATCCGCCCGGGACCGGGCATGGCCCGCTCGACCCGCCAGAGGAAGTGGTGCGCCTTCTCCTCCGCCGTGGGGGCCTTGAAGGCGGTGATGCGGCATCCCGCGGGGTCGAGCAGGCTGGCCAGGTGCCGCACCGAGCCGCCCTTGCCCGAGGTGTCCATGCCCTGGAGGACGACGAGCACGGAACGCGGATCGCCGGCCGTACTCTGCGCGAAGAGCCGCTCCTGCAGCGCCGTGATCCGGTCCCTGGCGTACGGAACGCTCTCCAGCGCCTCGGTCTTGCCCGCCGGGCCGCCCGGCGTGCCGCGCGGGTCGTGCGACCGCAGCCGCACGGGGCCGCCGCCCGACGGGACGCGCAGCTTCGCGCGCAGCCCTGCCGTGCTGCCGGATCCGGACTTCGGGCTGTTCCTCGTCACCGCGCCTCCCTCCGGGACGACGGCCCGCGCGGGCGCCTGGGTGGTTGGTCCGATGGTGCGACGGATCAGCCGTGGCCGCCAGCGCGGCCCCAGGGGCCCGTGACGGCGAAGGTGGTCCCGGGGTTGTAGCAGTTCACGTACATGGTCCGGCCGTCCGGCGCGAAGGTGACGCCGGCGAACTCGCCCCATTCGGGGGCGTCGGCGGTGCCGATGTTCTGGCGGCCGCGCGCCATCGCGTACACCTCGCCGCGCCGGGAGACGCCGTAGACGTGCTGGGCGCCCTCGCCGTCCTCGCAGACCATCAGGCCGCCCTGCGGGGCGAGGGCGATGTTGTCCGGGGACTCGCCCGGCAGCTGGACGTCGGTCGCGGGCCCGAAGACCACGACGAGGGTCAGCCGCCGCCTGGCCGGGTCGTAGCGCCAGACCTGGCCGAAGTGGGTGGCCGCCGAGCCCTCGGCGGCACGCGCGAAGCTGGAGACGAAGTAGACGCTGGTGCCGCCCCAGTAGCAGCCCTCCAGCTTCTGGGCGTGCGTGATCCCGCGGGGACCGAAGTCCTGCTGCCGCAGCGGGGTCTGCTTCGCCAGGGGATCGGGCACGCGCGCCCATTCGATCCCGTCGAAGCACGCACCGGTCTCCTGCACCGCCGACAGGTCGGGCACCCCCGGCACGCGCATGGCCTCCAGGGTGCCGCCGGCCCGCAGGGAGCCGCGGCCGCCCAGGGGCTTGCGCGGGTGGAAGCGGTAGAACATGCCGAAGGGCGCCTGGAAGGCGTCCTCGGTCTCGTACACGGTGCCGTCGCGGGGGTCGACGGCGATGGCCTCGTGCTGGAAGCGGCCCATGGCCGTCAGCGGCTCGGCCCCCGTGCTCCGGGGGTCGTGGGGGTCCACCTCGAAGATGAAGCCGTGGTCCTTGGCGTAGCCGCCGGTACCGGCCTTGTCCTCGTTCTCCTCGCAGGTCAGCCACGTACGCCACGGGGTCGGTCCGCCCGAGCAGTTCACGGCGGTGCCGGCGATGGCCACCCGTTCCGAGGTGACCGCGCCGCCCCGGTCGAGCGCGAGGACGGTGCAGCCGCCCTTGGCCGCGGGGTCGTAGACCAGCCCGTCGACCAGGGGGACGGGCGCGGTGGCGGTGGCGCGGTTCTCGTGGTTGCGGACGAGGCGCACCCCGTCGCCGCGGCGGGCGGGGAACGCGGCCATGCCGTCGAAGTTCCCGGGCACCGCTCCCTCGCCGGAACTCAGTGCGTCGCCCTGGCGGGACAGCACGCGGTAGCGGAATCCGCGGGGAAGGTCGAGGAGGCCGTCGGGATCCGGTACGAGGGGGCCGTACCCGCCCGCTCCCGCGGCGAACGCCGTACCGGCGAACACCTCCGAGACGCTTCCGGAGAAGGCGATTCCGGCGCCCAACGCGCCGGTCCTCGCGATGATCTGACGTCTGGTCACGGACATGGGTCTCTCTCCCTGCTGGCGGACAGGCGATTGACCCGAGTGTGTCTAGCACGGCTCCGGACGCGGGGGAACACGGCGTCCCGCCGCCGCCCGCCCGGTCAGGGCGCTCCGCGGCCCCCCGGGGCGCGGCCGGGGCCGCGGTTCAGGAGCCGTCCCGGGCGGCGAGCCGCCCGGCGTCGCGGGCGAGGGCGGTGAGGCGGGAGATGGCCCGGAAGTACTTCTTGCGGTAGCCGCCGGCGAGCATCTCGTCGCTGAAGATGCGGTCGAAGGGCTCGCCGGAGGTCATGACGGGGACCTCGCGGTCGTAGAGCCGGTCGGCCAGGACGACCAGGCGCAGTGCGGTGGCCTGGTCCTCCACCGGGCGGACGCCGCGCAGGAAGACCGCCTCGACGCCGTCGCACAACGCGCCGTAGCGGCTGGGGTGGACCCGGGCGAGGTGGGCGAGGAGGTCGCCGAAGTCGTCCAGGGAGGCGCCGGGGGTGCGGCCCGCCGCGGCGGTGACCTCCTCGTCGGCGTACGGCGCCGGGGCCTCGGGCAGGCCGCGGTGGCGGTAGTCCTCGCCGTCGATGCGCAGCGACCGGAAGCGGGCGGACAGGCCCTGGATCTCGCGCATGAAGTCGGCGGCCGCGAACCGGCCCTCGCCGAGCCTGCCGGGCAGGGTGTTGGAGGTCGCGGCCAGTCTCACGCCGGCGCCGGCCAGTCTGCCGAGCAGGGTCGAGACGAGCACGGTGTCGCCGGGGTCGTCGAGTTCGAACTCGTCGATGCAGACCAGCCGGTGCCCGCTGAGCGCCTGCACGGCCTGCTGGAAGCCGAGGGCGCCGACGAGGTTGGTGAGCTCCACGAAGGTGCCGAAGGCCTTCTGCTCGGGCGGCGCGGGCGTGGCGTGCCAGAGCGAGGCGAGCAGATGGGTCTTGCCCACGCCGTAGCCGCCGTCGAGGTAGACCCCGCCGGGTCCGGCCGGGGCCGCCGGTGCGGCCTGGCGCCGGAACCAGCGCCTGCGTCCGGCGTCCTCGGGGGCGCCCAGCCCCTGCGCGAAGGCCCGCAGCGCGCCGACGGCCTCGGACTGGCTCGGCTGCCCGGGGTCCGGGAGGTAGTTGTCGAACCGTACGGAGTCGAAGCGCGGCGGCGGCACCATCTCCGCCACCAGCCGGTCCGCGGGGACGTGCGGCTCGCGTCCGCTCAGCGACACGGGCGGCGTCCCGCCGGGTATCGGGCTGGATTCTTGCGCGGCGGCGAAGGACGAGGACACAGCACTCCAGCCTAGTGCCTCGCCGGCGGTCCCCTCGCCGCCGTGTGGCCGGCCCCACTCCCGGAGGGCCGTGGAAGACTGCAGCCATGCGCCGCCTCTTCCCCGCCCCCGCACCCGCCGAGACCCCGGACAGCCCCCAGGCCCTGGACACCCCGGAGGCCCTGGACACCGCGGAGGCGCTGGCCGACGCGTACGCGTACCCGGCCGGCGGCGGGCCCTGGCTGCGGGCGAACATGGTCTCGTCGCTGGACGGCGCGGCACGGCACGACGGGCGCTCCCAGCCGCTGTCCTCGGACGCCGACATGCGGGTCTTCGGGGTGCTGCGGGCCCTGGCCGACGTCGTGGTCGTCGGCGCGGAGACGGTACGCCAGGAGGGTTACCGCCCGGCCCGCGCCCGGGAGGCCTTCGCCGGCCGCAGGGCCGCGGCGGGGCAGGGCCCGGCCGCCGCGATCGCCGTGGTGAGCGCCCGGCTCGACCTGGACTTCTCGCTGCCCCTGTTCACCGAGCCGCTGGTGCCGACGCTCCTGCTGACCGGCGAGGACGCCCCGGCCGACCGGGTCGCGGCGGCCGAGAAGGCGGGGGCGCGGGTCGTCAGGGCCGGCTCGGGCTCGGGCGTGGAGCCGGCGCGCGTGGTGCGCGAGCTCGCCGCGCTCGGGCTGCGCCGGATGCTGACCGAGGGCGGCCCGCGGCTGCTCGCCCAGTTCGCCGCGGCCGGGGTGGTCGACGAGCTGTGCCTGACGATCGCGCCGCTGCTGACCGCCGGGGACGCCATGCGCATCATGAACGGCCCCGGCATCACCGACCCCGTCCGTTACACCCTGCTGTCGATCCTGGAGGAGGACGGCTTCCTGTTCACCCGCTACGTACGTGGCTGACCGCCCCCGGCGCGACCGGGAGCGGCCGCCCGGCGCCCCCGGCCTCACCCGGATGGCGCCGATTGCCCGCCCGCGCACGTCCGCGTGCCGCGGCGGGGGAAAAGATGACCCCGCGTGCCCCGCGCCCCGACGGGGCAGGATGGTTTCCGTGGCAGGCCCGACGGCCCGCGAGAGAGAAGGACGCGTCCGTGTTCACGACCGTACTCATGATCGAGCAGCCGCTCGTCCCCGCCGACGTGGAACTGGTCACCACGCTCCACGGTGACGAGCCCGTCTCCTTCGTCGTCCTCATGCAGCCCCGCGGCGACCAGGACCGGCTGCTGCGGGCCATCGACGACGTCGCCCTGGGTGAACTGGACAAGGCCGTCCACGAGCGCGACCGCCCGGAGGGCGACCGGGCGCTCCTGCCGGCCGAGCGCGCGCTGAGCCACAGCCTGACGGCACTGCGCGACGCGGGCTGCGAGGCGGTGGGCGAGGTGGTCGAGCGCCACCCGATCGAGCTGATGAGGTCGGTGGTCGAGCAGACCCACGCCGACGAGGTGATCGTGCTGACCGCCCCGCACCTGGTGGAGGAGTTCTTCCACCGCGACTGGACGTCCCGGGCCCGGCACAAGGTCGGCGTGCCGGTGCTGAAGCTGTTCGCGCACAACGCGGAGGACTGAGCGGACACCGTGCCCGCGACTGGTGGAAGAATCGGGCACGGCCGACGACCGACCCAGTGAGTTCCAGGGAGCACCGCGCATGAGCCCCACCCTTCCCCCCGGCATGGACCGACCTCATTTCATCGGGATCGGCGGGGCCGGGATGTCGGGCATCGCGAAGATCCTGACCCAGCGCGGCGCCGCCGTCGCGGGCAGCGACGCGAAGGACTCCGGCACGACGGACGCGCTGCGCGAGCTGGGCACGACCGTCCACATCGGCCACTCGGCCGCGCACCTCGCGCAGGACGCGAGCTGTGTGGTCGTCTCCAGCGCCATCCGTGAGGACAACCCGGAGCTGAAGGCGGCCCGCGAGCGCGGCATCCCTGTGGTGCACCGCTCCGACGCGCTGGCGGCGCTGATGGGGGGCTCGCGCCCGATCGCGGTGGCCGGCACGCACGGCAAGACGACCACCACCTCCATGCTGGCGGTGAGCCTGTCCGCGCTGGGCCTGGACCCGTCCTACGCCATCGGCGGCGACCTGGACGCCCCGGGCTCCAACGCCCACCACGGCACCGGCGAGATCTTCGTGGCGGAGGCGGACGAGAGCGACCGCAGCTTCCAGAAGTACGAGCCCGAGGTCGCGATCGTGCTCAACGTGGAGCTCGACCACCACGCGAACTACGCGTCGATGGACGAGATCCACGAGTCGTTCGAGATCTTCGTCGGCAAGATCGTCCCCGGTGGCACCCTGGTCGTCGGCGAGCACTCCGGCGCGCGGGAGCTGGCCGCCCGGGTGGCGGGCCGCGAGGGGCTGAACATCGTGCGCGTCGGCGAGGACGAGGAGGCCGACGTGCGCATCCTGCGGGTCACCCCGCACGGGATGGCCGGCGAGGTCACCGTCCGCCTGGACGGCGAGGAGCACACCTTCACCGTCTCCGTGCCCGGCCGGCACTACGCCCACAACGCAGTCGCCGCCCTCGCCGCGGGCGTCGCGCTGGGCGTCCCGGCGGACGGCCTGGCCAAGGCGCTGGGCACCTACACCGGGGTGAAGCGCCGGCTGCAGCTGAAGGGCACCGCGGCGGGCGTCCAGGTCATCGACTCCTACGCGCACCACCCGACCGAGATGACCGCGGACCTGCAGGCCCTGCGCGAGGCGGCGGAGGACCGGCGCATCGTCGTGGTCTTCCAGCCGCACCTGTTCAGCCGCACCCAGGAGCTGGGCCGCGAGATGGGCCAGGCCCTCGCGCTCGCCGACGCCTCCGTGGTGCTGGACATCTACCCGGCCCGCGAGGACCCGATCCCCGGCATCACGAGCGGCCTGATCATCGACGCCGCCGCCGCCGCCGGCGCCGAGGTCACCGCCGAGCACGACAAGGAAGCGGTACCCGAGGTCGTCGCCGGAATGGCCAGGCCCGGTGACCTTGTTCTCACCATGGGCGCGGGAGACGTGACCGATCTCGGTCCGCGCATCCTCGCGCGCCTGGAGAACTGAGGAGAGGGAGGACCATGGCGTACGAAGTCGACAAGTCCGAGGAGCAGTGGCGTCAGGAGCTGACGCCGCAGGAGTACGCGGTCCTGCGCCAGGCCGGCACGGAGCGTCCCTTCACGGGTGAGTACACCGACACCAAGACCCGGGGCGTCTACTCGTGCCGCGCCTGCGGCGCCGAACTGTTCACCTCGGACACGAAGTTCGAGTCGCACTGCGGCTGGCCGTCCTTCTACGACCCGAAGGACAGCAAGGCCGTCGAGCTGATCGAGGACCGCTCGATGGGCATGACCCGTACCGAGGTCCGCTGCACCCGCTGCGGCTCGCACCTGGGCCACGTCTTCGAGGGCGAGGGCTACGACACCCCGACGGACCAGCGCTACTGCATCAACTCGATCTCGCTGCGACTGGCCCCCGTGGGGGACTGATCACGAAATCCGACGGCTAGGCCCCCCGCGTGGGGCTCGCGCGCCACGCGGGGCGCGTCCGTCGATTCCCCGCCCACCGGGTGGCAACGTGGCGCGGCATGGAACACCACGTACGGGCCAGGTTGCTGCTGGCCAGCGCCACCATGCTCTTCGTCGAACTGGCGCTGATCCGGTGGGCGGGCGCGAACGTCGTCCATCTGAGCTACTTCTCCAACTTCATCCTGCTCGGTTCGTTCCTGGGCATCGGGCTGGGCTTCCTCATCGGGGCGGAACGCGGCCAGTGGCTCAAGCGGTGGGCGCCGCTGCCGCTGGCGGTGCTGGTGGTGCTGGTGCGGGAGTTCCCGGTCCAGGTGCGGCAGAGCAGCGGCGACATCATCTACTTCACGGCGGTGAAGACCACCGGGCTGCCGCAGTGGGTGACGCTGCCGGTGCTCTTCCTGCTGGTGGCGGTCGCCATGATGGCGATCGGCAAGATCACCGCCGATCTGTTCCGGCAGCTTCCGTCGCTGGAGGCGTACCGCTGGGACCTGCTCGGCTCGCTGACCGGCTCGGTGGCCTTCGCGGGGCTGTCCTGGCTGCGCGCGCCCTCGCTGGTGTGGGGGCTGATCGCCGCGGCGGCGCTGTTCGTGCTCGGCGGCCGGCGGAACACGCTGCGGTACGCGCTGCCGCTGGCCGCGATGGTGCTGACGCTGCTCTTCGAGTCGCTGGCGCCGGGGGTGTCGTGGTCGCCCTACTACAAGATCGAGCTGACCCGCCCCGAGCCGGGCACCAGCTCGCGGACATACAAGATCGCCGCCAACGGCGTTCCGCACCAGAGCATCGCGCCGCTGCAGGTGCTGCAGCAGTCCGACTCGCCGTACGAGCAGGCCTACCGGGAGACCCCGGACAATCCTCACCGCAAGGTGCTGGTGATCGGCGCGGGCAACGGCAACGACGTGGCCGTCGCGCTGGCCAACGGCGCGCAGTACGTGGACGCCGTCGAGATCGACCCGCGGCTGCAGGAGATCGGGGCGCAGCTGCACCCCGCGCGGCCGTACGAGAACCCGCGGGTGCACGTCCACATCAACGACGGCCGGGCCTTCCTGGAGCGGACGAACACCACGTACGACCTGATCGTGCTGGCCCTGCCGGACTCGCTCACGCTGGTGTCGGGGGCGAGCAACCTGCGGCTGGAGAGCTACCTCTTCACCAAGCAGGCCTTCGAGTCGGCACGTGACCACCTCGCGCCCGGCGGCGCGTTCGCCATGTACAACTACTACCGGCAGCAATGGCTGATCGACCGCTTCGCCGGGAGCCTGGACCAGGTCTTCGGGCACGCGCCGTGCATGACGGAGTACAGCAAGCGCGCCGCGGTCCTGGTGGCCGGGCTGACGCCGGCGGACCAGAGCTGCGGGACGGTCTGGCGGGCCTCCGGGGCGGTGCCGCCGCCCGCCGACGACGACCACCCCTTCCCGTACCTGCTGAACCGCACCGTGCCGGGCCTCTACCTCGGCGCGCTGGGACTGATCCTGCTGGTCACCGTGATCTCGGTGCGGCTGGCCGGGGTGCGGCTGCGCGGGACGCTGCGCTACGCCGACATGTTCCTGATGGGCGCGGCCTTCCTGCTGCTGGAGACGAAGAACGTCATCGGCTTCGCGCTGTACTTCGGCACCACGTGGCTGGTGAACGCGCTGGTCTTCATCGGGGTGCTGCTGGCGGTGCTGGCCGCCGTCGAGGTGCGGCGCCGCATGCGCCGGCTCAACCAGACGGCACTGCAGATCCTGCTCTTCGTCACGCTCGCCGTCGGCTGGCTCGTCCCGGTGCAGGCCGTGCTGTCGCTGCCCTTCGCGGCACGCCTCGCGGCCGCCGTCGCACTCGCCTTCGCGCCGATCTTCTGCGCCAACCTGATCTTCTCCGACCGCCTCGCCAGGTCACCGGACCCGACCTCCGCCTTCGGTGCCAACCTCCTGGGCGCCCTGACCGGCGGCGCCCTGGAGTACCTGGCGCTGCTCACGGGCTACCGGGCGCTGCTGATCCTGGTGGCCGTGCTGTACGCCGGGGCGTGTGTGGCGATGCGGCTGTCCGGCGGCGGTGGTCCCGGGGACGGCGCGGACGGCGCGGGAAAGGGCCGGCAGGACGTCGCGGCGCAGGGAAACCGTCTGGTGCGCGAGGGGCCCCCTGCAGCACCATGACGGGATGCTGAGCGTCCTGCCGCCCTTCCTCGGTGCCTGCACCCTCGTCGCCGCGGCCCCCGGGCCGAGCACGGTGCTGATCATCAGGCACTCCCTGCGCAGCCGCCGTGCCGGGTTCGCGACCGTCCTCGGCAACGAGACCGGTGTGCTCGTCTGGGGCCTGTGCGCCGCCTTCGGGCTGACCGCGCTCCTCGCGGCCTCGCAGCTCGCCTACGACGTCGTACGGATCGTCGGCGCCGCCGTCCTGGTCTGGTTCGGGGTGCAGGCGCTGCGTGCCGCCCGGCGCGGCCCGGACCCCGAGCGGGCCGCGGCGGGTGAGGACGCGGCGGTGACCCCGTGGGCGGCCTACCGCGCGGGGCTCGGGATGAACCTGGCCAATCCCAAGGCGGCCGTCTTCGCGATGTCGTTCCTGCCGCAGTTCGTGCCCTCGGGCGCGCCCCAGCTCCCCGCGATGGCCGGGCTCGCGGCGCTGTGGGCGGTCTACGAGGTCGGCTACTACGGGGTGTACGTCTGGTTCGTCGACCGCCTGAGGCCGGTGTTCGGCCGCGCCGCGGTGCGGCGCCGTCTGGAGGCGGTGTCCGGCGGCGTGCTGGTGGCGCTGGGCGTCCGGATGGCACTGGAGGGCTGAGCGTCCCCGTCGGCGCCCCGGCCCCTCAGCCGCGGCGGGCGCTGAGCGTCGCCGCGAGCCAGGTGGCGCCGCAGGCGGCGAGCGCCGCCGCCAGGAGCGGCACCAGCGGAAACGGGACGGCGCCGGTACGGGAACCGGTGACGAGCCCGGTGACCGCCGCGTTGGCGGGCGATCCGGCGGCCACGAGGACCAGGACCGCGGTGAGGGCCGTGACGGGCACCGCCCATCCGGGGCGGAGCAGCACCGGCGGGTTGGTGAGGGCGCCGACGGCGGTGCCGAGCAGCGCGGTCACCAGGGCGGCGAGGAGGCCGGCCGCGGCCGCCGGGACCACCGGGACGGCCTTGAGGTGGTCCGTGGTGTGCGGGTCGGCGATGGCGACGACCACGGCGGTGCTCACCGCGCCCAGCACCACCGAGCACAGCAGCGCCGCCAGGACGCCCGCCGTGTGGGCCCGCCCCGGCCCGGTGGCGGCCGCCACGCAGGCACGGGCGGCCGGCGGCTCGGCCGTCACGCTGACCCGCACCAGCCAGGCCGCGGCCGGGAGCAGCGCGGCGGCGCTCCAGCCGAGGGAGTCCAGCAGCGGCTGCGGTCCCCCGGCGAGCCCGATCCCCATGACGGCCAGGTGCAGCAGCAGCGGCGGCAGCCAGCGGAAGGACCGCAGGAGCAGTGCGGTCCGGTAGTGCAGGGTCGCGGTCATGCGGGCTCCGTGGGCGGCTGCGCGGGACGTACCGAGCGGATGTGCCAGGGCGAGGCCGCGGCGAGCAGCCGCCGCAGGACGGCGTCGGACTCGGCGGCCGGGACGGTCACCCGCAGCGTGCCGGGCGCGGCGGGCTCGTGGGAGAGGCCGGCCGGCGGCTCCCCGCCGCCGCTGGCCTCGATGACGACCCGCGGCCCGGTGGTGTGCGGGGGCACCGGCACCAGCCGGGCGTCCTGGACGAGGTGGGCGGCCGTGGTGTCGGCGGCCAGCCGGCGCGGGTCGTGGTCGACGAAGACGACGGTGCCGCCGGCGGCGCTGCGGGCGCGCACGGCGTCGTCCAGGACGGCGCGCGCGTCCTCGTCGAGCCCGGTCCACGCCTCGTCCAGGACGAGGAGTTCGGGCTCGGCCACCAGCGCCTGGGCGACCGCCACCTTCTGGCAGGTGCCCTTGGACAGTTCGGCGAGCGGGGTCCGGGCGTACCCGGCGATGCCGAAGCACTCCAGCCACTGCTCGGCCCGCCGGGCGGCGGCGCGGCCGCCGAGCCCGTGCACGCGCCCGAGGTGCACGAGGTAGCCGTGCGCGTCGAAGGGCAGCGCGGGCGGGAAGCGCTCCGGGACGTACGCGGTGCGCGGGCGCCCGCTGACCCGGCCCGTGGTGGGGCGGTCGATGCCGGCGAGGATCCGCAGGACCGTGGACTTGCCGCTGCCGTTCGTCCCCTCGACGCGCAGCACCTGTCCCCGGGGCACGTCGAGATCGACCCCTCGCAGCACCCAGGGCCCGCCCGCCCCGTACCGGCGGCCGACCGCCTCCAGCCGCACGTCAGTTGGAGGGCTGGTGGGGCGTGGACTCGCTGGGCCGGACGATCACGAAGCCCTCCCCCTGCAGCATCAGCTGCACGGCCTCGCCCGAGCCGCCGCGCAGCATCGAGCCGAAGCTCTGCGAGCGGTGCAGGGAGGTCTGCAGCTGGGCGCTCCAGCCGACGACCGCGTCGGTGTCGACGTACACCGGGGCCTGCGGGGTGACCGGGATGACGATCGGGTTGCCCTCGCACATGACGCCGAGGCGGCCGTGCCCGGTGAAGACGCTGTTGAACAGGCCGCCGCCGGCCATCCCGGCGCCCTTCACGACCTTGATCTCGTAGGAGAGGGTCGAGTCGAAGACCAGCACGTTGCGGCCGTTGACGGTGAGGCTGTCGCCCGGGTCGAGGTCGACGACGAAGCAGTTGGCGGCCTCGTGCGCGAACCAGGCCTCGCCCTGGCCGCGGACCGACATCAGCGGCAGGCCCTCACCCGTGAAGGCGCGCTTGAGGAACTTGCCGACGCCCTGGCCCTTCACCTCGAACTGCAGGTTGCCGCGGAAGGCGATCATCGAACCCTGGCGGGCCAGGCACTCGCCGTTCACCGCGTACTTGATCGACTTGGCGTTCTGGAGGGTCATGCCGGGCTCGGTGGCCGGCTGCGCCGTGTTCTCGGTCGCGAAGAGGTCGCTGTGCACCCCGGCATCCTGGCCCGGAGGGATCGGCTCCGACAAGCTCTTGCGGGGCGGGTGGCAGACTGTCGAGGTGACAACCGATCCTCGCGACGCCGCACCCCAGTTCGTCCTGCCCCTGGTCGTCCGCATCGAGCGGGCCGCCCCGCCGGCGCGCACCGACGCGCTGGAGACGGCCGCCCGCGCCGTGCTCCTGCTGCGCTCCGACGAGCGCGCGACCGCCGCGGACGGGGAGTGGGCCGAGGCGGTACGGGGCTGGGAGGACGCCCGCATCCGCAAGGTCGTGCGGCGGGCGCGCGGCGCCGAGTGGCGGCGGGCCGAGACGCTTCCCGGCATCACGGTCACCGGCAAGTCCGCCGAGGTCCGCGTCTTCCCGCCGGTGCCGCTGGACGGCTGGCCCAAGGACCTGGCCCGGCTGCAGGTGTCCGGGACGGAGCTGGAGGACCCGGAGCCGCCCGTGGCGCCGGAGGGCGGGACGCCGGTGCTCTGGCTCAACCCGGGGGTGCAGATGTCGGCCGGCAAGGCCATGGCGCAGGCCGGGCACGGCGCCCAGCTCGCCTGGCTCGCGCTGTCCGCCGCCGAGCGCGCGCACTGGCGCGACACCGGTTTCCCGCTGGCGGTGCGCACGGCGCCGCAGGCCGGCTGGGAGGCGCTGACCGCCTCCGGGCTGCCCGTGGTGCGCGACGCCGGGTTCACCGAGATCGCCCCGGGCTCGTGCACCGTCGTGGCGGACCATCCCGCGCTGCGCCGCTGAGGCGGCAAGCTCAAATCAAGCTCTGAAACCCGCCCCCGCGGGGTTCACCGGCCCCGCGCCGGGCCAGAACCCCCGCAGGAGGAAGGGGGGCGCATGGAGCACTCGTATCTGGGCACGGGCATCGGCTGGCGGCCTGAGATCGCGGCGGCCGTCGAGGCGCTCGCGGAGGCCGGCCGTGTCGACTGGGTCGAGGCGGTCGCCGAGAACGTCTGCCCCGGCCGTCTGCCCGGCTCCCTGCTGCGACTGCGCGAGCGCGGTGTCACGGTCGTCCCGCACGGAGTCTCGCTCGGCCTCGGGGGCGCCGAGCGGCCCGGGGCGGAGCGGCTGGCCGCGCTCGCGCAGCGCGCGCAGGCGCTGGGCGCGCCGCTCGTCACCGAGCACATCGCCTTCGTCCGCGGCGGCGGGGAGCTGACCGGCTCGGCGCCTCTGGAGGCGGGGCATCTGCTGCCCGTGCCGCGGACCCGGGACGCGCTGGACGTGCTGTGCGAGAACGTGCGCATCGCGCAGGACGCGCTGCCGGTGCCGCTCGCGCTGGAGAACATCGCGGCGCTGGTGGCCTGGCCCGACGAGGAGATGAGCGAGGGGGCCTTCCTCGCCGAGCTCGTCGAGCGGACCGGGGTGCGCCTGCTGATCGACGTCGCCAATCTGCACACGAACCACGTCAACCGGGGTGAGGACCCCCTCGCGGCGCTCGACGCGCTGCCGGTGCACGCGATCGCCTACGTCCATGTGGCGGGCGGTGTCGAGAAGGACGGCGTGTGGCACGACAGCCACGCGCACCCCGTCCCCGAGGCCGTCCTGGACGTGCTGGCGGCGCTGTACGAGCGCGGCTGCCCGCCCGGTGTGCTGCTGGAGCGCGACGACGACTTCCCCCCGGACGGCGAGCTGGCCGGCGAACTGGCCGCGATACGCCGCGTGGTGGACGCCGGAACGGGCGGGCGCGCGGACGCGGCGCCGGACGTGCCCGCCGGGGTCGCCGCGGCACCCGGGGCGGCCCGCCAGCGCCTCGCGCTGCGCCAGACCGCGCTGCTGTCCGCGCTCGTGGCCGGGACACCGGTGCCGGAGGGCTTCGACCGGTCCCGGATCGGCGTGCAGAGCCGCGCGCTGGCCGCCAAGCGCGCGGGCGTCGTCGCCAAGGTGGCGCCCGAGCTGCCGGAGATCCTGGGGGCCGCGTACCGCCCGTCGTTCCTGCGCTACGCCGCCGTGCGGCCGTTCTCGGGCGGCTACCGCCGCGACGCCCTGGACTTCGCCGCGTACGTCCTCGACGGCCGGAGCGGCACGCACGACCCCGCGCTCACGCGGCAGTTGGCCGCGTGGTGGCGGGAGCGGTCGGGCCCGGCACCGCTCCCGGCGCGCGGGCCGCGGCTGCGCGGAAGGGTTTTCCCGGGACCGCGACAGCCCTCACACGTATTCATACGTATGCGGGACACGCTCCGTTCAAAGCTGCCATAATCTTTTTCAAGAGGCCTCCGACCTGCGGCGGGAATGGCGGCGGAGTCCATCGGGCACGAAAAGGCAACAACATATCAAGGCCCGCGCCCCGGATTCCTGGAATTCGCGAATACGTGACAGTTCCTCGCCTGGGACGGTTCAAACGCACTAACGTGCGGTCCCATGCGATCCACCCGTTACGCCACCGGACTCAGCCTCGTGGTCGGGGCTCTCGTGGTCACCCTCGCCGCACTGGCCTACCCCGTCATGTCCGGGCTGAACAGCCCCGCCGTGACCGCGGCCGGCGCCCAGACCGTGTCCACGCAGTACGGTCCGCTCACGCAGCTGGACCGTACCTTCGTCACCAAGGTCCGACTGGCCGGCCTGTGGGAGTTCCCCGCCGGGCAGATGGGCCTGCAGAAGGGGACGACACCCGCGGTCAAGCGCGCGGGGCAGCACCTCATCGACGGGCACACGAACCTCGACGCCACATGCCGCACGATCGCCCCCCAATTGGGCATCACCCTGCCCAACCAGCCCACACAGCAGCAAATGGGCTTTCTGGCCACCATGTCATCGGCGACCGGACAGGATTTCGACCAGAAGTTCGCGAATATCCTGAGGCTCGCCCACGGCCAGGTGTTCTCGGTCGTGGCCCAGGTGCGTGCCACCACCCGCAATTCGCTGGTGCGGGAACTGGCCGACCAGGCGAACGCGACGGTGCTCGACCACATCACCGTTCTGGAGAAGACCGGGATGGTCAACTTCGACCAGGTCGCCGTGGACACGACCGCCAGCCCCACCAACCCCGCCGCGGCGGTGCCGGTCTCGCCTGCCCCCGGTGAGCCGACCTTCATCGTCACGCCGTCCCCGACGTACTCACTTCCCCCAGCGGCTTCATCCCCCCAGCCGTCGCAGTAGAAATGAGCGATCCCATGCCCACACGACAACACATGAACCACCGGCGCAGGTTGAGCACCAAGCAACTCGTGCTGATAGCCGTGCTGGCACTGCTCGGCTCCGGCGGCACCTTCGCCCTGGTCACCGGATCGGCCTCGGCCCACTGGCGGTCCAACTCCGGCCACTCGGGCGGCTGGCAGAGCCCGAGCCCGGGGAACAGCACCAAGGCGGACAACGGGGGCCAGAACAACGGCGGGCAGAACAACGGCGGCCAGAACGGCTCCGCGGCCCCCTCCGCGGCCCCCTCCGCGTCCGCATCGGCCTCGGCGTCCGCGCCCGCCGGCGGCGGCTCGCAGACCAACGGCCCCTCCCCCGAGGACTTCGCCGACATCCGCTCGGTCAAGCCCAACGTCCAGCGTGCGGCGAACCAGCGGGGCGCCTCGCGCGGCACGTTCACGGCCCGCTGCGGCCGCAACGAGAACAAGCACCACAATCCCGACAACTTCATCGTGGCCCCCGGCGTCGCCAACGGCGCGCACCACGTCCACGACTACGTCGGCAACCTGAGCACCGACGGCTTCTCGACCAACGAGTCCCTGGCCGCGGCCGGCACCACCTGCGCCCGCGGGGACAAGTCGACGTACTTCTGGCCGGTCCTTCGCACCCGCTCCGCGAACGACGCGCCGGACGCCGACGGCAACACCGGCACCATCCTGCAGGCGACCTCGGTGCAGCTGGTCTTCGGCGGCAGCCCGACGTCCAAGGTGACGGCGATGCCGTCCACCCTGCGGGTCATCATGGGCGACGCCAAGTCCTTCACCAACGGCGTCGCCAACGCCAAGGCGTCGTGGAGCTGTACGGGCTTCGAGAACCGCCAGCTCACCGATAAGTACCCGCTGTGCCCGCAGGGCAGCCGCGTGGTCCGCACCCTGAACTTCCCCAGCTGCTGGGACGGGACCAACGCCGACAGCGCCAACCACCGCACCCACATCGTCTTCGCCGACGGCGCGGGACGGTGCCAGGCCGGCTTCAAGGCCGTGCCCCAGCTGAAGATGCGGCTGACCTACAAGGTCCCGCAGGGTCCGAACTTCGCGCTCGACAGCTTCCCCGAGCAGCTGCACAAGCCGGTCACGGACCACGCGGACTTCGCCAACTTCATGCCGACGCGCCTGATGAACCAGGTCGTCAGCTGCATCAACGGAAACCGCAACTGCGGCTGACGCGGTAGCCCGCACGGCCCCGCCGCCACCGGTCCGCCCGCCCCGATCCGGGACCCCCCCTGCACGGACCCCGCGGGGGTCGGCTAGAACTCCCTCATGTGGATGCTCTTCCTCCTCGTGGCCTGGGCCGCGGCGATCGCCTCCTGCACACGCCTGTGCAGGGCGGCGGTCGCCGCGGCCGATCTGCCTGACAGGGCCGTCGCACCGGCCGCCGAGCACACGCTCGGGCTCTACGAGATGGCCTTCCTGTCCGGCGGGCCGCGCCGGGTCACCGAGCTGACGATGGTCACGATGGGGCGCGAACGCCGTCTGCTGCTCGCCGGGACCGGCTGGGCGACGGTCGTGGACCCCGACGGCCGGGACGCCATAGAGCGCTCCCTGATCGCCGCCACCGGTCCCGAGGGTCAGGCCCCCGTCCCCTCGATACGAGCGGCGCACGCCACCTCCGACGGGGTCCGCGCACTGGCGCAGCGGCTCACCGACGCGGGGCTCGCGGTGCCCTCGGCGGCCCGGGAGTCGCTCTCCACCGGCATCCGCGAGGTCCGCGCGGCCTCCGCCCTCATCCTGGTCATGCTGACGGCGGCGACGACCCTCAGCCCCGCCGGCCGGTCCCTGCTGCCGTGGTTCGCGCTCCCCCTGCTGATCACCCTCGGCTGCCTGGCCATCGCGCGCTTCGAGATCGACCCCTGCACCCGCTGGGCCGCGCCCGCGGGCCAGGACCTGCTGCGCGCCGTCGACGTCCCCCACGGCCCGGCCCCCGACGACGACCGGCACATGCTCACCGCCCTCGCCGTCCGGGGCCCCTCCGCCCTCCCCGATCCCGCACTCCGCGCGGCCCTGAGCTGACGCGCCGCGCGGAGCCGGGCCTCAGGCCAGACCCGCCACCAGATCCGCCACCGACTTGCGGCGGCCGGTGTAGAACGGCACCTCCTCGCGCACGTGCATACGCGCCTCCGAAGCCCGCAGGTGACGCATCAGGTCCACGATGCGGTGCAGTTCGTCCGACTCGAAGGCCAGGAT
Organism: Streptomyces sp. PA03-3a; assembly: GCF_033792735.1. Taxonomy (NCBI): domain Bacteria; kingdom Bacillati; phylum Actinomycetota; class Actinomycetes; order Kitasatosporales; family Streptomycetaceae; genus Streptomyces; species Streptomyces sp. PA03-3a. The sequence continues at coordinate 223,574 of NZ_JARAVM010000002.1, forward strand.
CCACTCGTAGTCGCCCAGCGAGAACGACGCCACCGTGTTCGCCCGCACGTCCGGGTAGCCGCGCGCCATCTTGCCGTGGTCGGCCAGCATGCGGCGGCGGTCCTCGTCGGGGAGGAGGTACCAGTCGTAGGAGCGGACGAAGGGGTAGACGGAGACGTAGTCGCGGGCGGTCTCGTCGGCGAGGAAGGCGGGGATGTGGCTCTTGTTGAACTCCGCCGGGCGGTGCAGTGCCATGTTCGACCACACGGGCTCCAGCCGGCGGCCCAGCAGGGTGCGGCGGAAGCGGTTGTAGGCGTCCTGCAGGGCGTCCGCGGTCTCGGAGTGCCACCAGATCATGACGTCCGCGTCGGCGCGCAGCCCGGACAGGTCGTAGGTGCCGCGGACCGTGACGTCCTTCTCGGCGAGCTGCGCGAAGAGCTCCTCCACCTCCTCCGCGTAGCGGATGCGGTCGTCGGGAAGGACGTCGCGCAGCCGGAACACCGACCAGAGGGTGTAGCGGATGACCTCGTTGAGGTCCTTGGCCTTCTTGCCGGCGTTGGGGGCCTTGGCGGGGGCGGCGGAAGCAGTGGAGTCGGTCATGGGGCTATTGTCCCGCGCCGGGTTCCGCGGCCCGCCGCAGGGTGCCCAGTACCTGCGCGGCCGCGCCGCGCGCGCTCGCGACGCAGGCCGGGATGCCCACGCCCTCGTAGAGGGCGCCGCAGACCTCGAGGCCGGGCAGCTTCGCGACGTGCTCGCGCAGCCGCGTGACCCGGGCCAGGTGGCCGACCGGGTACTGCGGCAGGCCGCCGTCCCAGCGGGTGACACGGGCCGCGACGGGGGCCGCGGCGAGTCCGACGGCCTCGCCGAGGTCCTCGCGGGAGAGGCGGACGAGATCGGTGTCGTCCCAGGCGAGGTCGGCCTCCTGGCCGTGCCGCCCGACCGAGGTGCGCAGCACGTAGACGTCGGAGTCGGCGGCGCCGCTCCAGTGCCACTTCTGGCTGGAGAACGTGGACGCCTTGATGGTGCGCCCGTCCACCGGGGGGACGAGGAAGCCGCTGCCGGGCAGCGCGTGGGCGATCTCGCGGCGCCGGAAGGCCATGGTGACCAGGGCGACGCTCGCGTACTCCACCGCCGACAGCTCCGTGGCGGCGCCCGGCGACTCGGCGGCCAGCAGCCTGGCCGCGGCCGGGGCGGGCACGGCCAGCACGACCGCGTCCGCGGCGAGCGTCTCGCGGGTGCCGTCGTGGTCGAAGGCGACCTCCCAGCCGTCGGGCGTGCGGCGCAGCGTCCGGACCGGGGCGTCGGTCTCGATGCGGGCTCCGGCGGCGCGGCAGGCCTCGGCGACGGCGACCGGGAGCCGCCCGACGCCGCCGCGGATGCCGGCGAAGACCGGGCCGTCCTTCCGCGCGGCGGCTGCCTTGCGCTGGCTCTCGCGGACGGTCTCGATCAGGGAGCGGCCGCCGCGCGCGCCCTCGTACAGCTGCGGGATCGCGGCGCGCAGCGAGATCTCGTAGGCGTTGCCCGCGTACACCCCGCCGAGCAGCGGATCGACGAGGCGGTCGACGACCTCGTGACCCAGCCGGGCGGCGACGAAGGCGCCCACCGCCACGTCCTCGCCGACCTTGGTGCGGGGCAGGACGTGGTCGAGCGGCAGCCGCGCGAGGCCGGCCGCGGACAGCACCCCGGAGGCGGCGAGCGATCCGAGGTCGCCGGGAACGCCCATGACGCCGCCCTTGGGCATGGGGCGTAGCCGCCCGCGCGTCCACAGGCCCGCGTTCGTCGTGGCGGGTGCCTCCAGGTCGTCGCCGAGTCCGACCGCGCGGGCCAGGTCGACCGCCTCGGGGCGGCGCGCCAGGATCGACTCGGCGCCCAGGTCGACGGGGACGCCCGCGATCTCGTCCGCGTACAGCTTCCCGCCCAGGCGTCCGGAGGACTCCAGCACGGTCACCCGTACCGCTCCGCCCTCCAGCAGGAAATGCGCCGCGGCGAGTCCGGAGACCCCGCCGCCCACGACCACCACGTGCCCGGCCAGGGGCTGCGTATCGCTCATGCCTCCACTGTCTCAGACGCCGGAACGAGCCCTAACCGTGACCTCTTCGGGATCACGGACCCGAAACCCGCCCCGCGCCCCCCACGTCGAATCGGCAACACATGCAACGGACCCGGGGGGATGCCCTGTGAGCACGTCAACCACCGTCACGCGCAGACCACTTGCCGCCGCCTTCGGCGCCCTGGCGCTGGCCGCCGCCCTCACGCTCACCGGCTGCGGCGCCGGCGGTAGCGAGAGCAGCGCCGACTCGGCAGCGTCCGACGGCAAGGCCGGGGCCGCCCCCGGCCTCGCCGAGCAGCCGGGCGCGCGGGAGCCCGCCGAGGCGGACGCGCCGAACGCCACCGACAAGGGCTCCGGCAGCGGACAAGGCACCGGGGCGGGAAAGACCCCGACCCTCGCACAGTCGTACATCGTGCGCACGGCGACGCTGACGGTCGAGGCCAGGAACGTCTCCAGAGCCGTGGCCAAGGCTCGCACGCTGGTGGAGGGCTCGGGCGGCTACGTCGGCAACGAGAGCACCAGCCTGGACGAGGACGGTCTCGAGTACTCCACCATCACGCTCCGCGTGCCGCCGGACGGCTACGACCGCGTCCTGAAGGACCTCTCCGAGCTGGGCACGCTGCGCAACCGCAAGGTAGACGCCCAGGACGTCACCGGCCAGGTCGTGGACGTGGAGAGCCGGCTCAAGACGCAGCGGGCGAGTGTGGCCCGGGTGCGGGAGCTGATGGACCGGGCGACCAGGCTCAGCGACATCGTCGCCCTGGAGAGCGAACTCAGCTCCCGCCAGGCCGACCTGGAGGCGCTCGAGGCCCAGCAGGCCTCACTGAAGGCACGGACCGGCATGGCGACGATCACGCTGGAGGTGCAGGAACCGCCCCTCAAGGAGTCGCCGAAGAAGAAGGACGACGGATTCTGGGCCACCGTGGGCGACGCCCTCGGCAGCGGCTGGCACGCCTTCTACCTGACCCTGCGGGGCATCCTCGTCGTCCTGGCCGTGGTGGCCCCGTTCGCGGTGCTGGCGCTTGCCGGCTACCTGGGCTTGCGGCTGCTGCGTCGTGCGCTGCCCGCCCGGCGCGGCGTCACCGCGCCCCCGGAGCCGCTGCCGGTGCCCGCGCCGGCCGGGGCGGGCACCGGCGAGGCGCAGCCGCGGGAGTAGCCCGGACGCGGTGACCCCGCGCCGGACGGCGCGGGGTCACCGGTGTCAGCGGGCCGTCTCGGTGTGGACGAAGTCCACGAGGCGGGTCAGGGCGTCGGGGTCCGTGGTGGGCAGGACGCCGTGGCCCAGGTTGAAGATGTGACCGGGGGCGGCTCCGGCCGAGTACAGGACCTCGCGGGTCTTCTTCTCGACCGCCTCGCGCGGGGCGAAGAGCACCGCGGGGTCCAGGTTGCCCTGGAGCGCCTTGCCGGGGCCGACCCTGCGGGCGGCCTCGTCCAGCGGGACCCGCCAGTCGACGCCGACGACGTCCGCGCCGGCCTCGCCCATGAGCCCGAGCAGCTCTCCGGTGCCGACGCCGAAGTGGATGCGGGGCACCCCGTAGTCCGCGACGGACCGGAAGACCTTGACGGAGGCGGGCATGACGTGGCGCCGGTAGTCCTCGGGGGCGAGCGCGCCGACCCAGGAGTCGAAGAGCTGCACCGCGCTGGCACCGGCCTCGATCTGCACCTTCAGGAAGGCCGAGGTGATGTCCGCGAGGCGGTCCAGGAGCTCCGCCCACAGCTCGGGCTCGCCGTACATGAGGGCCTTGGTGCGCTCGTGGTTGCGCGAGGGACCGCCCTCGACGAGGTAGCTCGCCAGGGTGAAGGGCGCGCCCGCGAAGCCGATCAGCGGCGTCTCGCCGAGTTCACCCGTGAGCATGCCGATCGCCTCGGTGACGTACTTGACGTCGTCCGGGTCGAGCGGCCGCAGGCGCTGCAGGTCCTCGCGGCTGCGGATCGGCTGCTCGACGACGGGGCCGACGCCCGGCTTGATGTCGAGGTCGAGCCCGATGGCCTTGAGCGGCACCACGATGTCGCTGAAGTAGATCGCGGCGTCGACCTTGTGCCGCCGCACCGGCTGCAGCGTGATCTCGGTGACGAGGTCGGGCCGCATGCACGACTCGAGCATGGGGATCCCCTCGCGCACCTTGAGGTACTCGGGGAGGGAGCGCCCGGCCTGACGCATGAACCACACGGGGGTGTGCGGCACGGGCCGGCGCCGGCACGCCAGGATGAAGGGGGAAGCAGCGGTCTGCTGGTGCGCACTCACCCCCGAATCTTCGCATGCGCCAAGTGGGCGACCCGCCCGACCGGGTGTCCTCCCTCACTGCGGGCCCCCTTCGGCCTACGCTTCCGGGCATGGCAGCGGCTCATGGGCACCTCTCTGACGGGAACGACGCCCCCCTCCCGTTCCAGCACGCGGTCGACGCACTGCTGCGCGCCCGGGTACGGCACGAGGTGGAACTCGATCCGGTGCCCCCGCCCAAGCGCCTGGCGCCGCACGCGTACGCCCTGGAGGCGGCGGTCGTCGTCGACGACGACGAGGAACTCGGGGACGGCCGCCTGGTGCTGCTCTACGACCCCGACGGGCAGGAGGGCTGGCACGGCACGTTCCGGCTGGTCACCCTGGTCCGGGCGGAGCTGGAGCCGGAGATCGCTGCGGACCCGCTGCTGCCCGAGGTGAGCTGGTCGTGGCTGACCGGCGCCCTGGAGGGGCGCGGCGCGGCCTTCACCGAGGTGGGCGGTACGGTCTCGCGCAGTTCCTCGCACCACTTCGGCGCCCTGGCCGGGCGCGAGGACTCCACCCGTATCGAGATCCGCGCCTCGTGGACGCCTCTCCCGGTGAGCGGCGGCGTACCGGACATGGCCGCCCACCTGGCGGCCTGGTGCGACCTGCTGTGCACCTGCGCGGGACTGCCCCCCGCGCCCACCGAGCCCTCGTGCCCCCCGCCCGGCGGCGGCGGTCCCTCGGTCGTGCCGCTCCCGAAGCGGCGCGGTCCGCAGCAGACCCGCTGAAGGCCGCCGCGCCCGCGCTGACCATTCGCTTTACCGCCGTCAACCAGCTCTGACACCCGGTGACCGCGATCTTCACACCTTCGATCGACCCTGGTCGACAGCGCGTCCGAATTGCCGGAATTGTTACTAAACAAGTCGTGATCATTCTCTAAAGCCGGGCGAAGTTGCTGCCGAAGGAACCTGTGACCCTTCCAGCCAATGTCCCAGGAGGCCCGGTGTCGGTTCTTCTCGAGCACCCCACAAGCCTGGTCGCCTACCGCCCCAACAAGCCGACGGCGATGGTGGTGGTCGCCGATCCCCGCGTACGTTCCACCGTCACGCGCCACTTGTGGGCGCTCGGGGTACGCGACGTGATCGAGGCGTCCTCCATCGCCGAGGCCAGGCCCCGGGTGGGCACCCCCCGAGACATCTGTGTCGCCGACGTACACCTCCCCGACGGTTCCGGGCTGACCCTGCTCGCCGAGACCCGGGCGGCGGGCTGGCCCAACGGCCTGGCCCTGTCCGCCGCCGACGACATCGGCGCCGTTCGCAACGCCCTCGCGGGCGGCGTGAAGGGCTATGTCGTCACCGGCACCCGCACCAACCTCGGCATCCCCGGCCGCCCCGGCGCCGTCCCCCTCGGCCCGGCCGGCCAGCGGCTGCAGCGCCGCCCACCGGGCGCCCCCGGCCACGGCGGCGGCTACCGCGAGCTGTCGGGCCGCGAGGTCGAGGTGCTCCGGCTGGTCGCGGAGGGCCAGTCGAACAAGGCGATCGGGGTCTCGATGGGGCTGTCGGCGCTGACCGTGAAGAGCCATCTGGCCCGGATCGCCCGCAAGCTGGGCACCGGTGACCGCGCGGGCATGGTCGCGGTAGCGCTGCGTACCGGCATCATCCACTGATCGAAGTCATATCCCGGGTGCGCCCGCCGACGGAACGTTCCGTCGGCGGGCCCCTGCTGTACACAGATACTCTTGACTGGTGACCGACGCCCGAGAGACCGCAACAGAAGCACCCCCGGCGCCGGTCCCGCTGCTGGACCCGCGCGAGGGCATCCCGCCGGTGACCGCCAGCCCGGAGGCCTTCGCCGACGTCGTCGCGGCTTTCGCCGCGGGCTCCGGACCTGTCGCCGTCGACGCCGAGCGCGCATCCGGCTACCGCTACGGGCAGCGGGCCTATCTGGTCCAGCTGCGCCGCACCGGGGCAGGGACCGCGCTGATCGACCCCGTCGCATGTCCGGACCTGTCGGCGCTCAGCGCCGCGCTCGACGGCGCGGAATGGGTGCTGCACGCCGCCACGCAGGACCTGCCGTGCCTCGACGAGACCGGCATGCGCCCGGACCGGCTGTTCGACACCGAGCTGGCCGGCCGCCTCGCCGGCTTCGCCCGGGTCGGGCTCGGCGCGATGGTGGAGAACGTCCTCGGGTACGCCCTGGAGAAGGGCCACTCCGCCGTCGACTGGTCGACGCGGCCGCTGCCCGAGCCGTGGCTGCGGTACGCCGCGCTCGACGTCGAGCTCCTGGTCGACCTGCGCGACGCGCTGGAGGAGGAGCTGCGCGCCCAGGGCAAGCTGGAATGGGCGCTCCAGGAGTTCGCGGCCATCGCCGCGGCCCCGCCGCCCCCGCCCCGCGTCGACCCCTGGCGCCGCACGTCCGGCATGCACAAGGTGCGCCGGCGCCGCCAGATGGCCGTCGTACGCGAGCTGTGGAACCTGCGGGACCGGATCGCCCGCGAGCGTGACGTCTCCCCCGGCCGCGTCCTGACCGACGCCGCGATCGTCACCGCGTCGCTGGAGGCCACCCCCAACGCGCACGCGCTGGCCGCGCTCCCCGGATTCGGGCACCGCATGGGCCGGCGCCAGCTGGAGCAGTGGCAGGCCGCGATCGACCACGCCCGCAGCATCCCCGAGCGGGAGCTGCCGCAGCCCGGCCCCGCCTACACCGGTCCCCCGCCGCCGCGCGCCTGGGCCGACAAGGACCCGGCCGCCGCGGCCCGGCTCTCCGCGGCGCGTGCGGCGGTGTCGGCACTGGCGGAGCAGCTGAACCTCCCCCAGGAGAACCTCATCACCCCGGACACCGTCCGCCGCCTGTGCTGGGCGCCTCCGCGGGACCGCGGCGCCGAGTCCGTGGCGGGCTTCCTCCAGGACGCGGGGGCGCGCCCCTGGCAGGTCGAGCTCACCACGCCCATCCTCACGGCGTCCCTGTCCGCAACCCCCTGAGTCCCCCGCGGTGCGGGGGTGTACGGGGTCGGTTGTTGCGGTCCGTTGTTGGGTGCGGATTGTTTGCGCCTGCGGCGGGCTGTCCCCCGCCCTCCCGCCCTCCCCCAGCCTTCGGCCGGGGGGACCCCCATCCGGCGCGGTCAGTGCCCACCACGAACCGCGCGAGGCCCGCACCAACCATCCCGGGCAATCGGGAGGGCGGGCGGGGAAAAACCCCCGGAAACGACGACGCACCCGCACACAACGACCCCGGGGAGCGACCGAACGTGTGACGCCGCCCACCCGCACTGTGCACATCGGTTACCCACGAGTAGCATGTACGGCGGAGCCGCCGCTTCTGCCCGCGGCAAGCGAACCCGCACCTTGAGGAGAGCCAACGTGCCTCGTACCGCTAGGGACGTCGTCTTCGTCGACGGCGTCCGCACCCCGTTCGGCAAGGCGGGCCCGAAGGGCATCTACCACGAGACCCGTGCCGACGACCTGGTCATCAAGTCCATCCGGGAGCTGCTGCGGCGCAACCCCGCGCTCTCCCCGGAGCGCATCGACGAGGTCGCCATCGCCGCGACCACCCAGATCGGCGACCAGGGCCTGACCCTGGGCCGTACGGCCGCGATCCTGGCGGGGCTGCCCAAGTCGGTGCCCGGTTTCTCCATCGACCGCATGTGCGCGGGCGCGATGACCGCGGTGACCAGCGTCGCCGGCGGCATCGCCTTCGGCGCGTACGACGTGGCGCTCGCGGGCGGCGTGGAGCACATGGGCCGGCACCCGATGGGCGAGGGCGTGGACCCGAACCCGCGCTTCGTGTCGGAGAAGCTGGTCGACGAGTCCGCCCTGTTCATGGGTATGACGGCGGAGAACCTGCACGACCGCTTCCCGCACCTGACCAGGCAGCGCGCCGACGAGTACGCGGTCCGCAGCCAGGAGAAGGCGGCGAAGGCGTACGCGAACGGCAGGATCCAGCAGGACCTGGTGCCGATCTCGGTGCGCCGTACCTCTCCCGACGCCGGCGAGACCGGCTGGGGCCTGGCCACCGCCGACGAGCCGATGCGCCCGGGCACCACGCTGGAGAACCTGGCGGGCCTCAAGACCCCGTTCCGCGCCCACGGCCGGGTGACCGCGGGCAACGCGGCGGGGCTCAACGACGGTGCCACCGCCTCCCTGGTCGCCGCCGAGGACGTCGCCCGGGAGCTGGGCCTCCCGGTGAGGATGCGCCTGGTCTCGTACTCCTTCGTGGGCGTCGAGCCCGAGGTGATGGGCATCGGCCCGGTCCCGGCGACCGAGAAGGCGCTCGCCAAGGCGGGCCTGTCCATCTCCGACATCGGCCTCTTCGAGGTCAACGAGGCGTTCGCCGTCCAGGTGCTGGCCTTCCTGGACCACTACGGCATCGCCGACGACGACCCGCGCGTCAACCAGTACGGCGGCGCCATCGCGTTCGGCCACCCGCTCGCTTCCTCCGGCGTCCGTCTGATGACGCAGCTGGCCCGCCAGTTCGAGGAGCAGCCGCACGTCCGCTACGGCCTGACCACGATGTGCGTCGGCTTCGGCATGGGCGGCACCGTGATCTGGGAGAACCCGCACTTCGACGGAGGCAGCAAGTGACCACGACCGCCGAGCTTCTCAAGGGAGCGGCCGAGCTGTTCCCGGACGAGGTCGTGACGCAGGCGCACGTGCGCCACCTCGACCTCCCCCTGGGCGCCGGGCGCTTCGCGCTCATCACCCTGGACAACGGCTTGGACCACACCAAGCCGACCACTTTCGGCCCGCAGTCGCTGGCGAACCTCAGCGCCGCTCTCGACCAGGTCGAGAAGGAGGCCGCGGACGGCGAGATCGTCGGCGTCGGCCTCACCGGCAAGCCGTTCATCTTCGCGGTGGGCGCCGACCTCAAGGGCGTCGAGCTGCTGGGGCGCCGTGAGGACGCGCTGGCCATCGGCAAGGGCGGCCACGACGTCTTCCGCCGTCTGCAGTCCCTGGCGGTGCCGACGTTCGCGTACTACAACGGCGCGGCCATGGGCGGCGGCGTCGAGGTCGGCCTGCACTGCGGCTACCGCACCGTCTCCTCGGCCATCCCGGCGTTCTCCCTCCCCGAGGTCTTCCTGGGCCTGGTCCCGGGCTGGGGCGGCTGCGCGCTGCTGCCGAACCTGATCGGCGCCGAGCGCGCGGTGAGCGTCATCATCGAGAACTCGCTCAACCAGAACAAGCAGCTGAAGGGCGGTCAGGTCTACGACCTGGGCATCGCCGACGCGCTGTTCGACGGCGCGGACTTCCTGGAGCAGTCGCTCTCCTGGACCGCCGCCGTCCTCAAGGGCGAGATCCAGATCGTCCGCCCCGAGGTGGACCGCGGCGCGGCGTGGGACGAGGCCGTCGCCAAGGGCCGTGCCTTCGCCGACTCCAAGGTGCACGGCGCCGCCCCGGCCGCCTACCGGGCGCTGGACATCATCGCCGCCGCCAAGGACGGTGACCTGTCCGCCGGTTTCGACGCCGAGGACGAGGCCCTGGCGGACCTGATCATGGGCGGCGAGCTGCGCTCCGGCATCTACGCCTTCAACCTGGTGCAGAAGCGCGGCAAGCGCCCGGCCGGCGCCCCGGACAAGAACCTCGCCCGCCCGGTCACCAAGGTCGGCGTCGTCGGCGCCGGTCTGATGGCCTCCCAGCTGGCGCTGCTCTTCGCGCGCCGCCTGGAGGTGCCGGTGGTCCTCACCGACATCGACCAGGAGCGCGTGGACAAGGGCGTCGGCTACGTCCACGGCGAGATCGACAAGCTGCTGCTCAAGGGCCGCGTCAACCAGGACAAGGCGAACCGCCTCAAGGCCCTGGTCTCCGGCTCCCTCGACAAGGCCGCCGCCTTCGGCGACGCGGACTTCGTCATCGAGGCGGTCTTCGAGGAGATCGGCGTCAAGCAGCAGGTCTTCGCCGAGGTCGAGGCGGTGGTGAAGCCGGAGACGATCCTGGCCACCAACACCTCGTCCCTGTCGGTCTCCGAGATGGCCTCGAAGCTGGAGCACCCGGAGCGGGTCGTCGGCTTCCACTTCTTCAACCCGGTCGCGGTGCTGCCGCTGCTGGAGATCGTGCGCGGCGAGAAGACCGACGACGCGTCGCTGGCCACCGCGTTCGCCGTGGCGAAGAAGCTGAAGAAGACCGCCGTGCTGACCAAGGACGCCCCGGCGTTCGTCGTCAACCGCATCCTCACCCGCTTCATGGGCGAGATCCAGAACGTCATCGACGAGGGCACCCCGGTCGCGACCGCGGAGAAGGCCATCGAGCCGCTCGGTCTGCCGATGTCCCCGCTGGTGCTGCTGGAGCTGGTCGGCCCGGCGATCGGTCTGCACGTCTCCGAGACGCTCAACCGCTCCTTCCCGGACCGCTTCACGGTCTCCCCGAACCTCGCGGCGGTCGTCAAGGCGGGCAAGCGCGGCTTCTACGTCTACGACTCCGGGAAGCCGGAGCTGGACCCCGAGGTCGCCGCGCTCCTGGTCCAGGGCGACAGCGTCCTGACGGAGCAGCAGGTGCGCGACCGCGTCCTGGACGCGGTGGCGCAGGAGATCGGCATCATGCTGGAGGAGGGTGTCGTCGCCGAGGCGCAGGACATCGACCTCTGCCTGATCACCGGTGCCGGCTGGCCCTTCCACCTGGGCGGCATCACACCGTACCTGGACCGTGAGGGCGTCTCGGAGCGGGTGCACGGCAAGCCGTTCCTGGCCCCGGGCGTGGCGAGCGTGCCCGCGTAGCGGCACCTCCCCTGCCCATGGGTCCGCCCCGGCGCCGTCACCGGCGCCGGGGCGGACCCGTGTCGGGGGACGTCACCACCGGCCCGCGAAGGGGTGGTGGTCGCATGTGTCCCCGCAGCTCACCCGGGCGTGCACCGACTCCTTGATCCAGTTCCCGTCGGGGATTCCGTGGACTCTCAGCGTGTGCCGGGTGGGCGGCGAGGAGAGCGCGCTGAAGACCGCCACGAACTCCACCGTGTAGGTGCCCGGCCGCCAGTCGTGCGGGTGGGTGACGCTCCAGGTCCCGTCGTCCTTCACCGCGGCCTCGGCGATCAGCCGCTCGCCCTCGAGCAGCATCACCTTCGAGACCCCCGCGGCGGCGGTGCCGGAGAACCGGGGACGCGGGCCGCTCCACGCGCCGTCGGCGGGTCCGGCCACCACCGGGGGTTCGACCCGGTCCAGCACGGTGAAGGGCAGGCCCGTCGCGTGCGAGGGACCCTGTGCGGTGATCGCCACGGCCTGCAGGACGTGGTCGCCGGCGGCCCAGCCGACCAGGCGCCGCCACTGCCAGACCCCGTTCTGCCCCACCCGGGTGCCGCCGAGGTAGGTCCCGTTCTCGAAGAACAGGATGTAGGACGTGCCCGCGTCGGCCTTGCCCGTGAACTTCACCTGGGGGCTGACGAGCGCCGACGGGGAGGGCGACGCATGGACCGGCGGCGCCGCGGACGCAACGGGCGAGTGGAGCGCCGACTCCGGGTTCTCCACCGTGAACTCCGGCACGACGGGCGGGAACATCGACGGGGTCAGCGTGCGCGGGTCCACCAGCCCCGGGGGGACTCCCGGGGTGTCCTCGAGTGCTCCGGCGAAGCGCCTGGCGACCTCACGGGCGCCGGTCTCGTTGAAGTGGGAGGAGTCGACGTTGCCGTCGGGGTAGTTGGGGTGGTCCCCCGCGTCCAGCCAGTTGTAGTACTGCCGGGCCCTGTTCCAGCCCAGTTCCTGCAGCATCGACGTCGTGATGGCGTTCAGGTCGACGAGCGGGGCACCGGTCTCCGCGGCCACCTCGCGCACGAGCTGCGGGTAGCCGTCGTGCGTGTCCAGGACGGCCCCGTGGGGGTCGAAGACGCAGCGCGCGGACGGCGTCACCAGCAGCGGCACCGCGCCCTCGCCGCGGATGCCGTCCACGTACAGGTACAGGAACTCCTTGAACTCGCGGGGGCTGTGGTACCGCTTCGGGACGTTGATCCGCTGGTCGACGGCGCCGAACTCGATGGCGACCAGATCCCCCGGCTCCAGCATGTTCAGGAGGTCGACGAACCGGGTGGGGTAGTAGTCGCGGAGGGTCATCGCGTCACGCGCGTAGTTCCGCACGGAATACGCGGGCGTCAGATACTCCTCGACGTACTGCCCCCATCCGGCCAGTGGCGCGTCCTGCGGTCTCCGCGATGTGGCAACGGAGTTGCCGAGGATGCACAGCTTCATCATGACGTCCTTTCAGCGGTCCCGCTTCGAGCCGAGACTTCGGTCACGGTGGCGATCAAAGCGGCCATTCCGGCAATTGACCGGCGTGAAAGCGGGCGTTCCTCGGCGATCCGGTCTCGAACTGGCTGCCCACCGGGAAATAGCTCGGGAGGAAGGCGGCGAGGGTGGCGTCCTGGTCGTCCTGCGACACATCGCCGTCGTGGTAGTCGTTCAGGCAGAACACGTCGTTGGAACGCGTGGTGAGCAGCTGGTTGAGGCGCTTCAACTGTTCGCTGAGCCCGACGTTGACGAATCCGCACGAAATGCCGCCCGGCACGCTCCGGTGGGTGTAGTAGCCGAAGTAGTGGTGGAGCGAAGAGGCGACCGACACGTCGGTACGACTGCGCAGCTGGTTGCCGGCGGTGCGCCGGAGGGCTTCGGGGAATTGCTCCTCGAGGTCGTGCATCACGCTTCGCCGCAGTGGGTGCGGCGCGTGGATGAACGAGTTGACGAGCGTGTGCCCGAACCTCTCGGCGATCAGCTCGCGGTTGTTCTTCGCCGCACTCCGGCTGAACTCGTCCTCCTCCGAGACCGGGCTCATAGGGATGGCGTTGGACGAGGTGAAGTGCTTCGACTGCCCGTTGCTCAAGAAGAACTTGTCCGGCTGGAGTGGCCGCCCGACGAAAACGTCGTCGTTGAAGTACAGGAAGTGCTCGGCCAGGCCGTCGATGTGGTGCAGCCTGCTCTCGATGGCGTGGGAGTTGTACGTCGGCAGCGCGCCTTCCGAGCCGAAGATCTCCGTGTGGTCGACGACCCGCACCCGGGGATGTGCGGTGTCGAGCCACACGGGTACCTGGCGGTCTGTCACGAGATAGATGGTGCGGATCCATGGCGCATACATGTCGATCGAGCGGAGCGAGTAACGCAGTTCGTCACGATTGCGGAAACGTGCGGCACTGGTCGCCGCGTCCTCCGTGACGATGCCCATCGATGACAGCAGCCTGTTCTTGCGTTCGAGCCACGAGATGTCCGCGCCGTCGACCCATGTGTAGACCGCGTCGATGGGGAACGGGACGTCCTGGTGCAGGGTCCGCGCGAAGGGCTCGATGGACTGGTAGCGCCGCCCGCCCAGCGTCACCTCGCAGCGGCGCATGGACCGCTTGGGCACACGGCTGCCGATCAGCGTGCGGTGCGGGGAGGCCAACTCCCCCGGCACGTCCGGGTCGTCGCCGAGGAATGAGATGGTACAACCGTAGGTGGCACCGAGCCGCAAGGTACGGGCGGCGGTGACCACGCTCTGGTACACGCGTATTCCCGCGCACTTCACGCGCATGTAGTCGGTGGCGAAGCCGGCCAGGGTGGTCGCGGTCGCGACATCGGCGTCGTTGAGCAGCGCCGTGTAGACCGGACGTCGCCGGTACCTGGCGGCGATCGCCTTGAAGACGGCTTCCCGGTTCTCCTCGTGGACGGCGACGCAGTGACGCACCTTGGTGTCCCGCATGACGAAGTACGGGATGCCGGCCTCCTCCAGGGCGTCGGCCACCAGGGCCAGGTTCGCCTGGACGATGTCATAGGGGGACTCCGCGTCGGTGACCCGGCACACCTGACCGCCGTCCCGCACCAGCGACGGCTCACGCCTCAGGATGCGCGTCTCCGCCGCCACCAGCGCCTCTGTCCGCACCGTGCTGGACGGGATCGGCGAGGCTGCTCTCGCCCTGCCGTCGGAGTGCTCGTGGAGGGAGTGCGCCGCCACACGGGCGGCCTTGGCCACGGCGCGCTGCCCCGAGTCCCGCGCATCCCGCAGGGCCCGCAAGAGATTCTCCCAGCGCTCGGCGACCGGCGGCTCCCCGAAGCGCTCCGACGTCCACTCCGCGGCGGCCGCCCCCAGGGCGTGCCGGAGTCCGGCATCGTCGATCAACCGGCCCAGCACAGCGGCGAGCGCCTCGGTGTCGCCCGGCGTGACGAGCGCCCCGGTGTAACCGTCGCGGACCGCCTCCCGCACCACGTCCGGGCTGTCGTACGCCACCACCGGGACGCCCGCGGCCTGCGCCTCCCGCAGGGACAGACCGACCGCGTCGGTCGTCGCAGTCCCCAGGGCGATGCTCGCCTTGGACCACTCCTCCGCCGGATGCGGAGTCTCGCCCGGGAACTGGACAGTGCCGTGAAGTCCGAGTTGGTCACGGCGGCGTTGCAGCGCGCCGCGATGCGGTCCGTCTCCGAGGACACGCAGGGTCCAGGTGGGGTGGTCGCCCGAGACCAGTGCCCACGCGGTCAGCGCCTGGTCGATGCCCGCGCGTTCCTCCAGACGGGCCGCGAGGGCCACGATGCGCGTCTCCAGCGTCGACTTGGGCCTGAATCCCTCCTTTGGCAACGCCGGTATGACCGTGAGCCCCGGTGCGCCCGCGCCGAACGTCTCCACGAACCACTCGTAGGAGCCGTGGCTCTGCAGGACGACCGCGTCGTACCGCGGCGCGTACCTGATGAGCGGCTCCGTGCTGGAGCTACCGGACTCCGGGACCTCCTGCTCGTGGTGGACCGTCAGCACCGAGGGCGCCGCAAAACGCGAGACGCAGGCCATCAGCGCGGACGACGTGGTCACCAGCACGTCCGTGTGGATGTCCTGGAGGGCGTACTCGAGCTCGATGTCCGCCAGCCGGTGGAACCTGTCGTCCCACCGGCGCTCGACGACGTCGCTGGCGGTGGAGGCAAGTGCGGCACAGTCGGCCGCGTTGAGACCGGAGCCGCGGACCGGTCGGTGGACCGCACCGTGGGCCTCGATCAGGAACCGGACGGGCACCCGGCCGTCAGGCGCGTCGAACCGCCGGCGGCGGCCCTTGAATACGCTGATGACGTCGACCTCGTGCCGCTCGGCGAGGTCCGAGGCATGCTGGAGGACGGCGCGTTCGGCATCGCCCATGGTGTCCGCGGCCGTCAGCAGGAAAGTGATCCTCATGGTTCCTCGTCACTCCGCCGCGGCCATGGAGCTGCAGGTGAACCGGAGGTTCCCGGCGGGCGTATAGCGAGGCTCGATCGTCATCAGGTGCCCAGGTGCCGGCGCGACAACGATCTTGCGCATGGCGAACACGCGTCCCGGGTTGCGCACGTCGTGCAGCCGGCGGGCCACACGCACGGGCCGGTGCTCCGCGGAGCACATCAGGACGTCCCAGTGCTCGGCGCGCCGCCCCAGGGGCTTCATGTCGGCGAGGGGCACCGCGACCCGCCATACGCCCGGTTCAACGACGGCGAGCGGGCGAGGGACCCGGCGCCCGGACGCGACGAACTCCGCCCAGGGAGCGTCGGGCCGCATGCCGAGCACGCGGAAGTCCACGCGGATGCCGGCGTGCTCGATGTGCACATTGACGACTTCGACGGCGGCTCGTGCCGCGCCGCAGACCACTCGTACCGTCCCCGTCGCGGTGCGGCCAACGCGGTAGCGGTGGCCGGTGATCGGGGAGACCTCCATGGGCCTGGTCGGGCCGTCGTACGGGGTCGGCGGTTCCAGGAGCAGCAGGGGGACCCGCCGGGTACTGCCGCCGGACCGCACGTGCAGTCGGAGTTTCCACCGGCCGGGGGTCACGGGCACGCCACCCACCTCGTCACCGAGCAGGACCGCGGCGTCCATCAGCAGCCGCCCCCCGGCCCCCTCGTACACCCGGGCCGGGGTGCGGTGGCTCTCCCGGCCGCGCCTCAGCTCGATCTCGGCGTCGCCGACGCGGGTGACGGAGCCGGGGAGCTCGGCGTGGAGGTTCACGGTCTGCCCGTCGAGGACGGCCGCGTACCGCAGGCGCGCGGTCCGCCTCGCCCTCAGGGGGAGGAAGAACCGCAGCATGAGCGCCGTGCGCAGGACCGTGGCACGGCGGTACAGCTTCTTGCGTACGGTGGCCGCCCTGCGGCGCAGGCCGAGGCGGAGGGGTCGGACGGTCATTCGCGGGTGGTTCCCAATTCTGCGGTGCGCCGCGGTGCGGGCAGCCCTTCGGAGCCGGGGTTCTCGTAGGGGCTGGGTACGGGAAAGTAGCTGGTGAGGAAGGTGTCGAGCATCCGCGCCTGGGCGTCGCGGTCCTCGGGCACCACGGTGTCGTTGACGCAGAACGTGTCGAAGTTCCGCCTGGCCAGCAGGCCGTTCAGACGCCGGCCGGCCAGCTCGTCGGCCAGGTCCACGTAGAGGTAGCGCAGCTCGCCCGCGGTCGCGCGGGCCGAGTGGTACGCGTGGTAGTGGTGCAGCGACGAGGTGATGGGGACGTCGTGGGGCGAGCGGAAGCGCGAGTTCTGGGTGCTGCGGTGCGCCTGGGCGTAGACCTGCTCGATCTCGGCCAGGACGCTGCGCCGCAGCGCGTGCGGCGTGTGCTTCATCTTCTGGGAGATGACCGTGCCGAACTGCTGGGCGATGAGGCCTCGGCTGTTCTTGCCCGCGGCGTTGACCGGGAGGTCCTGCGAGGTGACCGTGCCCGGCGGGATGAGGGCCTTGGACGTGAAGAACTTGCTCAGCCCGTTGGGGTGGAAGAAGTGCCCGGGCTGCACGGGGCGGCCGAGGAAGACGTCGTCGTTCAGATAGAGGAAGTGCTCGGAGAGGCCGTCGATGTGGTGCAGCTGGCTCTCGATCGCGTGCGAGTTGAAGGTCGGCAGCGCGCCGGGGTCGGAGAAGATCTCCCGGTGGTCCACGACCCTCAGCCCGGGGAAGGTGGTGTCGAGCCAGGCGGGTCGCTGGCCGGCCGTGACCAGGTAGATGTTGCGCACCCAGGGCGCGTACTGGTGCAGCGACCGCAGTGAGTAGCGGAGTTCGTCCCGGCTGATGTACCGGGCGTCGTTGGCCGCCTGCTCGTGCAGACCGTGCTGGGAACGGGAGACCAGGGCCCGGCGCGCCCGGTCCTTGGACGCGCGCCAGACCGGGTCGGAATCGTCGACCCAGGTGTAGACGACGTCGATCGGGAAGTGGTGGTCCTCGGGCAGCGCGGCCGTGAACTCCGGGAAGGTGCGGGCGTGGCCCGAGGAGTAGGCGTCCGGCAGCGGGCTGAACAGCCGCTGCGGGGCCCAGCAGCGCTCGGCGGCCACCGGGGTCTGGGTCATCACGCGGTTGGGCCGCGGCGCGACCAGCTCGCCGTTCTCCTCGGCCCAGAACTCCAGGTCGCAGCCCGACCCACTGCCGAAGACCAGGTGCCCGGAGGGGTCGCAGACGTTCCACACGACGCGCAGGACGCGGTTGCCGCGCAAGCTGCGCCAGACGCCGGCCGAGCCGCCGGTGCGCATGTGGCCGCCGGTGACCGGCCCGACGTATCCGGGCTCGCGCTCGAACGCCCGCTGGAGCACCTCCTCGGCCTCGGCGCGCAGCCGGACCGGCACCGCCACGCAGGGCGTGGCCGAGGAGGTCCCGCGGACACAGAAGTAGTCGATGCCGGCTTCCTCGAACGCCGCGACCAGCAGGTGCAGGTTCCGCGCGCGGGCGGCCCAGGCGGTCACTTCGGGGACGACGACGGCACGCATGTGCCGCCCGTCCACGCGGACGACGCGGGCCTGACCCGCGAGGCTGTGCCCGCCGGCGCCGCGCCTGCCGCCCAGCGCCCGCACGACCACGGCGGACCGCGTGTCGTCGGCGATGGTCAGCGAACGCTTGACCGCGTTGCGCAGCGGCTGGGGGACGCCCCGGACGATCCGGCGGCGCGCACGGGCAGGCACCAGCGATCGATAAGTCGACACAAGTGCGCTGGCCTCAGGATTGTTGAGGCTCACCACCGAACTACCGCACCACCCAGGACATCGCGGGCGCCATCCGAATGCCACGCCGCCCGACGCGGGAACCCGCCGCCCGCACCA
This sequence comes from Streptomyces sp. PA03-3a, assembly GCF_033792735.1. Taxonomy (NCBI): domain Bacteria; kingdom Bacillati; phylum Actinomycetota; class Actinomycetes; order Kitasatosporales; family Streptomycetaceae; genus Streptomyces; species Streptomyces sp. PA03-3a. The sequence continues at coordinate 241,757 of NZ_JARAVM010000002.1, forward strand.
CTGCTGACGTCATCACACCCCCCGCCCCCGAGGGGCGCACCGTCTCCGCTCACTACCGCCGCCGGCACGCCGTCACGGGACGCAGCCCGCGACGGCCGTCCGTGCCCTCGAGCCCCCTCGCGCACAGACGCCGACCTCACGGAATGTTTACATGGCCCACGCACTCTGTCCAGATCGAGTTATTGAAAACGCAAAGTCTGTCACGCAATCGAAATCCGGTGCACTAAACGGCTTATATCCGGACCCACTCGGAGAGCGTCAGCCCGCTGTCGCGCTCCTGCCGGGCGAGGCGGGGCCGGCCGTCGCGTCCGATCACGGCGAGCACCACCCGTCCGAACGCGTCGTGCGCCAGGGCCGGCCCGCCCAGGCACGGGACACCGGTGTCCGTCCACGCCACACCGTCGCCCTCCGACTCGGTCAGGTACGCGCCGATCATCGCGTTGCCGTTGCGTCCCCGGTGGGCCAGCACGGTGCAGTCGTATCCGTCGAGCGTGCCGCGCAGCGCCGCGTGGGCGCCGTCCCCCGGATCCCCGCCCAGCGGGTAGATCCAGCCGCCCGGCCTGTGCGCGACGATCCCGGAGCCCCCCGCGTCGGTCCAGAACCAGGTGAGCCGGTCCGGAGCGGTCTCGAGCGCCGTGACGGACCCCGCCACCGGCGCGGGCAGGATGTCCGACGCCCGTTCCATCGCGCCGCCGGGTGTCGCCCGCACCCAGCGCAGGGCCGACTCCGCGCCCGCCGCCAGCACCTCGACACGGCCCGAGGACGCGGCCGCCGGGGCGAGTCCCTCCTGGACGTCGGTGCCGCGGAGGTCGCGCCAGGGCTCCCAGGCACCGCCCTTGCCCTCGCGCCGGAGCATGACACCGCCACCGGCGTTGCGCACGAAGACGTGCACCGCGCCCGAGGCGTCGACTGCGGCGGCCGGGGCGCCCAGCCGTGCCGCCCGTCCGGGCTGCTTGTGCGGATTGCCCACCGACACCCACTCGGTCGGGGGGCGTCCCGTCTGGTACTGCAGGGCGTACACCACGTCCACCGCCACCCCGCCGTCGGCGCACGGTCGTTCACGGCGGCCCAGGAAGTGCACGAAGGCGTCGGCACCCTGGGTCACCGCCAGGTGCGTCAGCCCGTCCGCGGGGAGGACGTCCGGCCCGGTCCACGCGTCGCCGCCCGCCGCGGTCTCCGTCCAGCGCAGCAGGCCGCCCTGGCACGGGGCGTACGCGGTGAGCCTGCCGTCGGCGCCGCGCACCAGCCATGTGCCGGCGGCCGTGCCGGTCGCGGCCCTCCCGGCGTCCGGTGCGTCCGGGCGCCCGCCGGCCTCCCGCCGCTGCGCCGCGCGCGCCGCTCCACCCCTCATGACGTGCGCCCACCCCTTCACCCCTGTGGGCCCGCCACGGATCCGGAACCCCAATTCTTCACATGATATGCATGCGGGCTACACTTCCGCGGATCTCGATCACGAGGGGGAGGGGCTGCGACGCGGTGCGTCGCGACCGGTTCCCGGACCGCGCACCACGGAGGACAACGCACGCGATGCCGCACGCCGTCGAAACCGACCACGAGGCCGCCACGGTCACCGCACCGCCGAAGGCACGCGGCCCCCGCACCCGGGGGCAGAGGATCCGCAGGGTCGTGCCCTGGACCCTGCTGGCCCTGGTACTGCTCGCCGGTGGCACGGCGTGGTGGGCCTACGCCCACCTGAACTCCAACCTCACCAGCATCGACCTGGACCGGGAACTCGGCCCGGACCGGCCCGAGAAGCTCGCCACCGGCGCCAAGGACATCCTGGTGCTCGGCTCCGACTCCCGCTCGGGCGCGAACAAGAGCCTGGCCGGCGGCAACACCGGCGGCACCGCGCGCTCGGACACCGCCATGGTCATCCACATCCCCGAGGGCCGCAGGAGCGCGGTCGCGGTGAGCATCCCGCGGGACACGCTGGTCACCCGCCCCGAGTGCAAGGCCCGCGACGGGAGCACCCTGCCGTCCGCGAAGCGCGTGATGTTCAACTCCGTCTACACGACGGCGGGTCCGGCCTGTGTGGTGAAGACCGTCGAGCACATCTCGGACGTGCGGATCGACCACTACGTCGAGGTGGACTTCGCCGGTTTCCAGGACCTCGTGGACTCCCTCGGCGGGGTCACGGTGACCATCGACAAGACCATCCACGACACGTCCAGCGGCCTGGACCTCGAGGCCGGCACGCACCGGCTCGACGGCACCGAGTCGCTCGCCTTCGTCCGCACCCGGCACGGCATCGGTGACGGCAGCGACCTCGGCCGCATCGGGCTGCAGCAGCAGTTCCTGCTGGCGACCCTCGACGAGATCAAGCGGCAGGACCTCCTCGGCAGCCCCGCCAAGGCCTACCGGATCGCGGACTCGGCCACCCGCTCCCTGACGACCGACTCCGGGCTCGGCTCCCTGGTGAAACTGGGCGACTTCGGGCGCAGTCTGAAGGGCCTCGACCCGGGCCACCTGCGCACCGTCATGCTGCCCGTCGTCTACGACAAGGCCGACCCCAACCGCGTGGTGGCCGCCGAGCCGCAGGCCTCCCGCCTGTGGAAGGCGATCCGGGAGGACACCGCGATCCCCCGGTCGGTACTGGAGTCCACGACCTCCAACTGAGCCTCAGACGGGGGGCGCGGCGCCCTCCGCGGGACGGGCGGTGCAGTAGGCGACCGTCAGGTCCCGCACCAGGGCCTTGCGTTCGTAGTCGTCGAGGTCGACCAGTCCGCGGTCGAGCAGGCCGCGCACGGTCTCGCCGACGGCGGTAAGGGCCTCGTCCAGGGCGGCCCGGCGGTGGCGGGCGTCGAGCGCCGCCACCTGGGCGCGGCGCATGGCGGCGGCCACGGCGGGCGCGTAGTCGACGCGGACGGGCTGGGCGGAGAACACCTCGACGCCGATTGGCCGCAGGTCCTCGACGAGGATCCGGGTGAGGTCGTCCGCGAGGCGGTCGGTGTCGCGGAGCGTGGGACCGGGGCCGCGGAAGTCGTCGGCGGGCAGCCGGGACACACAGCGGGTGACCGCCGCCTCGACCTGTTCGCGCAGATAGCGGACGTGGTCGTGGACGGTGAAGGCGGCCCGCGCGGTGTCCCGGACCCGCCACACCACCAGCACCGTCGCCTGCAGCGGGGTGCCGCAGGCGTCGGTGGCCTCGATGGGGCTGCTGCGCCAGTGGCGCAGGCTGGTGTCGACACGGCGGCGGACGAGCAGCGGGCTGATCCACAGCAGTCCGGTGCGGCGGACGGTGCCGCGGTAGGCGCCGTGCCGGGAGAGCATCCAGACGGAGCCGGGGCGGCCCCGGGCCAGGCCGAGCGCGGTCAGGGCCGTGAGCGCCGCGAGGACGGCCACGGCGCTGCCGCGGACGGCGGGCGAGGACCCGGCCGGACCGAGCAGGAGCGCGGCCGTGCCGCCCGCGGCCGCCAGGGCCGCGAGCACGGCCGCGCCGCCGGGCAGACAGCGTCCCGGACGCTCGGCGATCTCGGACGGCGGCTCCGCGTCGGCCGGTCCGTCGGCGCCGTACGCGGCCGCCCGGACGGGGACGGGGAGTTCGGCCGGGCTCCCCTGCACGGTGACCGTCATGAGAAGAGCCGCTTCCACGTCTCGGGGCCCGGGTAGCCGTCCGCCCGGCTGCCGGTCCAGCCCTGGGCCCGCTGGAAGGCCTCCACCGCGCGCCGGTCGGCCTCGCCCCAGCGCGGCCCCGGTCCCTTCGCGTAGAACCGGCCGAAGCCCTTGGCGGCCAGCCTCCGTCCCAGCGCGAGCACGTGCGGGCCCGACTGGCCCGGCCGGAAGCCACCGATGCCCGGGTAGGCAGGCGGTGCCGGCGCCGATGCCGGTGCCGGTGCCGCCGGGCGCCCGGCGGCACGGACGTCGGCCCCCGCGCCCTGGGTCAGGTAACGCCACGTCAGGGGGCCGGGGAAACCGTCCGCCTGATCACCCTTCCAGCCCTGCGCGCGCTGGAACGCGCGGGTGGCGAGGCGGTCGGCGTCGCTCCAGTGGGGCCCCGGCCCGTCGTGGTAGTACTCGCCCGCACCGCGCCGGCGCAGCATCGTGCCGAGCCGCGTGATGTAGCCGTTGGCGGCGCCGGGGCCGAAGGACCGGCTCCCCGGATAGGCGAGGGAGGCAAGGTCGCCGAGGTCCAGATCCCCGTCGAGGTCCTCGTAGAGGTCGTCGTAGAGGTCGTCGAGGCCCTCGCCCCGCAGGTACTTGTAGCGGTAGGGGACGTAGCGTTTGGAGTGGTCCCAGTAGGCGTACGGCGTCGTGCGGACCCGGGCGCGCGGCCGGGTCTCCTCGTAGGCCGTGTAGCGGGTGTGCGCGGCGTTCGCCCAGCCCCCGAAGATCGTGACGTGGGAGCCGTCGACCGGGTCGCGGGGGTTGTGGAAGAGCAGGATGTCGCCCGGTTCGAGTTCGTCGCGGCCGATCCGCTCGGCGAAGCGGGGCAGTGTGCCCGTCCACTGGCTGGTGCCCAGGCCCCAGGCCATGGAGACGAATCCCGAGCAGTCCTGCCGGTAGCCGTCCCTCCAGCGGCGGCGCATGTCGTACGGGACCTTGGCGTCGATCCAGCGCCTGGCCCGCTCCAGGATCTGATCGCGGCTCAGGCGGAGCGGGACCGCGGAGCCGATCAGGTCCGGCTGCGCCTGCTCGGTCCGGCCGGCGGACATCGCCTGGCCGGCGTCCTCCGCGGGAGCCGCCACGGCGGCGGGTGCCACGACGGCCGCGCCGGTCGTGGCCAGCACGACCAGAGCCGTGGAGGCGGCCGCCGGTGGCGCGCACGGCGGGGTGACGCGGGTCGCCGCCCGGATCAGCCGCCGCCGTGCGCAGTCCTCACAGACGCAGCCCGGCAGCGGCCCGACCTCGTCGAACACCGGTGTGGACATGTGCACCACCACTCCTCGCGATCGAGTGCCACATGCCCTTATTACCCGATTTCCACACAAATCTGATGGAATGACAGCGTGGCCGGTGTGGTCAGCCGTTCGCGGTGGTGCCGTCCACGACCTCGGCGACGGCCTTCTCGACCAGTTGCGTCAGCTTGGCGGGGGTCAGCCCGGACGCGCCGCCCGCGGAGTCGGTGACGGTCTCGCCGTTCACCTGCACCACCGGCACGGAGGTGAACCCGGCCGCGGCGAACTCCTCCTGGGAGCGTCGCACCCAGCCGTCGTGGTCCCCGCCCTGGACGCACGGGACGAAGTGCGTCTCGTCCACGTCACCGGCCTTCTTCGCCAGGCCCTTGAGGAACACGTCGCTGGTGAACGGATCGTCCTGGGCGTCGGCGGGCTGGGCGTCCCAGACCTGCGCGACGAACTCCTGGAACCGGCCCACGTCCTGCGCGCACGCGGCCGCGTTGGCCGCCGCCAGGGAGCCGCTGCCGCCGTCCGCGGCGTCGGTCGGCGTCACCAGGCGGTAGTCGATCCCCACCTGACCGGTGGCGACCAGATTCGCGAGGGTGTCCGCGTACTCGGCGGCGAAGGCCCTCGACTCCGGGCTGCGCAGGTCCTCGTACACGGTCAGCGTCACCGGCAGCTTCGCCGGCCGGACCGGCACCGCCAACTGCTCCTCGCCCGAGGCACCGGCCGGCACCTTGACCTCGTGCTGCTTCTCACTGCGCACATGCGCCCCGAGGACGGCAGAACCCCCGAACACCACACCCAGGACGATCACCGTCCCGGCATAGGACCGCCAGCGCTTGGACTTCGTCTGCTTCACCGGGACTTTCTACCACCGCGTACGACCACGCCCCCTGGGGGGTGGGGCCTCACGCCCACGGTCGCGGGGGGCGGGAGGGCTCCGGGCCGGTCGTGGGAGGGTGGGCCGGTGAACGATGGGACAGCGCCTCTGGTCGTGGTCGACGCCGCCAACACCGTGGGGTCCGTGCCCGACGGATGGTGGCGGGACCGGCACGGGGCGACGGAGCGGGTACGGGACGCCCTCGCCGGGCTGGCGCGGACCGGCCTGCCCGAGCGGGCGGACGTGCCCCAGTGGGCCCGCCGGGCGCCGCTCGACATCGTGCTCGTCGTGGAGGGCGCGGCCCGGGGCGTGGCGCCCGTGCCGGGGGTACGGGTCGAGGCGGCGTCGGGCAGCGGGGACGACCTCGTCACCGAACTCGTCGCGGCGCGGGCGCCGGAGCGGCCGTGCCTGGTCGTGACGGCCGACCGAGAGCTGCGCCGGCGGGTGACCGCCCATGGCGCGGAGGTCGCCGGCCCGCGGGCGGTGCGCGGCTGACTAGCCGCGCGGCGGCCGGACGTACAGCACCGCGCCGTCGGCGGTGCCGGCGCGCTCGTAGCCGCCCCGGTCGAGCAGGCGGCGCAGGCCGGGGACGTGCGCCGCGTCGTAGGGGGCTCCCCGCGAGTCGTCGACGACGACGTCGGGGGGCGCGGCGGCGAACTCCCTGCGGAAGTCCGCCCAGGCACCCGGCACGGCGTACCGCTCCCCGACCCGGGCCCCGCCGCGGCCGCCGCTGAAGTTGGTGAGGAATCCCGCGGTGAGGAAGCGGCCGGCCGGTGCGCGTCCGGACAGCCAGTACTGCTCCGGGTGCATGCCCCAGACCAGGACGGTGCCGTCCGCGTCGGTGCGGGCGCGGATCGCGGCGGCGACGGCCCGGGCGTGGTCGAGTTCGGCGCGCGGGGCCGCGAAGCCCCAGCCGGTGAAGACGGTCGCCGCCAGCATCGTCCAGACGGCGGCGGCCCTCAGGGCGGGCCCGCGGGCGGGCAGCCGGCGCAGCGCGGCCACCCCGACGAGCGTGAGCGGGGGCAGCAGTTGCAGGTAGTAGTGGCCGTAGAACTGGAAGCCCACCACGACGGCGACGGCGGACGCGCCGAGCCAGATCCACAGCTCGGCCCCGGCCCCCGCCCGCCGGCGCGCGGCGAGCCGGACGGCCGGCAGTAGGAGCCCCGCCCCGGCGGCCGCGAGGATCGCGGCGTTGCCGAGCCCCCGCCCGGCGGCGAGCAGCCAGGCGCCCTCGGGAGACATGTAGGTGCCGGACCCGGTGACGGTCCAGAAGACGAAGCGCCCCGCACCGGTCACCAGGGCCACTGCCGCGACGGGCAGCGCGCACCCCGCCGTCAGCCGGACCCAGGCGCCCGCGGGCGCGGCCCCGCTCTCCCGTCCTGCCCGCCACAGCATCCAGACCACCGGGAGGAGCACCACCGCGCCGGTCTGCTTGGTCAGCGCCGCCCCCGCCACCGCCATCCCCGCCGCGCCCCAGCGCCGGCGGTCGGCGCAGAGCACGGCGGCCGCCGTCCACGGGAGGGTGAAGACCTCGAAGGTGGCCGCCTGTGTGTCCTCGGGCGCCAGGCCCACGGACAGCAGCAGGTAGCCGAACCCGGCGGCCGCGCCCCACCGGTCGCCCCAGCGGCGCCGGGCGAGGACGACGAGCAGCGCCGCGGTCGCCACGTGGGCGAGGACCGCAGCCACCCGCAGGGGCCACAGCGAGCCGTCCCCGAAGAGCGCGAACGCGCCCTGGTAGAGCCACGGCAGGAACGGGGGTTTGCGGTCCACCACGGTGTCGTAGAGGACACCGCCGGAGGCGAGCACACGCGCCTGGGTCGCGAGGAACCCCTCGTCGGGGTTCCAGACCGGGCGTACGAAGGAGGGCAGGTGGACCAGCGCCGCCACGAACGTCAGCAGCGGGAGCAGCACGGGCCACGAGAGCCGGGTGAACGCCGAGGGCGCCCGGTACGGGGCCGCGCCCGTCCCTCGTTCCGGAGGCGCGGGCGCGGCGGCGCGGGCGGTCTCGGGACGGGTCGGCACGCGCCCAACGTACCGGGCGCCCTCCCGCCGCGTCAGCTCACCCCTGGCGGGCCGACTTGCGCACCCGGCTGTGCCGGTAGCCGTAGAGGAAGTAGACGACGCAGCCGATGACCATCCAGACGGCGAACCGCAGCCAGGTCTCGGCCGGCAGGTTGAGCATCAGCCACAGGGTGGCGAGCACCGACACCGCGGGCAGCCACGGCACGAACGGGGTGCGGAAGGCGCGAGGCAGGTCGGGACGGGTGCGGCGCAGCACCACGACGCCGACGGCGACGACGACGAAGGCGAACAGGGTGCCGATGTTCACCAGCTCGGCCAGTTCCTCGATGGTGGTGAAGCCCGCGACGATCGCCACGATGCCGCCGAGCAGGATCGTCGAGCGGTAGGGCGTGCCCCGCGTGGGGTGCACCTGGGAGAAGAAGCGCGGCAGCAGTCCGTCGCGGCTCATCGCGAAGAAGACCCGGCTCTGCCCGAGCAGCAGGATCATGCAGACCGTCGTCAGGCCCACCACGGCGCCGAAGGCGATCAGCCCGGCCCAGAAGGGGTGGCCCACGGCCTTGAAGGCGTCGGCCAGCGGCGCGTCAACCGTCAGTTGGCTGTAGTGCTGCATGCCGGTGACGACGACGGACACGGCGACGTACAGCACGGTGCAGATGATCAGCGAGCCGAGGATGCCGCGCGGCACGTCGCGCTGCGGGTTCCTGGTCTCCTCGGCGGCGGTGGCGACGATGTCGAACCCGATGTAGGCGAAGAAGACCACGGCCGCCGCGGTGAAGATGCCCATGACGCCGAACTGGGACGGTTCGAAGCCCGAGATCAGCTGGATCAGCGGGGCCTTGATGCCGGCCTCCGCGCCCTCGGACCGCACGGCCGGCGGGACGAACGGCGTGTAGTTCTGGCCTTTGATGAAGAACGCGCCCACGACGATCACGATGAGCACCACGGTCAGCTTGATGGCGACCACCACGGAGGTGACCCGGGCCGAGAGCTTCATCCCGGCGACCAGGATGGCGGTCAGCACCGCCACCAGCAGGAAGGCCAGCAGGTCGAAGTGGAAGCCGCTCTGCTGGCCGCCGGACAGCACCGAGGGCAGGTGCCAGCCCCAGTTGTCCATGATCGAGCGCACGTACCCCGACCATCCGACCGCGACCACGGCGGAGCCCAGGGCCAGTTCGAGGACGAGGTCCCAGCCGATGATCCAGGCGGGCAGTTCGCCGAGGGTCGCGAAGGAGAAGGTGTAGGCGGACCCGGCCACCGGCACGGTGGAGGCGAACTCCGCGTAGCACAGGGCGGCGAGCGCGCAGACGACGCCGGCGGCGACGAAGGACAGGGCGACGGCGGGGCCCGCGTTCTCCTTCGCCACCTTGCCCGTGAGGACGAAGATGCCGGTGCCGATGATCACTCCGACGCCGAAGACCGTGAGGTCGAGGGCGGACAGTGACTTCTTGAGCGCGTGCTCCGGCTCCTGTGTGTCCCGCAGGGACTCCTCGACCGATTTGGTACGGAAGAAACCGCTCCGACCCTTCGCCGTGTTACCGCCCACGTCCACCGGCGCACCTCCACAGTTGTTCCTGCATCACAGCACCCGCAGAGGCTTGTGACCGGATCTGGCGCGCCTACACATCGGCAGAAGGGCCGGGCGATCACCCGTAAGGGTGTCGCCCGGCCCGGTGGTGCCGAGGGCGGGAAGCGGGCGTCAGTCGCCCGCGACCTGCGGTGCGGGCTCGTCGGCGTAGCGGTCCCCGAGCCGGCTGACGAGACCGGTCACCTGGCGCGCGATGTCCGGGGCTGTCAGGCCGATCTCGGCCATGACCTCCTTGCGGCCGGCGTGGTCGAGGAACTCCTGCGGGATGCCGAAGTCGCGCAGCGGCACGTCCACGTTCGCGTCGCGCAGCGCCTGGGCGACGGCGGAGCCGACACCCCCGACGCGCCCGTTGTCCTCGACCGTGACGACGACCCGGTGGCCGGCCGCGAGACCGGGCAGGGCCGCGTCGACGGGCTTGACCCAGCGCGGGTCGACGACGGTGGTGGTGATGCCCTGGGCGTCGAGCAGGCCGGCGATCTCCAGGCACATCGGGGCGAGCGCGCCGACGGAGACCAGCAGGACGTCCGGCTTGGCGCCGTCGCCCTGGGGCTCGGCCGCGCGCAGCACGTCCATGCCGCCGACCTTGCCGACGGCCTTGACCGCCGGGCCGACCGCGCCCTTGGAGTAGCGGACCACGGTCGGGGCGTCCTCGACCGCCACGGCCTCGCGGAGCTGGGCGCGCACCTGGTCGGCGTCGCGCGGGGCGGCGATCCGCAGGCCGGGGACGACCTGCAGGATCGACATGTCCCACATGCCGTTGTGCGAGGCGCCGTCGGTGCCGGTGATGCCGGCGCGGTCCAGGACGAAGGTCACACCGCACTTGTGGAGCGCGACGTCCATCAGCACCTGGTCGAAGGCGCGGTTGAGGAAGGTCGCGTAGACCGCGACCACCGGGTGCAGGCCGCCGGTCGCCAGACCCGCCGCGGACACCGCGGCGTGCTGCTCGGCGATGCCGACGTCGTAGACGCGCTCGGGGAAGGCCTTGGCGAACTTGTCCAGGCCGACGGGCTGCAGCATCGCCGCGGTGATGGCGACGATGTCCTTGCGCTCCTTGCCGAGCTTGACCATCTCCTCGGCGAAGACCGAGGTCCAGTCCGCACCCGAGGCGGCGATGGGCAGCCCGGTGTCGGGGTGGATCTTGCCGACGGCGTGGAAGCGGTCGGCCTCGTCCTGCAGGGCCGGCGTGTAGCCGCGGCCCTTCTCCGTCAGGCAGTGGACGATGACCGGGCCGCCGAAGCGCTTGGCGCGCTGCAGCGCGGACTCCAGGGCGGCGAGGTCGTGGCCGTCGATCGGGCCGACGTACTTCAGGCCCAGGTCCTCGAACATGCCCTGCGGGGCGATGAAGTCCTTGAAGCCCTTCTTGGCGCCGTGCAGCGTCTCGTACAGCGGCTGGCCGATGACGGGGGTGCGCTCCAGCAGCTCCTTGGTGCGGGTGAGGAAGCGCTCGTAGCCGTCCGTGGTGCGCAGCGTGGCGAGGTGGTTGGCGAGGCCGCCGATGGTGGGCGCGTAGGAGCGCTCGTTGTCGTTGACGACGATGACCAGCGGGCGGTCCTTGGCGGCGGCGATGTTGTTCAGCGCCTCCCAGGCCATGCCACCGGTCAGCGCGCCGTCACCGATGACGGCGACGGTGTGGTCGCGCTTGCCGAGCTGCTCGTTGGCCTTGGCCAGGCCGTCGGCCCAGCCGAGCACCGTGGAGGCGTGGCTGTTCTCGATGACGTCGTGCTCGGACTCGGCGCGCGAGGGGTAACCGGACAGGCCCCCCTTGCCCTTGAGCTTGGAGAAGTCCTGACGGCCGGTGAGCAGCTTGTGGACGTAGGACTGGTGCCCGGTGTCCCACAGCACCTTGTCCTTCGGCGAGTCGAAGACCCGGTGCAGGGCGATGGTGAGTTCGACGACACCGAGGTTCGGCCCCAGGTGCCCGCCCGTCTTGGAGACCTCGTCGACCAGGAAGGTACGGATCTCGCCTGCCAGCTCGACCAGCTGCTCCGGGCTGAGCCGGTCGAGGTCGCGCGGTCCCTTGATACGGGTCAGCAGCGCCACCCGTGCCTCCTTGTTGTCGCTTGCCGGTCACCCGAGTGTATGTGTTCGCGTTTTCAGCTCCGCACACACCTGTGCCCGGCGCTGGGATGATCTTCCCTGCGCCGGGCACGTCACGCCACTGGTGCGGTGAGAACCGTCAGCCGCGGCCGGCGGCCTTCTGGCTCTTGCGGGACACCGAGTCGATGACCACGGCGGCGAGGAGCACCGCGGCGGTGATCATGTACTGCAGCGCGGTGTTCATGTTGAGCAGGTCCAGGCCGGTCTGGATGGACTGGATGACCAGCATGCCGAGCAGGGCGGACCAGACGGTGCCGCGGCCGCCGAAGAGGCTGGTGCCGCCGATGACCGCGGCCGCGATGGCCAGCATCAGGTAGTTGCCGCCGCCCGCGCCGAGCGAGGCGGTGTAGGTCTGGGCGGCGAAGAACAGACCGCCGATCGCCGCGAACGCACCGGAGATGGCGAACACGGAGATACGGATCATGGCGACGTTGATGCCGGCCCGGCGGGCCGCTTCGATGCCGCCACCGACCGCGAAGATCTTGCGGCCGTAGGAGGTGCGGCGGAGCACGAAGTCGGTGATGACCAGGGCCGCCAGGAAGATCACCAGCGCGTTGGGGACACCGCTCGCCTGGTTCAGCACGTAGGCGACGACGAAGGAGACCACCGCGAGGGCGCCGACACGGAGCGCGATCTCGCTGGTGGGCCGGAAGGGGACGCCGGCGGCACGACGGCGGCGCTGCTCGATGAGCGAACCGGCGAGCATGGCCACCGTGCCGAGGCCCGCCAGCAGGTAGGCGCCGGCGATGTCCTGGTCGAGGAAGAAGGACTGCTGACCCAGGATGTGCAGCGGGCCGGTGTCCTGGATGGAGAGGCTTCCGCTGTCGCCGAGCAGCTGCAGCATCAAGCCGTTCCAGCCGAGGAAGCCGGCGAGGGTGACGACGAACGCGGGGACGCCGATCTTGGCGAAGAACCAGCCGTGCAGGACACCGATGAGGATGCCGGTCAGGATCGTCAGGATCAGGGCGAGCCACGGGTTCATCCCGTGGGTGGTCGCCAGGATCGCGAAGAGCGAGGACGCCAGACCGCTGACCGAGCCCACCGACAGGTCGATCTCGCCGAGCAGCAGCACGAAGACCAGGCCGATGGCGAGCATGCCGGTGGCCGCCAGGAAGAAGCCGATGTTGGCCAGGTTGCCGGCGGTCAGGAAGTTGCTGGACTGGGTCTGGAAGACGGTCCAGATGATGATCAGGCCGATGATGACCGGCAGCGAGCCGAGCTCACCGCCGCGCACCTTGCGCTTGAACTCCGTGATGTAGCCCTTGAAGCCCTCTTCACGGACGAGCAGACGCGGGTCGACCACGGGCACCGCAGCCGAGGACGCGTCCTCGACCGCTGCCACCGCGTCCTGCTTTACGGTCTTCGACGTGTCGCTCACTTTGCATCCTCCGTGCGCCGCGCCTGACGGCGGGTCACGGCGTTGTCCGTGGCGCCCGTGATCGCGGAGATGATTTCTTCCTGGGACGTGCTCTTGACGTCGAACACACCGTTGTTGCGACCGAGCCGCAGTACCGCCACCTTGTCGGCGACGGCCTTGACGTCCACCATGTTGTGGCTGATGAGGATGACGGCGAGGCCGCGCTGGCGCAGCCGCTCCACCAGGTCGAGCACCTGGGCCGTCTGCTCCACACCGAGGGCGGCGGTCGGCTCGTCGAGGATGACCAGCTTGGGGTCGCCGATCAGGGCGCGCGCGATCGCGACGACCTGACGCTGACCACCCGACAGGCTCGCGATCGGGATGCGGACGCTGGGGATGCGGATCGACAGGGTGCTCAGCAGCTCCCTGGACCGCGCCTCCATGGTGACCTCGTCGATCACGCTGGCGCGCTTGATCTCGCGGCCGAGGTAGAGGTTGGCGACGACGTCGAGGTTGTCGCAGAGCGCGAGGTCCTGGTAGACCGTCGCGATTCCGAAGCCCTGGGCGTCGTGCGGCTTGTTGATGCTGACCGGCTTGCCCTCCCACTCGATGACGCCTTCATCGATGGGGTGGACACCCGCGATCGTCTTGACCAGGGTCGACTTACCTGCGCCGTTGTCGCCGACGAGCGCGACGACCTCACCGGCGTGGACCTCCAGATCGACATCGGTGAGTGCCTGGACCGCACCGAATCGCTTGGAGACTCCGCGCAACGCCAGCACGGGCGTAGCGGACACGTGAACCATCTCCTTCGCCGCCTGACCGGCGGGGATGCCGCGCTTGCAGGGGCGCGGAGTTTTGTGCAAACTGCACAGCTTTACATGAACGGAAGCGAACTGTCTGTCCGGCGCCCGCCCCGTCAGCGGGGTCTGTTGGACGGGGCGGGCACCGGACAGGTTCGCGTGGCGGCCTCCGGAGGGAGGACCTGCCGTGTTACTGGATGCCGGCGGCCTTGCAGGCCTTGGCGAACTCGGCCGTGCAGATCTCCGCGACGGAGTACAGCTTGTCCGCGATGACCGTGTCCTTGACGTTGGCCTTGGTCACCGAGACCGGGGTCAGCAGCTGGGACGGAACCTTGTCACCGGAGCCGCTGGTCAGCGAGGTGGTGGCCAGGGAGGCGATGTCCTTGCCCTCGATCAGGTTGACCGCGAGCTGGGCGGCGGCGTCGGCCTCGGGCTTGAACGCCTTGTAGACGGTGCTCGACTGGCTGCCCGCGATGATCCGCTGGATGCCCGCGAGTTCGGCGTCCTGACCGGTCAGCGGGATGCCGCTGATGCCGGCGCCCTTGAGGGCGGTGGCGATGCCGCCGGCCATGCCGTCATTGGCGGCGTAGACGCCCGCGATGTTCTTGGCCTTGAGCTGGGTGATGGCCGCCGTCATCTTCTGGTTGGCGACGGTGTCCTTCCACAGACCGCTCTGCTCGTAGGCGATCTTGACCTTGCCGTCGAGCACCTTGTGGGCACCCGCCTTGAACATCGCGGCGTTCGGGTCGGCGTCGTCACCGTTGATCATGACGACGTTCGCCGACGGCTTCGCCTTGTCGCCGAGCGCGTCGAGCAGCGCCTGGCCCTGCAGCTCGCCGACCTTCTCGTTGTCGAAGGAGACGTACGCGGAGACCGGGCCCTGGGCGAGGCGGTCGTAGGCGATGACCTTGATGCCCTTGTCGACGGCGGCCTGGACGGAGGTCTTGATGGCAGCGGCGTCCTGGGCGCTGATCACGATCACCTTGACACCCTTGGTGATCATGGTCGAGACCTGCTGGGCCTGCTTGCCCGAGTCGCCCGCGGCGTTCGCGTACTGTACGTCGCAGTCGGCGCACAGCTCCTTGACCTTGGCCTCGAACAGCGGCTTGTCGAACTTGTCGTACCGCGCGGTGACGCTGTCGGGAAGCAGCAGACCGATGGTCTTGCTCTTGCTGCCGGTGCTGCTGCTGCCGCCGTCCGCCTTGTCGTCGCCGGCCTTGCCGCACGCCGCAACGGAAAGGGCCATGGAGACGGCCGCGGTGCCGATCACGACGCGACGCATCATTGCGTTCATGTGGGGTTGCCTCCCTGACAGGGCCGCAAAAGACTGCGGCCGAGGTGAGCGTGAGTCAACTCGGCAACAGCCTTGACGTCAAGAAGTAAATACTTAACGAGATGGCAACGGTGCGTTTCGTTATCTAGATGAACGCAGAGTGATCTCTACGACACAGCGACCGCTGCAGGGACATCCGCATCCAAAAGGGTCGAATCCCCCACCTCGCTGAGGGCCAGCGCCAGGGCGCCCAGCACCTCCGCGCGAGCCCCCAGGCCCCCGGAGACAACGGACAGGCGCCGCGCCGCACTGGGGATCGCGTACCGCGCCACGGACTCCCTGAGGGGCGCGAGGACCAGTTCCCCGGCCTCGGCGAGATCGCCGCCGAGCACCACCCGGCTCGGGTTCAAGAGGTTGGCGAGGCTGGCGACGCCCATGCCGATGTGCCGGCCGACGTCCGCGATGACCCGGCGGCAGCCCGGGTCGCCCTCGCGGCCCAGCTGCACCATGCGCGCCAGGGTGAGACCGGGGCCGTGGCTGCCGCGCAGCAGGTCCAGTACGTAGCGGGCGGCGGTGAAGGTCTCCAGGCAGCCGCGGTTGCCGCAGCGGCACACCGGGCCGGACTCGTCCAGCGTGATGTGACCGATCTCGCCCGCGGTGCCGCCGGGCCCGCGGTAGATGCGGCCGTCGATCACCAGCCCGGCGCCCACGCCGCTGGCCACCTTGATGTACGCCAGGTCCTTCACCCCCCGGCCGCCGCCCCAGACCAGTTCGCCGAGGGCGCCGAGGTTGGCGTCGTTGTCCACCTGGACGGGCATGCGCAGCCGCTCGGCGAGTTCCTGGCGCGGGTTGATGCCGCCCCACCCCGGGAGGATGGCGGTGGACCCCAGCGCGCCGGTCTCCACGTCGATCGGGCCCGGCACGCCGAGCCCCACGCCGATCACCTTGCGGGCGTCGATGCCGCTGGACTCGATCAGCCGCGCGACCAGGTGCTCGGCCCGGTCGAAGCCCTCGGAGGCCGAGGCGTCCACGTCGATCGGCTCGGACTGCTCGGCGAGCACCTGGTGGGCCAGGTTGCCGACCGCCACCCGCAGGTGGGAGTGCCCGAAGTCGACGCCGACGACGACGCCCGCGTCACCGGACAGCGCCACGGCGCGGGCCCGGCGCCCGCCCGAGGAGGTGGGGGTGACCTGCACGGTCCCGTTGTCCCGCAGTTCGCGGACGATGTTGGAGACCGTCGCGGCGGACAACCCCGTCGTACGGGCGATCTCCGCCTGCGTCAGCGAACCCGCCAGGCGTACGGCCCGGACCACCCGCTCGAGGTTGGCCCGATGCAGCGACGACTGGGATCCCGGAGTCTCCACGACCATTCCACTCCTGCCGAACCGGACGGGAGCCACGCCGATGAGACCCCGTCGTCTACAACATGTGAACTCTAAGCAAGCCTTTAGGCTCGCTTCCCGTCAAGGGGCAGAACCAGACCGCCGACCTAATGCCCGAAAAATCCAGAAGCGGCCCCGCATACGGCGGGACCGCTTCCGCTCCGCCGCCCGGACGACCGGGCGACGGCCACGTGGAGTGACCTTCCGGTTACTTCAGGGTGCCGGCCGTCAGACCCGCCTGCACCTGCCGCTGGAAGGAGAGGTAGACCACGAGCACCGGGAGCATCGCGATGGTCATGCCCGCGAAGAGCGCCGGGTAGTCACCGGAGTACCCCTGCTGCTGCGCCAGGTTCACCAGGCCCTGGGCCAGCATCGAGCGGTCCGGGTCGCTGCTGGACTGCTGCTGCATGAGGGTCATCGGCAGGATGTACTGGTTCCACTGGCCCAGCACGTTGAAGATTCCCACGCTGATCAGGCCCGGCTTCGCCATCGGCAGCATTACCTGGAAGAAGGCGCGGGTGTGCGAACAGCCGTCGATCATCGCCGCTTCGTGGACCGCCGTGGGCAGGGTCCTGAAGAAGGAGTGCATGAAGAAGACGGTGAAGGGCAGCGAGTAGGCGACGTAGACCAGGATCAGGCCCTGGTAGGTGTTGAGCATGCCCAGGTTGCTGACCATGAAGAACAACGGCACGAGGGCGAGGTACACCGGGAACATCGCGCCGCCGACAAACAGGTAGAAGATGATCCGGTTGCCGGGGAATTCGTAGCGCGCCAGCACGTACGCGGTCATCGACCCCAGCAGCATGGTCAGCGGGACCGAGAACACCAGCACGATCACCGTGTTCACGAAGAACTCGCCGATGCCCTTCTCCCAGGCCCGGGAGAATGCGTCGAAGGACCAGTGCGAGGGCCAGGACCAGGCGCTCGCGCCGATCTCCGTGTTGTTCTTGAAGGAGCCGAGGACGATCCATGCCAGCGGCAGAAGGATCATCACGCCCCACAGGACCAGGAAGCCGTGCGAGAAGACGTTGAGCGTCGTGCCGCCGTCGGCGAAACGTTCCCGGTCGGTCTTCTTGCTGCCGATCGTGGTGGGCTGCCCCTTGAAGACCGGTACCGGAGTGGGCTGCTTGATGGGAGTGGCCATGGGATGCGCTCCCCGCTCAGTACTCGATGCGATCGCGGCGGGAGACCCGCAGCGCGATGGCGGAAAGGATCAGGGTGAGGAAGAGGATGACGACGCCCATGGCACAGGCGTAGCCGCTCTTTCCGAAGGTGAGGAAGTTGCGCATCAGGTAGGTCGCCATGACCTCACCGTGGTAGTCCGGGCCGCCGCCGAAACTCGATCCCGGAGTGAGGACCGAGGCCAGCACGAAGAAGTCCATCGCGGCGATGGCGAGGTACACCCAGGCCGTCTGCACGCTGTCCCAGAGCAGCGGGAGCGTCACCTTGAAGAAGGTCTGCAGGCGGCCGGCGCCGTCCAGCAGCGCGGCCTCGTAGATGTCCTTGGGAACGGACTGCATGGCCGCCGAGAACAGCACCAGGTAGAAACCGACACCGGCCCAGATCTGCACGCCGAGCAGGCACCACATCACCAGGTCGGGGCTGTTCAGCCATTCGACCGGGGCACTCGGGTCCTGCAGGTGCAGTTTGATGAGGATGCCGTTCAGGAGGCCGCTTCCGTCACTGCGGTAGACCGCCTGGAACAGCACGACGAGAATGGCGACGGAAAGCACCTGGGGAAAGAAGAAGACCACCTTGTAGAGGGCGGATCCGCGCACTCCGCGCACGCCCGTGGTACCGCCGCGGCCACCCACGTTGAGCATGAAGGCGAAGAAGAGCGCCAGCAGGATCGTGATCACCGGCAGGAAGACCAGCAGCAGCACATTGTGCTGGAGCGCCTGCAGGAAGACGTGGTCCCCGAAGAGCTTGGTGTAATTCTCCAGGCCGACGAAGTGCATCTCCTGGGACTGCCCGGACCAGTCCGTCAGGGAATACCCGAACGTCTGGAGGTACGGCCAGATCACGAAGACGACGTAGAGCACGACCGGAATGACGAGGAATCCCGCGATGAACGGGTACTTGCGGTAACGCATGGCGCTGCTCCTGCCATCGGGTAGACCGTCGCACCGGGGCCCCGAACGCCCCCCGGACCATCAGGGGGCACCGGGGCCCCGGTGCGCAAGGGCCGGGCGAACTAAGAGCCCTTCTTGGCCTTCTCGGCCGCCGCCTTGACCCGCTTGAGCCAGTCGGCGGGCTTGATGCGCTTGGCCATCAGCTCGGCGCTGGCGTTCTGCACGTCGGTGTCGAAGGCACTCTGCGTGTTGATGTAGTTGTAGTTGAAGACGTTGCTCCCGGCCGCGGTGAGCGCGGTGACGGTGGACGCGGTGCCCGGGCGCAGCTGGACGTCGGAACCGACGCCGTCCTTGAGCACGGTCAGCGAGTTGGCCGTCTGGGCGAACTTGCTCGAGGCTTCCTTGGTGAGCATGATCCGCAGGAACTCCAGGCCGCCCGCCTGGTTCTTGGCCTTCTTCGGGACGATGAAGGGCTCACCGGCGCCGGCCCGGATCGCCTCGAAGGGCAGCTTGTCGCCGTCCAGCGAGGGGATCGGCAGGAAGGTCATCTCGAAGTCCGAGGGGGTGGCCTTCAGCTGCTCGTTCTCCAGCCACGAACCGCAGGGGATGAAGGCGGCCTTGCCCTCGTTCCAGGCGGTCTGGGACTCGATGTGGGTCATGCCGTTGGTGCCGGGGAGCAGGTAGCCCTTGTCGGCGATCTGGTAGACGGCCTCGACGGCCGCCTTGGCGGCGGGCTCGTCCCAGACGGTCGCGTCCATGTCGTCGATGCGCTTCACCAGGTCGGGACCGCCGTGCTTGGCGATGAGGTCCATGACCACGATGTTGATGTAGTACGGGTACTTGCCCTGGTGGCAGAAGGGCGCGATGCCGGACTTCTTGATCTCCTCGCACAGCGACATGAAGTCGGCCCAGGTCTTCGGCGCGGTCCAGCCCTTCTCCTTGAAGAGCTTGCCGGAGTACCACAGGCCCCAGACGGTGTAGATGTAGGAGAGCTGGTACATCTTGCCGTCGTCGAAGCTGCCCGTCTCGATGGTGCCGGGCTGCAGGACGTCCCTGATCTTCTTGCTCGGGTCGTCGATGTAGGGCGCGTCGAGCAGCGGCGTGAGGTCGGTGAGCTGGCCGCTCTTGTAGAGCACGTCCAGCTTGATCTGCTGGGCGCCGGAGTCGTCGACGACGTCCGGCGGGTTGCCGGCGTTGAAGCGGGGCTGGAGCTTGCCGGTGATCTCCTGGGTGCCCAGGTGGCTGACCTTCGACCCGGCGAACTTCTTCTTGTAGATCTTCTCGAACTCGACGGCGTACGCGTCCCCGTAGCCGCCCTTGAAGATCACGACGTCCAGAGGGGCGTCGTTGGCCACGCCGAAGGGGTTCTCCTTGGACTTCTCGCCCTTCTCGGTGCCCTTGTCGTTGCCACTGCCGCTGGACGCACAGGCACTCAGCAGACCCGCGGCGGGAGCGGCCAACAGGCCCACCGCTGCGGCCCGCTTGATCAGATCACGCCGGTTGACGTCGGATCTCATGCTCAAGTCCTCACCTTCTCCAGGACCCATGCGGTGCGGAGTTGAATCTGTGCACGGGCCACGCACCCGTTGTTCCCCCCGCGCAAGCCCGCGTTCAGCGGGCCTCCTGGACGCCGACAGGTATAGTCCACTTCCCGCGAGGTGGGCAAGGTCATGCGCGCTTTTGACAGACAGCTTTCCCTAGTTGAGACCTGCCGGTAACGCGGACGGGCCCGCACCCCCGGCGGGGATGCGGGCCCGTTCGACGGGTCCGGACGCGGTGATCCTTACTTGCGGATCAGGGAGCGCAGGACGTACTGCATGATGCCGCCGTTGCGGTAGTAGTCCGCCTCACCGGGGGTGTCGATGCGGACCACGGCGTCGAACTCGACGCCGGTGTCGGTCGTCACCTTGACGGTGCGCGGGGTGGTGCCGTCGTTGAGTTCGGTGATGCCGGAGAACGCGAAGGTCTCCTCACCGGTCAGGCCCAGCGAGGCCGCCGTGGCGCCCTCGGGGAACTGCAGGGGCAGCACGCCCATGCCGATCAGGTTGGAGCGGTGGATGCGCTCGTACGACTCGGCGATGACGGCCTTGACGCCCAGCAGCGCGGTGCCCTTGGCGGCCCAGTCGCGGGAGGAGCCGGAGCCGTACTCCTTGCCCGCCAGGACGACCAGCGGGGTGCCGGCGGCCTGGTAGTTCTGCGACGCGTCGTAGATGAAGGCGACCGGGCCGCCCTCCTGCGTGAAGTCGCGGGTGTAGCCGCCCTCGGTGCCCGGCGCGATCTGGTTGCGCAGGCGGATGTTGGCGAACGTGCCGCGGATCATGACCTCGTGGTTGCCGCGGCGGGAGCCGTAGGAGTTGAAGTCGCGGCGCTCCACACCGTGCTCGGTGAGGTACGTGCCGGCCGGGGTGTCGGCCTTGATCGCACCGGCCGGGGAGATGTGGTCGGTGGTGACCGAGTCGCCCAGCTTCGCCAGCACACGGGCACCGGCGATGTCGGTGACCGGGGCCGGCTCCATGGCCATGCCCTCGAAGTACGGGGGCTTGCGGACGTAGGTCGACTGCGGGTCCCACTCGAAGGTGTTGCCGGTCGGGATCGGCAGCGACTGCCACTGGGCGTCGCCGGCGAAGACGTCCTGGTAGGAGGTGCTGAACATGTCCTGGCCGATCGCGGAGGCGACGACCTCGTTGACCTCCTGCTCGGAGGGCCAGATGTCCTGCAGGAAGACCGGCTTGCCCTCGGTGTCCGTGCCGATGGCGTCCTTGGTGACGTCCACCTTCATGGAGCCGGCGATGGCGTACGCCACGACCAGCGGCGGGGACGCCAGGTAGTTCATCTTCACGTCCGGGTTGATCCGGCCCTCGAAGTTGCGGTTGCCCGACAGCACCGAGGTCACGGCCAGGTCGTGCTCGTTGACGGCCTTGGAGACCTCGTCCGGCAGCGGGCCGGAGTTGCCGATGCAGGTGGTGCAGCCGTAGCCGACCAGGTTGAAGCCCATCTTGTCCAGGTACGGGGTGAGTCCGGCCCGGTCGTAGTAGTCCATGACGACCTTGGAGCCCGGGGCGAGCGTGGTCTTCACCCACGGCTTGCGGGTCAGGCCCTTCTCGACCGCCTTCTTGGCCACCAGGGCGGCGGCGACCATGACGTACGGGTTCGAGGTGTTGGTGCAGGAGGTGATCGCGGCGACGGTGACGGCGCCGTGGTCGATCTCGTACGTGGACCCGTCGGGAGCCGTCACCAGGGTCGGGCGGGTCGGGACGCCGTTGGTGGCGGCCGGGGAGTCGGAGGCCGGGAAGGACTCCTTCCCGGACTCGTCCGCGGTGTCGACGTAGTTGCGCACGTCGCTCTTGAACTGCTCGGCGGCGTTTGCGAGGACGATGCGGTCCTGCGGGCGCTTGGGGCCGGCGATGGAGGGTACGACCGTGGAGAGGTCCAGCTCCAGCTTCTCGGAGAAGTCCGGCTCGGCGGCCGGGTCCAGCCACAGGCCCTGCTCCTTGGCGTACGCCTCGACGAGCGCGAGCTGCTGCTCAGAACGGCCGGTCAGCTTCAGGTAGTTAATGGTCTCCGCATCGATCGGGAAGATCGCCGCGGTGGAGCCGAACTCCGGCGACATGTTGCCGATGGTGGCGCGGTTGGCGAGCGAGGTGGCGGAGACGCCCTCGCCGTAGAACTCGACGAACTTGCCGACGACACCGTGCTTGCGCAGCATCTCGGTGATGGTCAGCACGAGGTCGGTCGCGGTGGTGCCGGTGGGGAGCTCGCCGGTCAGCTTGAAGCCGACGACGCGCGGGATCAGCATGGAGACCGGCTGGCCGAGCATGGCGGCCTCGGCCTCGATGCCGCCGACGCCCCAGCCCAGCACGCCGAGGCCGTTGACCATGGTGGTGTGCGAGTCGGTGCCGACGAGGGTGTCGGGGTAGGCCTGGCCGTTCCGGACCATGACGGTGCGGGCCAGGTGCTCGATGTTCACCTGGTGGACGATGCCGGTGCCCGGCGGGACGACCTTGAACTCGTCGAACGCGGTCTGGCCCCAGCGCAGGAACTGGTAGCGCTCCTTGTTGCGGCCGTACTCCAGCTCCACGTTCTGCGCGAAGGAGTCCGGGGTGCCGAACTTGTCGGCGATGACCGAGTGGTCGATGACCAGCTCGGCCGGGGCCAGCGGGTTGATGCGGGACGGGTCGCCGCCCAGCTCCTTGACGGCCTCGCGCATGGTGGCGAGGTCCACCACGCAGGGCACGCCGGTGAAGTCCTGCATGATCACGCGGGCCGGCGTGAACTGGATCTCCTGGCTCGGCTGGGCCTGGGAGTCCCAGCCGCCGAGCGCACGGATGTGGTCGGCCGTGATGTTGGCGCCGTCCTCGGTGCGGAGCAGGTTCTCCAGCAGCACCTTCAGGCTGTAAGGGAGGCGCGCGGAGCCCTCGACCTTGTCCAGCCGGAAGATCTCGTACGACTCGTCGCCCACCTGCAGGGTGCTGCGGGCGTCGAAGCTGTTCGCCGACACGACAGTCTCCTTCGTAACTTTGCGCGTACCACCGCAATGCTGCCGCTTCGACCCCTGGCCGATCCGCTAAGGTAAGGCTAACTAAGGGGAGCCTTACCCCTGGCGGCAGCGGTGCGCCTTGGCAGATATCTCGATGTCGAGATAACTCTAATACATCACCGCTGCCGGGTCATGCGCCGGGCCGTCTGTGTGCGGCGTCACGCTCCTTCCGCTGTGCCCGGGCGCCCGGGGGTGCCCCTCCCGCTCCTCCCCCGCCCCGCGCCGAGGGCGCCGTCCACGAAGGCCGGACGGCACCCACCTCGGGTGAGGCTTTGCCGTCACCCCTCCGGGAGCATCAGGGCGTTGAGCTCGCCCCAGGGGATGCCGCCCGCGACGGCCGCATAGGTGCCGGTGGCGAGCAGTTCGCGCGTGGCCCGGTCGACCAGCGTGTAGGCGGCCTCGGCGACCGCGCTGCCGAGGCTGACGCGCGCCGCGCCCGCGGAGGCCAGCACGGACACCGGTGGCGCGCCGGGCCCGGCGAGGATGCCGACGGGGGCGTCGATGCCCTCGGCCAGGGCGGCGACGACGGCCGGGTCGCTCACGCCGGGCACGAAGATGCCGTCGGCGCCCGCCGCGAGGTAGCCGGCGGCACGCTCCAGGGTCTCCCCCAGGTCGCCCGCGCCCCGCAGGAAGGTGTCGGTGCGGGCGTGGACGAACAACGGCACCCCGGCCTCGTCGGCGGCGCGGCGGGCGGCCGCGATGCGGGCGGCCTGGTCGTCCACGGCGCGCAGGGCGGCCGGGCCGCCGTCGTGGGAGTCCTCGATGTTGATGCCGACCGCGCCAGCGGCCAGCACCGCCCGCACCGTCTCCGCGACGCCCTCGGGGTCGGCCGCGTAGCCGCCCTCGACGTCGGCGCTGACCGGGACGGAGACGGCCGCGGCGACCCGCGCGGTCAGTTCCAGCGCGAGGCCGCGGTCGACGTGGTCGCCGTCCGCGGTGCCCAGGGTCCAGGAGACCCCGGAACTGGTGGTGGCGACGGCGGCTGCCCCGGCGCGCTCGGCAACGCGGGCGCTCGCCGCGTCCCAGGCGTTGGCCAGGAGCAACGGGCGCCCCGGGACGTGGAGGGAGCGGAAGAGTTCGGCCTTGGCCTTGAGTTCGCTGATCACGGACCGCAGTCCATCACCGGCCGGCGCCCGGGTCCGGCGGATTTCCGACACGTACGTCCCGCGCCGCCTCCCCGTACGTCCACGTCGGATTCTCGCTAGCCCCGGCCCGCGCGGGCCACGGATGCTGGGGGATGTGCATGAGGACTTCGAGCGCTGTGTGCGCGCCGTGCAGTCGAAGGACTCCCGTTTCGACGGGTGGTTCTTCACCGCGGTGCTGACCACCCGCATCTACTGCCGGCCCGGCTGCCCCGCGGTGCCGCCCAAGCCGGAGAACATGAGTTTCCATCCGAGCGCGGCCGCCGCCCAGCAGGCCGGCTTCCGCGCCTGCAAGCGCTGCCGCCCCGACGCCGCCCCCGGTTCCCCCCGGTGGAACGAGCGGGCGGACCTGGTGGCCCGAGCCATGCGCCTGATCGCCGACGGGGTCGTCGACCGGGACGGCGTGCCCGGGCTCGCGGCGCGTCTCGGCTACAGCACCCGGCAGGTCGAGCGGCAGCTGCGGGCCGAGCTCGGGGCCGGGCCGCTCGCCCTCGCCCGGGCGCAGCGGGCGCAGACGGCCCGGCTGCTGATCGAGACCTCGGCGCTGCCGATGGCCGACGTCGCCTTCGCCGCAGGGTTCAGCAGCATCCGCACCTTCAACGACACCGTGCGCGAGGTCTTCGCGCTCACCCCGAGCGAGCTGCGGACACGGGCGGCCCGGTCGCGGCACTCCGTCCCCGCCGCCGACGTGTCGGGCTCGCTGACGCTGCGGCTG
Organism: Streptomyces sp. PA03-3a; assembly: GCF_033792735.1. Lineage (NCBI taxonomy): Bacteria > Bacillati > Actinomycetota > Actinomycetes > Kitasatosporales > Streptomycetaceae > Streptomyces > Streptomyces sp. PA03-3a. The sequence goes on from NZ_JARAVM010000002.1 coordinate 266,460, forward strand.
CCCTTCCGGGCGCCGCTGTGCCCCGGCAACCTCTTCGGGCACCTGGCCGCGACCGGCGTGCCGGGTGTGGAGGAGTGGCGGGAGGGTGCGTACCGCCGCACACTGCGGCTGCCCCACGGCCACGGGATCGTGGCCCTGCGGCCCGAGCCCGACCACGTCGCCTGCCGGCTCTCCCTCACCGACTGGCGGGACCTGTCGCACGCCATCAGCCGCTGCCGGTGGCTGCTCGACCTGGACGCCGACCCGGTCGCCGTCGACGGGCTGCTCCGGCAGGACCCGCTGCTCGCCCCGTACGTGGACGCGAACCCCGGGCGCCGGGTGCCGCGCACGGTGGACGGGCCCGAGTTCGCGGTCCGCGTGGTGCTCGGGCAGCAGGTGTCGACCGCGGCGGCGCGCACGCTGGCCGGCCGGCTGGTGAGGGCGCACGGCGAGCCCGTCGCCGACCCCGGGGGCGGGCTGACCCACCTGTTCCCCTCGCCGTGGGCGCTGACGGCCCTGGACCCGGGGTCCCTGGCCATGCCGGGCACCCGGCGGGCCACGCTGACCTCCCTGGTCGCCGCGCTCACCGAGGGGGGCCTGGACCTGGACGTCGGCAGCGACTGGGAGAAGGCCCGGCGGCAGCTCGCCGCGCTGCCGGGCTTCGGCCCCTGGTCGGTCGAGGTGGTCGCGATGCGGGCGCTCGGCGACCCGGACGCCTTCCCCGCCACCGATTTGGGCGTACGGGCGGCCGCGGAAAAACTGGGCCTCCCGACGACCCCCGCGGCCCTCGTCCGGCGGGCCGCGGCCTGGCGGCCGTGGCGCGCGTACGCCGTCCAGCACCTGTGGGCCACCGGCGAGCACCCCGTCAACGTCCTGCCCTCCGACCGAGCCTGAGGAATGTTCATGTCCCTTCGCACACACGCCCTCATCGACAGCCCGGTCGGGCCGCTGACCCTGGTCGCGACCGGCGGTGTCCTGTCCGGTCTCTACATGACCGCGCAGCGCCACCGGCCGCCGGAGGAGTCCTTCGGCGCGCGCCGCGCCCCGGACGAGTCCCCGTTCGCGCCCGCCGCCGAACAGCTGGGGGCGTACTTCGAGGGCGGGTTGACCGCCTTCGACCTGCCGCTGGACCTGCGCGGCACCCCCTTCCAGCAGCGCGTCTGGGCGGGTCTGCGGGCCATCCCGTACGGCACGGTGATGACGTACGGTCAGCTGGCGGACAAGCTCGGCAGCCCCGGCGCGTCGCGCGCCGTCGGGCTCGCCAACGGACGGAACCCGGTCGGCATCATCGTGCCCTGCCACCGGGTGGTCGGCGCCTCCGGCGGTCTCACCGGATACGGAGGCGGTCTGGAGCGCAAGCGGTTCCTCCTGGACCTGGAGCTCGGGTTGACATCTCATATGTGAGATAGTCTCTCCCCATGGGAGACGACTACCTCGCACGCATCGGCAAGCTCATCCGTGACGCCCGACAGCACCGGGGCTGGACCCAGTCGCAACTTGCGGAGGCGCTTGGGACCAGCCAAAGCGCGGTGAACCGTATTGAACGCGGGAACCAGAACATCAGCCTTGAGATGATCGCCCGAATCGGTGAAGCGCTCGACAGCGAGATCGTCTCCCTCGGCTACGCGGGCCCCATGCACCTGCGCGTCGTCGGCGGGCGCCGGCTGTCCGGCGCCATCGACGTCAAGACCAGCAAGAACGCGTGCGTGGCGCTGCTGTGCGCCACGCTGCTGAACTCCGGGCGGACCACCCTGCGCCGCGTCGCGCGGATCGAGGAGGTCTACCGCATCCTGGAGGTGCTGAACAGCATCGGCGTGCGCACCCGCTGGATCAACGACGGCAACGACCTGGAGATCGTCCCGCCCGCGCGGCTGGAGCTGGACGCCATGGACACCGACGCCGCCCGGCGCACCCGCAGCGTGATCATGTTCCTCGGCCCGCTGATGCACCGCACCGACCGCTTCCGCATCCCGTACGCGGGCGGCTGCGACCTCGGCACCCGTACCGTCCAGCCGCACATGACCGCGCTGCGGCACTTCGGGCTGGACGTGACCGCCACCAGCGGGATGTACCACGCCCGGGTCGCCCCCTCCGTGGCCCCGCGGCGGCCCATCGTGCTGACCGAGCGCGGCGACACCGTGACCGAGAACGCCCTCCTGGCGGCCGCCCGGCACGAAGGGGTGACCGTCATCCGCAACGCCAGCTCCAACTACATGGTCCAGGACCTGTGCTTCTTCCTGGAGGAGCTGGGGGTTCGGGTGGACGGCATCGGCACCACCACGCTGACCGTGCACGGCGTCGCCGAGATCGACCGGGACGTGGACTACGCGCCCTCGGAGGACCCGGTGGAGGCCATGAGCCTGCTGGCCGCGGCCGTGGTCACCGAGTCCGAGCTGACCATCCGCCGGGTGCCGGTGGAGTTCCTGGAGATCGAACTGGCGGTCCTGGAGGAGATGGGCCTGGACCACGAGCGCTCGGCCGAGTACCCCGCCGACAACGGCCGCACCCGGCTGATCGACCTCACCGTGCGCCCCTCCAAGCTGCGCTCCCCCATCGACAAGATCCACCCCATGCCCTTCCCGGGCCTCAACATCGACAATGTGCCCTTCTTCGCGGCGATCGCCGCCACGGCACAGGGCTCGACCCTCATCCACGACTGGGTCTACGACAACCGCGCCATCTACCTCACCGAGCTGACCCGGCTCGGCGCCAACGTCAAGCTGCTGGACCCTCACCGGGTGCTGGTCGAGGGCCCGACCCGCTGGCGCACCGCCGAGATGATGTGCCCGCCGGCCCTGCGGCCCGCCGTCGTGACGCTGCTGGCGATGCTCGCCGCCGAGGGCACCTCGGTACTGCGGAACGTGTACGTCATCAACCGCGGTTACGAGGAGCTGGCCGAGCGGCTGAACTCCATCGGGGCCCAGATCGAGACGTTCCGCGACATCTGACCCGTCCCGCCCCTCCTGGCCGGGAAACCGGCTACTCCCCCGCAAGGTGGCCGTGATAATCATGCTCCGGGCCGCGGATCATGGCCCATGGGGGGAAACGGCCAGGCCAGGAGGGGGTCTTCATGGTGGCGGTCCGACGTGGTCCCGCGGGCGGGACGGCGGACGGCGGTACGAGAGGCGGATCGGGGCTCTCGCTGAGGCGGTGGGCACCGCGTCCCGTGGCACGGATGAGCCCCGCGATGGGGAACCCGCGCCTCGCACGACTGCTGGCGGCGGCCGAGGCGGCCGACTGGCCGGCGATGCGCGACGAGCTGTCGGCGGTCTCCGACGACGGGGAGCGCGGCTGGCTGATCGCCAACGCCACCGAGGTCGCGGGCTACGAGCAGTGGATGCCCAATGCCGTCGCGGACGAACCCGAGTCGGGTCTGGCGCTGCTCGTGGCCGGTGCCCGCCAGGTCGCCTGGGCCTGGGAGGCGAGGACCGGACTGCGGGCGAAGCACGTCTCGCGTGAGCAGTTCCAGATCTTCCACGAGCGCCTCGAGGTCGCCGAGGACCTGCTCTACCGGGCCGCCGAGCTCGAGCCCGGCTGGGCGTCCCCCTGGTACTTCCTGCAGATGTCCGCCCGGGGGCTGCAGATGGGCCAGGACATCTCCCGCCTGCGCTTCGAGGCCGCCGCCCGGCGGGTCCCGGAGCACCTGGGCGCGCACCAGCAGCAACTGCAGCAGGTCTGCGCGAAGTGGGGCGGCTCCCACGACGAGATGCACGCGTTCGCGCGCGCGTCCGTGCTGAACGCCCCCGAGGGCAGCGCGCTCGGCGTGCTGGTCGCGGTCGCGCACCTGGAGCACTGGCTCGACCTCGATCGCGGCGCCACCGACAGCCCCTACATGCGGACGGCCCACGTCGTCGCGGAGCTCCACGAGGCCGCCGACCGCTCGTACCGCCACGCCGCGTACGGAGAGCCGGTCAGCCGGCTCGGCACCCTCAACACCTTCGCCCTGGCCTTCGTCCTGGCCGGCGAGAAGAAGGCGGCCGCGGCCGCCTTCACCGCCACCGGCGGGCTCGTCACGGAGTTCCCGTGGCAGTACCTCGACGGCAGCGTCCCGGTGTCGCCCTACCGCACCATGCGGTTCCGCGCCGGACGTCCCTGACCGTCACACGCCCCGTTCCCCGTCCGCGCACCGCCCGGAAGGCCCTTCGGTGTCCCAGTCCCCGTCAGCGCACACGTTCCAGGTCGACCTGCGCGGCCTGGTCGACCTGCTCTCCCACCACCTCTACTCCAGCCCCCGCGTCTACCTGCGGGAGCTGCTGCAGAACGCCGTCGACGCGATCACCGCCCGGCAGGCGGTCCAGCCGGGCGCACCGGCCAGGATCACCGTGCGGACCGGTGACACGCTCAGCGTCACCGACACCGGAGTCGGGCTGAGCGAGGCCGACGTCCACACCTTCCTCGCGACGATCGGGCGCAGCTCCAAGCGCGCCGCCGACGGGGAGATCGAGGCCGCCCGCGGCGACTTCATCGGCCAGTTCGGCATCGGTCTGCTGGCCTGCTTCGTGGTCGCCGACGAGATCACGGTCGTCAGCCGTCCGGCGACCGCGCCCGGCGCCCCGGCCGTGGAATGGCGCGGACGCTCCGACGGCAGCTACACGATCCGCACCCTCCCCGCCGACGCGCTGCCCGAGCCGGGCACCCGCGTGACGCTGACCCCGCGCGCCGACGCCCGCGAGTGGACGGAGCCCGAGCGGGTGGCCTCGCTGGCCCGGCACTACGGCAGCCTGCTGCGGCACGAGGTCACCGTCGTCGACCCGCGCGGCGAGAGCACCGCGGTCAACGAGACGCCGCCGTGGGAGCGCCGCCACGGCTCCCCGCTGGCCCGCGCCGAGGCGCTCGCCGAGCACTGCCGCGCGACGTTCGGCTTCACACCGCTCGACACCATCGACCTCGATCTGCCCGTCGCCGGGCTGCGGGGCGTGGCCTATGTGCTGCCGACCGCCGTCAACCCGTCGGAGCGGGCCGGGCACCGGGTGCACCTCAAGGGCATGCTGCTCTCGGACCGGGCCGCCGAACTCCTGCCGGAATGGGCCTTCTTCGTCCGCTGCGTCGTGGATGTCACCAGCCTGCGCCCGACCGCCTCACGCGAGGCGCTGTACGAGGACGAGACGCTGGCCGCCGTCCGCGACGCCCTCGGCGCCCGCATCCGGGACTGGCTGACCGGGCTCGCCGCCAGCGACCCGGTACTGCTGCGGCGCTTCATCGACAGCCACCACCTCGCCGTCAAGGCGCTGGCCCGCTACGACGACGCGCTGCTGCGGATGCTGCTGCCGTGGCTGCCCTTCGAGACGACGGACGGCAACGTCACGCTGGAGGAGTTCGCCCGCGCCCACCCCACGGTGCTGGTCACCCGCAGCGTCGACGAGTTCCGGCAGGTCGCGCCGATCGCGGCGGCCGCGGGCCTCGGCGTCGTCAACGGCGGCTACACCTACGACCGGGACCTGGTGCACCGGCTGCCCGAGATCCGTCCGGGCACCACGGTCACCGACCTGGACCCGGCCACCGTGACCGCGCACCTCGACCCCGTCGACTCGGCCGCCGAACTCGCCGCCGCCGCATTCCTCGCGGTCGCCCGCGAGGTCGTCGGCCAGTACGACTGCGACGTCGTCCTGCGGGCCTTCCAGCCGGTCACGGCGCCCGCGCTGCTCCTGGACGACCGCGAGGCACGCCACGAGCGCACCCGGGCCGGTCTCGCGCAGAGCAGCGACGGCCTGTGGGCGGACATCCTCGGCTCGCTGCGCACGGAGGCCCCGCGGGCCCAGCTGGTCCTCAACCACCTCAACCCGCTGGTGCGCAGGGCCGCCACCGTCACCGAGCGGGGGCTGGCCCTCACCACCGCCGAGGCCCTGTACGGGCAGGCGCTGCTGCTCACCCGGCGGCCGCTGAAGTCCTCCGAGAGCGCGCTGCTCAACCGGGCGTTCATCGGCCTGCTCACCCACGCCATGCACGACCAGGACGCCCCCGCGTCCGGGCCGGACGCCAAGGAGCACTGATGCTGGACACCCCCGAGGCCGTGTTCGAGGCGCTCCGCGAGAACAACGAGCGCCCCTACGGAACGCCCCGCACCGTGACCGCCGAGGAACTGGTCGAGGCGGCCGAGCAGTTCGAGGAGAAGGACGTCCTGGTGACGGCGCTTCTCGAACTCATGTCGGCGTACGAGTACGCCGCCGAGCACCGCAAGTCCCCGGTCGTCTTCGCCCGGATCCTCACGCTGTGGGAGGAGGTGCCCGGCTCCTTCAGCGAGTGGGAGGCCCGCCAGGTGCTGTGGCGCCACAAGTGGGTGACGACCTCGCTGCTCCAGGTGCCGGACGTCCCGCTGGCCACGGTCGACGGGTGGGTCGGCCGGATGCGTGACCGCTACCGCGCCGCCGGTGAGGGCCTGCAGCCGGTGGCGGCGATGCGGCACCGGATCGCCGCCCACACCGGCGCGGACCGCGAGACGGCCTGGGACCTGTGGGTCACGCGGCCCCGGGAGCGGCTCAGCGACTGCCTGGCCTGCGAGACCCGGCACCAGGGGCTGCACCACCTCCACGCGGGCGACGACGAACAGGCCCTGCGCACCTGGGAACCGGTCCTCGGCGGCGTCCAGAGCTGCGAGGAGGAGCCCTGGGTCACCCAGGCCCACGCCCTGCTGCCGCTGCTGCGCCTCGGCCGCACCGACGAGGCCCGCTCGTACCACCTGACCGGCTACCGGCACGCCCGGGGCCGCGTCGGCATGGCCGAGGAGACCGGTCTGCACGTGGAGTTCTGCGCGCTGTCCGGCAACGAGGGCCGGGCGCTGGAGATCCTCGCCGAGAACCGCGCCCTGTTCGACACCACCGGAGCCCCGCTCTCGCTGCTCGGCTTCCTCACCGGTGTCCAGGTCCTCACCCGGCGCCTGGTCGACGAGGGGTACGACACGACTCCCGTCGCCGGGCCGGTGGGACGCACCTGGACGGCGCGGGAACTGCTGGACCACGTGAGCGAGCAGGGCGACGCCCTGGCCGCGGCGTTCGACCGGCGCAACGGCACCGGCGCCGTCGGCGAGCGCCGCCGGGCGCGGCTCGCCCGGCGGCCGCCGCTCGCCGAGCCGCTGGCGCTCGGGCTGCGCACCGCGGCCGTGCCGTCGCCGGAGGGCGAGCCGGCGGCGACGGCCCCGCCGGTGGCCGCCTCCGCACGGGAGGTGCCCGAGGACTTCGTGGAACTGGTCCAGAAGGCACGTGAGTTGGCCGACGCGGGCCGTCCCGGCGACGAGGAGCTGTGGCGCCGGATCGCCGAGCGCGTCGGAGCCGACGGCCATGTCCACGATCCCCGGCTGGGGCCGGAGGAACGGCTGCGGGGCGAACTGGCCGAGCACCGCGCCTTCGCGGCGATGGAGGACGAGGACAAGGCGGCGGTCAAGGCCGCCCTCGCCGAGGCACGCGAGCTGTTCGCCCTGGCCGGCATGCCCGAGCGCGTGCTGACCGCCCGAGCGCGGCTGGCCTCGGTGGGCGTGGAGCCCGGCCCGGAGGCCGACGCGGGCCGGGCGGAGCTGGACACCGTCCTGGCCGAGGCCCGCGCGCTGGCGGACGAGGACACGGCCACCGCGGTCCGGCGCGCCTACTTCGTCGTGCTGCAGTGCCGCGCGTTCCTCGCGCACACCGAGGCGATGGCCGCGCTTCCCGACGTCCCGGCGGAGCTGCGCGAGCGCTTCGAGGCCGCCGTGGCCGAGGCCGTGGCCGAGTCGGAACGGCTCGGCGCCCCGGAGCGCACGGTCAACACCCGGGTGTACGCGGCGGATCTCGCGGCGCGCTCCGGTGATCCGGAGCGGGCCGAGCGGGAACTGCGGAGCGTGCTGCGGGTCGTGGAGGCGGCCGGGACACCCTGGCGCGGCACGCGCCCGCGAGGGCTGCTCGGCCAGGTGCTGCTGCAGCAGCACCGCCCCGAGGAGGCCATGGAGCAGTTCCACGGCGCGCTCGCCTCGGCCGCCGCGCACGGCGACACAGCGTTCCCGGTGGCGCGCACCCACGCGCTGCTCGGCCACGCCGCCGACCACGCGGGCGACCAGGGCGCGGCCGTGCGCCACCTGTCCGACGGCGCGTCACGGCTGGACCGCGAGGGCGACGCGGCGGGCGCCGCCGAGTTGCGGGTGGAGCTGGCGGACGTGCTCGCCCGCGCCGACCGCCAGGCGGACGCCGTCGCCGTGCTGGAGTCGCTGGTCGCGGACGAGGCCGCGGCCGGCATGGACGAACGTGCCCTGGCCCAGGCCCGGCTCCTGCTGGCGCGGGGACTGCGGGAGCTGGAGGAGCACCGCGCGAGCGCCGAGCAGTTCCTGCTGCTGGCCGACGCCGTCGAGCCGTGGGAGGAGCAGTTCACGCACACGCTCGTCGCCTCGGAGGCCGCCGTCGCCCTGCTCGCGGCCGGCCGTGAGGACGCGGCGCGCTCCGCGTACGACCGCGCCGTCGCCTCGCACGCCAAGGGGCCGAACCCGCACGCGGTCGCGGAGATGATGCGGGACTTCGCCGCGTACGCCGTGTCGGCCAAGGGCGCCGACGGCCTGGAGGACGCCCTGGGGCACCTGCGCAGGGCGGACGAGGTCCTGGCGGCACTGTCCGGGGACGACGAGGACGTCGCCCGCTGGTACCAGACCGGCGCCACGCACTACCAGCGCGGCCGGGCCTACGCCGGCGCCGAGCGCTTCCCCGAGGCGCTCGCCGAGCTGGAGCGGGCGATCGCCGCCCACGAGGAGGGCGGGGCGCAGGGCGAGGCGCCGCGCGCCGAGGCCGTCCGGGTCGCCGCGCTGGTCGAGGCGAACGGCCTCGGCCGGCCGGACGCCGCCCTGGCACGGCTCCGCGCCGCGATCACCCGCTGCCGGGAGGCGGGGCTCGACCAGGCGGCCGCGATCCTCTCCCGGGTCGGCGACGAGGTGTCCTCGCGCGGCCGGGGCTGACCTGCGCGGTGCGGGGGCATGCGGCGTCCGGGCCCTGCGTGGTCGCACCGGGCAGGGCGCCAGGGGCCGTTGACGCCCCTGGCGCCCGGTCCACCGGACCGGACCGGTCAGGACAGCACGGCGAGGCCGTCGAGTTCGACCATGGCCTCCTCGTCCCACAGGCGGGTGATGCCGATGACCGCCATCGCCGGGTAGTCGCGGCCGGCCAGGGCGCGCCAGATGCGGCCGAGTTCGGGCGCGTGGTCGCGGTAGGCGGCGACGTCGGTGGTGTGGACGGTGAGCCGGGCGAGGTCGGCGGGGGTGCCGCCGGCGGCCTGGAGCGCGGTGAGCAGGTTGATCAGCGCGTGCTCGAACTGGGCGGGGAGCGTCTCCCCGACGATCTTGCCCCCGGAGTCCAGCGCGGTCTGGCCCGCGAGGAGGACGAGGGTGCTCCCGGTGGCGGTGACGGCGTGGCTGAAACCGGTGGGCGGGGACAGCTCGGGCGGGTTGATCCGGTTGAGGGTCATGCGAAGAGCTCCTTGGCGATGATCGACCGCTGGACTTCGGTGGCGCCTTCGTAGATACGCGGTGCGCGGACCTCGCGGTAGAGGTGCTCCAGAAGGTGGCCGCGCTCCAGGGCGCGGGCCCCGTGGATCTGGACCGCGGCGTCGACGGCGTACTGGGCCGTCTCGGTGGCGAAGAGCTTGGCCATGGCGGAGCTGCGGGCGGTCCAGGCGGCGCCGGAGTCGTAGGCCTCGGCGGCGGCGTAGACCAGCAGGCGGGCGGCCTCGGTGCGGGTGGCCATCTCGGCCAGGGTGTGTGAGACGGCCTGAAGCTCCTTCAGGGGCGCGCCGAAGGCGGTGCGGGAGGCGGCGTGGGCGGCGGCCGCGTCCAGGGCGGCCTGCGCCATGCCGACCGCGAAGGCGCCGACGCTGGGGCGGAAGCGGTTGAGGGTGGTCATGGCGACCCTGAAGCCCCGGTCGACCTCCCCGATCACGTCCTGCTCCCCGACCGGTACCGCGTCGAAGCGCAGCCGCCCGATGGGGTGCGGGGAGAGCATGTCGAGGCGTTCGCCGCCGAGGCCGGGGCGGTCGGCGGGGACGGCGAACGCGGTGACCCCACGGGCCCCGGCGCCGGGTGTGGTCCGGGCGAAGACCGTGTAGACGTCGGCCTCGGGGGCGTTGGAGATCCAGCACTTCTCGCCGGTGAGCCGCCAGCCGCCGGGCGCGGGCTCCGCGGCCAGTTCGAGGGCGGCCGCGTCGGAACCGGCGCCCGGCTCGGTGAGCGCGAAGGCCGCGACGGCCTCGCCGGAGACGACACGCGGGATCCAGCGGGCGGCCAGCTCCGGGGACTCCAGCAGGGGGTGGGCGCCCAGGCCCTGCAGGGCGAGCGCCGTCTCGGCCTCGGTGCACTCGCGGGCCAGGGACTCCCGGAGCAGGCACAGCTCCAGGGCGGTGCCGGGGAAGAGGCGCGCGAGCAGGCCGAGTTCGCCGAGGGCGGCGAGCAGCGGGCGGTTGACCCGCCCGGGTTCACCGGCCTCCGCCAGCGGCCGCAGCCGTTCGGCGGCCCAATCACGGACCTGTGCACACCACTTGAGCTGTTCCGGGTCGAGCGCGAACGATGCCACGCGGCACCTCCCGTATCGCGTACCGTTGACTGCCGTCACAAACACGTTACGCTGAATCCGTCCGCAACCAGGGGCCAACGAGGGGCGAACCCGCCATGGACCTGCTGCCATCAGCTCACGTGGACACTTTCCCGCGGGATCACCTCCCGCCGCGTGACCAGTGGCCCGTCCTGACCCAAGACCTCCCCGAGCTGGCCTATCCGGGCCGGCTCAACTGCGGTACCGAACTCCTCGCGGCCGGACTGCCCGAGGCGCCCTGCCTGCGGATGCCGGACGGGGAGGTCTGGTCGTACGCGGATCTGCGCGCCGCCTCCGACCGCATCGCGCACGTGCTGACCGACGACCTCGGGGTGGTGCCCGGCAACCGCGTGCTGCTGCGCGGCCCCACCACGCCGTGGCTGGTGGCGTGCTGGTTCGCCGTCATGAAGGCGGGCGCGGTCGCGGTGACCGTGCTCGCGGCGCACCGCCCGCACGAGCTGGCGACGATCTGCGAGATCGCCTCCGTCCGGCACGCGCTGTGCGACATCCGCGCGGTCGACGACCTCGCCAAGTGCGAGGCGCCCGGGCTGCGCATCGCCACGTACGGCGGCGAGGCACCGGACGACCTGCTGCGGCTCGCCGCCGGCCGGCCGGACTCCTTCGCCGCGGTGGAGACCTCGTCCGACGACGTCGCGCTGATCGCCTTCACCTCCGGCACGACCGGAAGGCCCAAGGGCTGCATGCACTTCCACCGGGACGTGCTGGCGATCGCCGACACCTTCTCGGCGCACATACTGCGACCCACCTCCGCGGACGTGTTCGCCGGCAGCCCGCCGCTGGGCTTCACCTTCGGGCTGGGCGGCCTGGTCGTCTTCCCGCTGCGCGTGGGGGCGTCGGCACTGCTGCTGGAGCAGGCCGGCCCCGAGCAGCTCGCCCGCGCCGTCGCCGAGCACGGGGTGACCGTGCTGTTCACCGCGCCCACCGCCTACCGGGCCATACTCGCCTCGCACGGCTCCCGGGACCTGTCCTCGCTGCGTCGCTGCGTGTCCGCGGGCGAGAACCTGCCCGAGGCGACCTGGCACGCCTGGTACGAGTCGACGGGCCTGCGGATCATCAACGGCATAGGGGCCACGGAGCTGCTGCACATCTTCATCTCCGCCGCCGACGACGTGATCCGCCCGGGCACCACGGGCCTGCCGGTGCCGGGCTTCCAGGCCCGGGTCGTCGATCCCGTGACGCTGTCCCCCCTGCCGGACGGCGAGCCGGGGCTGCTGGCGGTGCGCGGCCCCACGGGCTGCCGCTACCTGGCGGACGAACGGCAGCGTGAGTACGTGCGGGGCGGCTGGAACATCACCGGCGACACCTATGTGCGTGAGGCGGACGGCTACTACCGCTACGTGGCCCGCGCCGACGACATGATCATCTCCTCGGGCTACAACATCGCGGGCCCCGAGGTCGAGGAGGCGCTGCTGCGCCACCCCGACGTGCGGGAGGTCGCGGTCATCGGCGTACCGGACGACCAGCGCGGCCAGATCGTCCGGGCCTTCGTCGTGCTGCGGGACGGGCCGCCGCGCGACGAGCACACGGTCGAGGCGCTGCGCTCCTTCACCCGTGAGGAGATCGCGAGCTACAAGTGCCCGCGCGAGATCGTCTTCATCGACGCCCTGCCCCGCACGCCCACCGGGAAACTGCAGCGCTTCCGGCTGCGCCACCTACAGTGATCGCGTGACCGAGCACACCCCCAGTTCGCTGATCGTGACCTTCTTCGGCGCCTACGGCCGGGCCGAGGCCTGGGACGGGCGGATACCCGTCGCCGGGCTGATCCGGCTGATGGGCGCCGTGGACGTGGACCCGCAGTCGGTACGCTCGGCGGTCTCCCGGCTCAAGCGCCGCGGCCTGCTGGAGCCGGACCGCGTCGCCGGCGCCGCGGGCTACGCCCTGTCCGAGGACGCCCGGCAGCTGCTCGCCGACGGCGACCGCCGCATCTACGGTCACCCGGCCGGCGGAGCCGGCGACCAGGAGTGGGTGCTCGCGGTCTTCTCCGTGCCGGAGAGCGAGCGGCACAAGCGGCACCTGCTCCGCTCCCGCCTGGCCCGGCTGGGCTTCGGCACCGCCGCCCCGGGCGTGTGGATCGCGCCCGCCCGCCTCCACGAGGAGGCCCTGCACACCCTGCGCCGGCTCGGCCTGGACACCTACGTCGACCTCTTCACCGGCACCCACCTCGGCTTCGAGCCGACGGCCGCGGCCGTGCGCCGCTGGTGGGACCTCGACGCCGTCGCCAAGCGCCACCACGCCTTCCTCGACGCCCACGAACCCGTGCTGCGCGCCTGGGCCGCCCGGGAGGCGACCCCGCCGCAGGAGGCCTTCGCGGACTACCTGCGCGCCCTCGACTCCTGGCGCCGCCTCCCCTACGCCGACCCGGGCCTGACGCCCGCCCTCCTCCCGCCCGACTGGCCCGGCGGCCGCGCCGCCGCCGTCTTCGAGGGCCTGCACGCGCGCCTGCACGACGCGGGGGCGGAGTTCGCGCGGTCCGCCGGCCCCACGGCGTGACCGCCCTGCTCCGGTGATCGTCGGCAGGATGTACGCCCGCGCCACCCGGCGGGGCATAACCTGACCACATCGGAGCGGAACCATGACGATCGAGGAGGTACGCGAGATGGCACTGCCCGCGACCGAACGCTCGGGCCCCGGCGGCGACGCCGTGCTCGCCGCCTTCCTCGACCTCACGGTGCCCGAGGGGTACCGCGCCGAGCTGATCGAGGGGGAGATCGTCGTGACCCCGCCGCCCGACGGAGACCACGAGGACATTCTCGGCCGCTTCGTCCGCCAGATGATCCGCAAGTCCCCCGCCGAGTTCTACACGTCCGGCGCCAAGGGGCTCATCACTCCGGCCGGCCGCTTCATCCCGGACCTGACGGTGGGCCCGGAAGGCGTGTTCGCGGGCAAGGACTCGTGGTTCGTCCCGGACGGGGTGGTCATGACTGTCGAGGTGACGTCGAGCCGCCCTGACAAGGACCGCGGCCCGAAGCGACGCGGCTACGCGGCCGCCGGCATCCCCTTCTACCTGCTGGTGGACCGCACCGAAGGCACCGTCACTCTGTACGGCGAGCCGGACGCCGAGGACTACCGGCAGGACGTCCGGGTGCTGTTCGGCAAGGAGCTCGACCTCCCCGAGCCGTTCTCGTTCGCCCTCGACACCTCCGCCTTCCGCTGAGGCGGCCGCCCCTCACACGTCCAGCGTGAGCCGGGGGCGGGGGGCGTCCGTGCGCCCCGTGGGCGGACGGCGGCTGCCGGCCTGGTACGGGAGGGGCCAGGGGGCGCCGGGGCCGGAGTAGCCCTGTTCGGCGGCGGCGTGGAGCGTCCAGTTGGGGTCGTAGAGGTGGGGTCGGGCGAGCGCGCACAGGTCGGCGCGGCCGGCGAGGATCAGGGAGTTGACGTCGTCCCAGGAGGAGATGGCGCCGACCGCGATGACGGGCAGGCCGAGTTCGTTGCGGATCCGGTCGGCGTAGGGGGTCTGGTAGGAGCGGCCGTAGTCGGGGGCCTCGTCGGGGACGACCTGGCCGGTGGAGACGTCGATGGCGTCGGCGCCGTGCGCGGCGAAGGCCCGGGCGATCTCCAGCGCGTCGTCGGCGGTCGTACCGCCCTCGGCCCAGTCGGTGGCGGAGATGCGGACGGTCATCGGGCGGTCGTCGGGCCACACCTCGCGGACGGCGTCGAAGACCTCCAGCGGGAAGCGCAGCCGTCCGGCCAGGTCGCGGCCGTAGGCGTCGGTGCGCCGGTTGGTGAGCGGCGAGAGGAAGGACGACAGCAGGTAGCCGTGGGCGCAGTGCAGCTCCAGCAGGTCGAACCCGGCGCGGGCGCCGCGTACGGCGGAGGCGGCGAACTGCTCGCGGATCGCGGCCAGTCCGGCGTCGTCCAGAGCGTGCGGGACCTGGCTGACGTGCGGGTGGTACGGCAGCGGGGAGGGGGCCGCGAGCGGCCAGTTGCCCTCGGGGAGCGGCTGGTCGATGCCCTCCCACATCAGCCGGGTGGAGCCCTTGCGACCGCTGTGGCCGAGCTGGAGGCCGATCGCGGAGCCGGGCCGGGCGTGCACGAAGTCGGTGACGCGGCGCCAGGCGGCCTCCTGCCCGTCGTTCCACAGGCCCGCGCAGCCGGGTGTGATCCGGCCCTCGGGGCTGACGCAGACCATCTCGGTCATGACCAGGCCCGCGCCGCCGAGGGCGCGGGCGCCGAGGTGGACGAGGTGGAAGTCGCCGGGGGTGCCGTCGGTGGCGGAGTACATGTCCATCGGCGAGACGACGACCCGGTTGCGCAGGGTCAGCCCTCGCAAGGTGAAGGGGGTGAACATCGGCGGGGTGTCCGGCCCGGTGCCGAACTCCCGCTCCACCGAGGCGGTGAAGTCCGCGTCGCGCAGCCGCAGGTTGTCGTGGGTGACCCGGCGGCTGCGGGTGAGCAGGTTGAAGGCGAACTGCCGGGGCGGCTGGGCGGCGTACTGCTCCAGGTGCTCGAACCACTCCAGGCTGGCCCGCGCGGCGCGCTGCGTGCTGGCGACCACCGGCTTGCGCTCGGCCTCGTAGGCGGCGAGCGCCTCGGGGACGCCGGGCTGCTCGTGCAGGCAGGCGGCGAGGGCGAGGGCGTCCTCCATGGCGAGCTTGGTGCCCGAGCCGATGGAGAAGTGCGCGGTGTGGGCGGCGTCGCCGAGCAGCACGATGTTCTTGTGCCGCCAGCGTTCGTTGACGACGGTGGTGAAGGCGATCCAGCGGGAGCGGTTGCCGCGCAGGCTGTGGCCGTGCAGGGCGTCGGCGAAGATCTTCTCGCAGCGGGCGATCGACTCGGCCTCGTCCAGCCGGTCCAGTCCGGCGCGCCGCCAGACGTCCTCGTGCATCTCCACGATGAAGGTGCTGACGCCGGGCCGGTACGGGTAGCCGTGGGCCTGCATCACGCCGTGCTCGGTCTCGGCGATCTCGAAGCGGAAGGCGTCCAGGGCGAGGTCGGTGGCGAGCCAGATGTAGCGGCAGCGGTGTCCGGTGAGGGTGGGCCGGAAGACGGCGGCGTGGGCGGCGCGGGTGGCGCTGCCCGCGCCGTCGGCGGCGACGACGAGGTCGTGGTCGCGGGCCAGCCGCTCGGCGGCCGGGGCGGCTTCGCGGGTGCGGACGGTCACGCCGAGGTCGCGGCAGCGGTCGTGGAGGATCGCCAGCAGCGTGCGCCGGTCCACCGCCGCGAAGCCGTGGCCGCCGGAGGTGACGGCGCGCCCGCGGTGGTGCACGTCGATGTCGTCCCAGCGGGTGAACTCCCTTTGCAGGGCGCGGAAGACGACCGGGTCGGCGTGCTCGATGCCGCCGAGCGTCTCGTCGGAGAGCACGACGCC
Organism: Streptomyces sp. PA03-3a; assembly: GCF_033792735.1. Taxonomy (NCBI): domain Bacteria; kingdom Bacillati; phylum Actinomycetota; class Actinomycetes; order Kitasatosporales; family Streptomycetaceae; genus Streptomyces; species Streptomyces sp. PA03-3a. The sequence goes on from NZ_JARAVM010000002.1 coordinate 282,297, forward strand.
GAAGCCGAAGGTGTCCTCGGGCGCGCCGCGCTCCCAGACGGTGATGTCGCGTTCGGGGTCGAGGCGTTTGAGCAGTGCGGCCGCGTAGAGTCCGCCGGGGCCGCCGCCGATGATGGCCACCCGCACGGTTACCGGCCCTTCCAGTTGGGGGTGCGCCTGCCGGTGAACGCGGCGTGGAACTCGGCGTAGTCCTCGCTGGTCATCAGGAGCGCCTGGGTCGCGGCGTCCATCTCCACCGCGGCGGCGAGCGGCATGTCGAGTTCCGCGGTGAGCAGCGCCTTGGTCTGCGCGTACGCCAGCGCCGGGCCTGTGGCCAGGCGTTTGGCGAGGGCGGCGGCGCTGGCGTCCGCCTGGCCGTCGTCGACGAGTTCGCTGACGAGGCCGATGCGGTCGGCCTCCGCGGCGGGCAGGGTGTCGCCGAGCATCAGCAGCCGGGTGGCGTGGCCGAGTCCGACGATGCGCGGCAGCAGGTAGGCGGCGCCCATGTCGGCGCCCGCGAGGCCGACCTTGGTGAAGAGGAAGGCGAAGCGGGCGGAGCGCTCGACGATCCGGAAGTCGCTGGCGAGGGCGATGACCGAGCCGGCTCCGGCCGCGACGCCGTGGACGGCCGCGACGACGGGGAAGGGGGCCTCGCGGATGGCGCGGACGACCTGTCCGGTCATGCGGGTGAAGTCGAGCAGTTGTCCGGCGCCCATGGCGAGGGTGGCGCCGATGATCTCGTCGACGTCCCCGCCGGAGCAGAAGCCCCGGCCGGCCCCGGCGAGGACCAGCACACGGGTGTCGCCGTGGTGCGGCAGTTCGGTGAGCAGGTCGCGCAGGTCGGCGTAGGCGCCGAAGGTGAGCGCGTTGAGCTTGTCGGGGCGGTCGAGGGTGACGGTGACGACACCGTCGGCGCGCTCGACCCGCAGGTGCCGCCACTCCTCGGTACGGCCTGCGGAGCCTCGGTAGGGGCTCATGGGGACGTCCTCCTTCACGGGGGAGGCAGGCTTGCCACCACCGCGAAGTTATCACCCCTTCGTGACCGCCGTCACGAGTGCGCGATAGATGCGGCGCCTCACGCGCCTCCCAGCGTGGCGACGAGGACGGCCTTGATGGTGTGCATCCGGTTCTCGGCCTGGTCGAAGACGATGGAGTGCGCCGACTCGAAGACCTCGTCGGTGACCTCCAGAGAGGTCAGCCCGTGCCTCGCGTGGATCTCCCGGGCCAGGGCGGTGCCGAGGTCGTGGAACGCGGGCAGACAGTGCATGAACTTCGCGTCGGGACGGCCGGTGGCCCGCAGCACGTCCATGGTCACGGCGTACGGCTTCAGCAGCGCGATGCGCTCGTCCCAGACCTCGGCGGGCTCGCCCATCGACACCCAGACGTCGGTGTGGACGAACTCCGCGCCGGCGACGCCCTCGGCGACGTCGGCGGTCAGGGTGACCCGGGCGCCCGTGGCCTCCGCGAGGCGCCGGGCCTCGGCGACGACCGACTCGTCCGGCCACAGCCGCTCCGGGGCGACGATGCGTACGTCCATGCCGAGGAGGGCGCCGGTGACCAGCAGCGAGTTGCCCATGTTGGAGCGGGCGTCGCCGAGGTAGGCGTAGGCGGTCTCCGCCAGCGGGGAACGGGAGTGCTCCGCCATGGTGAGCACGTCGGCGAGCATCTGGGTCGGGTGCCACTGGTCGGTGAGGCCGTTCCACACCGGCACCCCGGCGTGGGCGGCCAGTTCCTCGATGACCTCCTGGCCCGTGCCGCGGTACTCGATGCCGTCGAACATCCGGCCGAGCACCCGGGCGGTGTCCTTCACCGACTCCTTGTGGCCGAGCTGGGAGCCGGCCGGGTCCAGGTAGGTCGTGGAGGCGCCCTGGTCGGCCGCGGCGACCTCGAAGGCGCAGCGGGTGCGGGTGGAGGTCTTGGCGAAGATCAGGGCGATGTTCCGGCCCGTGAGCCGCCGGACCTCGGCGCCCGCCTTCTTGGCCTTCTTCAGCTCGGCGGCCAGCTCGACCAGCCCGCGGAACTCCTCGGGGGCGAAGTCCAGTTCCTTGAGGAAGTGGCGGCCCGTGAGGTCGATGGCCATGGGGGCTCCTAGGTCGGGGTCGGCCGGGTGCCGAACATGAGTGCGCCGGGACCGTGGAAGTCTATACGAATACTCGCATCCTTATACAGCCCCAGCGGCCCCGGCCACGGATCGCCCCCGTCAGACCGGGTCCCGCTCGATGGGGCAGCTCATGCAGCGCGGACCGCCGCGGCCGCGACCGAGTTCGCTCCCGGGGATCTCTATGACCTCGATGCCGCGCTTGCGCAGGAAGGTGTTGGTGGTGACGTTGCGCTCGTACGCCAGGACGACGCCCGGCTCCAGTGCGAGCACGTTGCACCCGTCGTCCCACTGCTCGCGCTCGGCGGAGTGGACGTCCTGGGTCGCGGTGAGCACCCGGATGTCGTCCAGGCCCAGGGCCGCCGCGATCGCCCGGTGCATGTGCTCCGGCGGGTGGTCGGTGACCTTGAGGTCGCGCTCCCCGGCGCCGGGCTCGATGGTGTACGAGCGCAGCATGCCCAGGCCCGCGTACTTGGTGAAGGTGTCGCCGTCGACCATGGTCATCACGGTGTCCAGGTGCATGAAGGCGCGGCGCTTGGGCATGTCCAGGGCCACGATCGTGGTGGCCGACCCCGCGTTGAACAGCCGCTGGGCCAGCATCTCCACGGCCTGCGAGGTGGTGCGCTCGCTCATGCCGATGAGGACCGCGCCGTTGCCGATCACCAGGACGTCGCCGCCCTCGATCGTGGACGGGTAGGCCGCCTGGCCCTCCGACCACACGTGGAAGGAGCCGCCCGCGAAGAGCGGGTGGTGGCGGTAGATCGCCTCGTAGTGGATCGTCTCGTGCCAGCGGGCCGGCCAGCGCATCGCGTTGATGCTGACCCCGTCGTAGACCCAGGCCGAGGTGTCCCGGGTGAAGATGTGGTTGGGCAGCGGGTCGAGCAGGAAGTCGTCCAGGTCCATCACATGGAAGCGGACCGAGGTCGGCTCGGCGAAGCGGGCCAGGAACTCCCGCTTGGTCATACCGCCGACCAGGGCCTCGGTCAGCTCGGCCGCGGACAGCTCGTCGAAGGCGGCGCGCAGGTGGTCGGTGACCACCGGGCCGTACTCCTTCTCGTCGAAGACCCGGTCCAGCACCATGCTCCGGGCCTGGGGCAGGTTCAGCGTCTCCCGCAGCAGGTCACCGAAGAGGTGCACGGCCACGCCCCGGTCGCGCAGCACGTCGGCGAAGCCGTCGTGCTCGGCGCGGGCCCGGCGCACCCACAGGACGTCGTCGAAGAGCAGGGCGTCCTTGTTCGACGGCGTGAGCCTTTTCAGCTCCAGGTCGGGGCGGTGGAGGATGACACGGTGCAGCCGCCCTGCCTCGGAGTCCACATGGAATGCCATGGAGCTAGACATTCCCACTTGGCAAGGGTTTACCGCCAGGGAGGGGCGGGCACCCGGGTGCCCGCCCCCCGTCCGTCACAGCCGGGGGTCCACCGGCTCGGACTCCAGGGCCAGGAGGGCGAAGACCGCCTCGTGCACACGCCACAGGGGCTCGCCCGCGGCCTGCCGGTCCAGCGCCTCCAGGCCCAGCGCGTACTCGCGCAGCGCGAGGGAGCGCTTGTGGCCCAGGGCCCGGGAGCGGAGCCTGACCAGCTGGTCGGGCCGGGTGTACTCCGGACCGTAGATGATCCGCAGGTACTCCCGGCCGCGGCACTTGACGCCGGGCTGGACCAGGCGGTTGCCGTCCTCGGTGCGCACCAGGGCCTGGAGCGGCTTGACGACCATGCCCTCGCCGCCGGCCTCGGTCAGCTCCAGCCACCACCGCGTACCGGCGGCCACCGACTCCTCGTCGCCGGTGTCGACCAGCAGCCTGCGGGTCTCCTGCAGGAGCCCCGTCGGGTCGTTCGCGACCAGGCGGTCGATGAGCGCCAGCTGGCCGTCGTGCGGGAGCGCGGCGAGACTGCGGCCCTGGACGGCCAGGATCTGGAAGGGCGCCAGCCGCACCCCGTCCAGGCCCTCGGTCGTCCAGCAGTAGCGCCGGTACGCCTCGGTGAAGGCGGCCGCGTCGGCGGACCGGCCGCGCTGCCGCTCCAGCAGGCCCGCCACGTCGGTGCCCCGCGCGGCGGCGGACTCCAGGGCGGCGAGCGCGCCCGGGAAGACCGCGCCGGAGGCGGCGCCCACGGCGGCGTACTGCTTGCGCAGCAGACCGGAGGCCTTCAGGGACCAGGGCATCAGCTCGGCGTCGAGCAGCAGCCAGTCCGTGCCGAGCTCGTCCCAGAGCCCGGCGGCGCTGACGGAGGCCCGCAGCCGGTCCAGGACCTGCTCGGTGACGGCCGGGTCGTCGAAGAACGGACGGCCCGTGCGGGTGTGCAGGGCGCCCGTCACGCCGCCGGTCACACCGAAGCGCTCGCCGGCCGTCTCCGCGTCGCGGCACACCAGCGCCACGGCACGGGAACCCATGTGCTTCTCCTCGCAGAGCACCTGGCCGACGCCGTCCGCCCGGTAGGCGGCGAACGCCTCGTGCGGGTGCTCCAAATAGCCCTCCAGCTGCGACGTCGCGCACGGCGACATCGTCGGCGGCAGGTACATCAGCAGCCGCGGGTCGACCGCGAAGCGGCTCATGACCTCCAGCGCGGCGGCCGCGTTCTCCTCGCGGACGGCCACCCGGCCGTGGTGCGCTGTCTCCACGACACGGCGGCCGGTGACGTCGGCGAGGTCCAGCGGCCGCCCGTCCTGCCCGCCGGGCGCCTCGCTCGCCAGGGGCTTCGCCGGCTCGTACCAGACCCGCTCGGCGGGGACGTCGACGATCTCGCGCTCGGGCCAGCGCAGGGCCGTCATCCGCCCGCCGAAGACTGCGCCGGTGTCCAGGCAGATCGTGTTGTTGATCCACGACGTGCTCGGCACGGGTGTGTGGCCGTAGACGACGGCGGCGCGGCCGCGGTAGTCCTCGGCCCACGGGTAGCGCACGGGCAGGCCGAACTCGTCGGTCTCGCCCGTGGTGTCGCCGTACAGGGCGTGCGAGCGGACCCGGCCGGACGTGCGGCCGTGGTACTTCTCGGGCAGGCCGGCGTGGCAGACGACCAGCTTGCCGCCGTCGAGTACGTAGTGGCTGACGAGTCCGTCGATGAACTCGCGCACCTGCTCCCGGAAGGCGGGGTCCCGCTGGTCCTCCTTCTCCAGCTGCTCGATGGTCTCGGCGAGGCCGTGGGTGTGCTGGACCTGCTTGCCCCTCAGCCAGCGGCCCAGCTTGTTCTCGTGGTTGCCGGGAACGCACAGGGCGTCGCCCGCGGCGACCATGCCCATGACGCGGCGCAGCACGCCGGGGCTGTCGGGGCCGCGGTCGACGAGGTCTCCGACGAAGACCGCCGTGCGGCCCTCCGGGTGGACGCCGTCGACGTAGCCCAGCTTGCCGAGCAGGGTCTCCAGCTCGGAGCTGCAGCCGTGGATGTCGCCGATGATGTCGAACGGTCCGGTGAGCTCGCGCTTGTCGTTGTAGCGGCGCTCCAGCACGACCTCGGCCGCCTCGACCTCCTCGGTGCCGCGCAGGATGTGCACCTTGCGGAAGCCCTCGCGCTCCAGCTGCCGCAGGGAGCGGCGCAGCTCGCGCTGCTGGCGCTGCACGACGTGCCGGGGCAGGTGGGCGCGGTCGGGACGGGAGGCGTTCCGCTCGACGCAGACCTGCTCGGGAACGTCGAGGACGATCGCGATGGGCAGCACGTCGTGCTCGCGGGCGAGCCGGACGAGTTGGCGGCGGCTCTCCTGCTGGACGCTGGTGGCGTCGATGACGGTGAGCCGGCCGGCGGCCAGCCGCTTGGCCGCGATGTAGTGCAGCACGTCGAAGGCGTCGCCGCTGGCGCCCTGGTCGTTCTCGTCGTCGCTGACCAGGCCGCGGCAGAAGTCCGAGGAGATCACCTCGGTGGGCTTGAAGTGGCGCCGGGCGAACGTCGACTTGCCGGAGCCGGTGGTGCCGATCAGGACCACGAGGGACAGATCGGTCACCGGGAGGGTGCGCTTGCCGGTCATACGGGGGTGACCTCCTTCGCGGTCGTGGTGGTCGTGCTGGTCGTGCTGGTCGTGGGGGTCAGGGTGAAGACGGCCATCTGGGTGGGCGGGCCGACCTCGAGGTCGTCGGGGCCGACGGGGACGAAGCGCACGCCGTAGCCGTGCCGGCCGGCGACCTGCTCCGCCCACGAGCGGAACTCCTCGCGGGTCCACTCGAAGCGGTGGTCCGCGTGCCGGACGTGCCCGGCGGGCAGCGTCTCCCAGCGCACGTTGTACTCGACGTTCGGCGTGGTCACGAGCACCGTCGCGGGGCGTGCCGAACCGAAGACGGCGTACTCCAGGGCGGGCAGCCGGGGCAGGTCGAGGTGCTCGACGACCTCGCTGAGCACCGCGGCGTCGTAGCCCTTGAGCCGGGCGTCGGTGTACGTCAGGGAGCCCTGCACCAGCCGGACCCGGGAGGACTGCCGCTCGCCCATGCGGTCGAGCCGCAGCCGCCGCGCGGCCTCGCCCAGGGCCCGGGACGACACGTCGACGCCGAGGACCTCGGTGAAGCGGACGTCCTTCAGCAGCGCGCCGACCAGCTGGCCCTGGCCGCAGCCGAGGTCGAGTACGCGGTTCGCTCCGGCGTCGCGCAGCTCCGCCAGGATCGCCTCGCGGCGCTGCACCGCCAGCGGCAGCGGCTTGTCCTCGGTGTCCACCTCCTCGTCGACGGCGTTGTCCAGCTCCTCGGCCTCGCTGTCGTCCGCCTCGGCGAGCCGGGCCAGTTCCAGCCGCTCCATGGCCTGCCGGGTCAGGGACCAGCGGCGGGAAAGGTAACGGCTGGTGATCAGCCGCTGCTCCGGGTGGGCGGCGAGCCATCCGTTGCCCATGCGCAGCAGTTTGTCGACCTCGTCGGGCGACACCCAGTAGTGCTTGGCGTCGTCCAGGACCGGGAGCAGCACATACAGGTGCCTGAGGGCCGTGGACAGCCGCATCTCGCCCTCCAGTACCAGCCGCACGTAGCGCGACTCGCCCCACGCGGGGAACATCTCGTCCAGCGCGACCGGTTCGGCCTCGACGGTCCAGCCCAGCGGCTCGAAGAGCCGGCGCACCAGGACGGCGCCGCCGCGCGCGGGCACGGCGGGGATCTCGATCCGCAGCGGCAGGGGCTGCGCGGCCCGCTCGGGGCGGGCGTCGCAGACGCCCCTCAGGGCGCTGGCGAACACCGTGCGGAGGGCGACCGCGAGCAGCGACGAGGCGGCGTAGGGCCGGTCGTTGACGTACTGGCCGAGCGCGGAGTCCGGGGCCCCGCCCCGGCCCTTGCCCTTGCCGCGCCGGACCAGCGCCACCGGATCGACCTCCAGCAGCAGCGCGGCGGTGCACCGTTGCTCGGACGCCACGGGGTAGAAGACGTGGGCGTCGCCGTAGGAGGTCGAGAAGACCTGGGCCTTCTCCGGATGCTTGTGCAGCAGGAAGCCGAGGTCCGTGGCGGGCATGCCGCCGCTGCCGGTGGTCGTTATCGTCAGGAACACCGCCTGAGTATCGCCTGTCCACCCCCATCCTCAACAGCGGTTTTCCCCGGCTGGACGGCGAGCGCGCGGGCGAGGGCGGATATCTGTGCGGGCCCGACCCGGCAGCATCCGCCGATGAGCCGGGCACCGGCCCGCTGCCAGGCGGCGGCAAGGGCCGGGTCGAAGGCCCGGGCCCCGCTCCAGTCGCGGGCCCGTCCGTCCCAGTTCTCACCGCTGTTGGGGTAGACGACCACGGGCCGGTCCACGGTCGCCGCCGCCGTCTCCACAGCGCGGGTGGCGTCCGCGGGGTCGCAGCAGTTGACGCCGACGGCGATCACCGCGTCCGTGTCCGCTGCGATCCGGAAGGCCTCCTCCAGGGGCTGCCCGGCCCGGGTCGCCCCGCCCGCGACGGTGTAGCTGAGCCAGACCGGCAGGCCGAGGCCCTCGGCGATCCTCAGCAGCGCCTCCGCCTCGTCGGTGTCCGGCACGGTCTCCAGCGCCAGGACGTCCGGGCCGGCTTCGGCCAGCGTCTCCATCCTGGGCCGGTGGAAACGCTCCAGTTCCGCGACGCTCAGCCCGTAGCGGCCCCGGTACTCGCTGCCGTCCGCGAGCATCGCGCCGTACGGTCCCACGGAGGCCGCCACCCACACGTCGTCGCGGTCGCGGGCGGCGGCGCGGGCGAGGGCGACGCTGCGCCGCAGCAGGGCACCCGCCTCCTCCCGCCCGATGCCGCGTGCGGCGAAGCCCTCGTAGGTGGCCTGGTAACCCGAGGTGATGAGCACCCGCGCGCCCGCCCGCACATAGGCCGTGTGCGCCGCCTCGATCTGCTCCGGCGCGTCGGCGAGCAGGCGGGCGGACCACAGCGCGCCGTCCAGGTCGCAGCCCTGGTCGGCGAGCTGGTTGGACAGCCCGCCGTCGAGGACGACGGCGCCCTCGGCGAGGGCCTGCGCCAGGGGCCGGGTCGGTGCGGACATCGCGGGTGCTCCTCACGTGGTGCGCGGGGCTCAGCCGAGCTGCGACTGGACCCCGGAGGCGATCAGTTCCAGGTGCCCGAGGTCGCTCAGGTCCAGGATCTGCAGGTAGAAGCGGGTGGCGCCGAGCTCGGCGTAGCGGCCGATCGTGTCGACGACCTCGGCGGGGGAACCGGCGAGGCCGTTGGCCTTGAGCTCGTCGACCTCACGGCCGATGGCTGCGGCCCTGCGGGCGACCTCGGCGTCGTCCTTTCCGACGCACACGACGAGGGCGTTGGAGTAGACGATCTCGTCCTTGCCCCGGCCGTGCTCCTCGGCGGCCTCCCGCACGCGGGCGAACTGCGAGGCGGTGTCCTCCAGCGAGCCGAACGGCAGGTTGAACTCGTCCGCGTAGCGGGCGGCGAGCCGCGGGGTGCGCCGGGCACCGTGTCCGCCGATGAGGACGGGGACCTTCGCCTGGGCGGGCTTGGGCAGAGCGGGGGAGTTCTCCACCGTGTAGTGCGTGCCCTTGAAGTCGAAGGTCTCGCCGAGCGGGGTCTCCCAGAGGCCGGTGACGATGGCGAGCTGCTCCTCCAGCCTGGCGAACTTCTCCTTCGGGAACGGGATGCCGTACGCGGCGTGCTCGTCCGCGTACCATCCCGCGCCCAGGCCCAGCTCGACGCGGCCGCCCGACATCTGGTCCACCTGCGCGACCTGGATGGCGAGCACACCGGGGAGCCGGAAGGTGGCGGCGGTCATCAGGGTGCCGAGCCGGATCCGCTTGGTCTCACGGGCGAGGCCGGCCAGGGTGATCCACGCGTCGCTCGGCCCCGGCAGACCGTCCGCGTCGCCCATCCTGAGGTAGTGGTCGGAGCGGAAGAAGGCGTCGAACCCGAGCTCCTCGGTCGCCTTGGCGACGGAGAGCAGGGTGTCGTACGAGGCCCCTTGCTGGGGCTCGGTGAAGATTCGAAGATCCATGACTCCATCCTGCACCTCTTCGCCCGGAATCGATCGGCGACCTGTCGTGTGTGGCACCCACCCGGACCGGAGAAGACTGCAGTCCGCCAACTTGGCTTCTGATATGCCGACTTGATGCTCATGCGCCCTCCCGCTGCCGTGCCTCGACCGCGCGCAGGAGCACACCCACCCGGTCCTTGGACTCGTCGGCGGCGTCGACCGCCTCGATGCACTGCCAGTACTCCGTCTCGCTCTCGGCGGTGCAGGCCACCGCGACCAGGGCCATACCCAGCTCCGACAGCAGTTCTCGCAGCTCGCGCAAGGTCCCGGCGGGTTCGCGCACATCGGTGAGCAGGGACGCGCGCAACGCGAGGGCCGCCACCCCGGGCGGCCCCGTGGCACCGCACGCCCGGCCGCCCGCCTCACAGACGGAGAATCCGGGAGTGCGCAGCTCGGGGGCCCCGTGGAGCGCGAGGTGGCTGCCGATGGCCTCCGTCAGCGCCTGGACCTGCCAGGCCTCCGCCATCAGCTCACGCTCGGTCCCCCCGCTCCTCAGCGCCTCCCGCGTGGCCCTGATCAGCCGTACCGCGTCCATCACGACGCACCTCCCCCGTCTCCGCCCCGTCGATCCCGTTCCTCACTCAGAGTGACGGATCATGACGCGATGGGGAAGTGGCCGGTTCCCGCCTGTGGACAACCCGCTCCCCCGCCCGAGTGAGCGGCACGCGCGAACCCCGGCGCGACCGGCCCGCGGAGCGCGGCCCACCGGCCGGCGCGCCGCCGCCCCGCCGGGCCTCAGTCCCCGGCCCCCGGCAGCGGGAAGCGCAGCTCGTTGCGGTCGATCTTGGCGGACAGCGCCTCCAGCACGTCCACTCCGAGCACCTCGCAGAACTGCAGCAGATACGCGAGCACGTCCGCCACCTCGTCCCGTACCCGGTGCGCGCTGTCGGGGTCCTCCATGACCCCCGCCGCCTGCTCGGGCGTGAGCCACTGGAAGATCTCCAGAAGCTCGGAGGCCTCGACGCTCAGGGCCACGGCCAGGTTCTTCGGCGTGTGGTACGGCTCCCAGCGCCGGGCGGCCGCGAATGCGGCCAGCCTGCGCTGCAGCGCGTGCAGATCCTCGGTCACACCCGCAGGTCTACCCCATCGCCGCCGCGGCGTGCTGCGGCGTGGCCTGCCCGGCCGGCGCCTCCGGGGCCGCCCCCTGCACCGGCACCCGCTCCCGGTCCGCCGGCGCGCCCCCGAGGCGCAGCAGGGTCGTCCCCTCCGCCCCCTCGGCCACGGAGGGGGCGTGCACCGTGCCGAGCAGCCTGATGTGACCGCGTTCGGCGACCTGCGCGGCCAGCGCCAGCAACTGCCGCGACTGCGCCCGGTCCAGACCGGCGTCCAGGCCGTCCGCCAGCACGGTGAGGACCTGCACGGCGTCCGGCACCTCGCCGCTGGTGTCCACCTCCAGCACGCCCGGCCCGGTCAGCAGCACCAGCGCCAGCGCGAGGAAGCGCAACTCCCCGTCACCGAGCCGGTCCACCGGCACGAGCCCCAGGGGTCCCCGGTCGACCGCCGCCACCACCGACTCCGCGTACGCCCCCGTGCCCGGTTCCCCGGCGGGGACCACCGTCAGCCCCTCGACGGGCGGGCTGCACACCGCCCGCAGCGCGCCGACCAGCGCGGCGTGCCGCGTACGGCACTCGCCCTGGGTGCGGCGCAGCACCGCCGAGAGGTTGTCGCAGCCGCCGCGGAGCAGGCCGTCGGCCACCCGCGCGGGCTCGCGCATCATGTGCGGCCGGGGGTCGACGGGGAACACCCCGCGCAGCGCGAGCACCGTCTGCTCCGCGGCGGCGAGCACCAGCCGCTGCCCCTCGGTCGTGCCCGCGACGCGCAGCGGCAGCAGGGAGGTGGCCAGCCGGTCGTCGGGCAGCGGGGCCCGGGTCACCGGGACCAGCCCCGCGGTGTGCCAGGCCGCCTGGACCGTACGCCGCCCCGGATCGCGCAGCGCGGTGGCGAGCAGGGTCTCACCCGCCCCGGTCAACCGCTCGCCGACGATGCGCAGTTCGGGTTCGGTCTGCACGGCGACGTCGAGTGCGACGGGGCCGACCGCGCCGTCCACCGTGCACCCGATGCGGAAGCCGCGCCGGCCCTCGGCGTCCGGCTTGGCCGCGTGGGGCACACAGGCCGCCACTCCCCCGCGCACGCCGTCGAACGCCATGGCCAACTCCTCGCCGGCGGCGAGCCGCCCGAGCAGGCCGAGCCCCTCCAGGACACTGGACTTGCCGGTGCCGCTCGCCCCCGCCAGCACGGTGAGCGGCCCGAGCGGGAAACTCGCGCCGCGATGCGACTTGAAGGCGGAGAGCCGCAGTTCGGTGACGACCGGACGGTCACGCTTCGTGCTCATGGACGCGAACGTAGCGGCGGCACCCGGTGGCGAACCGTTCCGCCGGGCCGCCGGTCCTCCGAAAGTGGGTAACCCCGGCGAGGCGGCGGTTAATGTGGCGGGGTGACCGGATACGTGGCCCTCTTGCGCGGGATCAACGTCGGGCCGACGACCAGGCTTCCGATGCAGGACCTGCGACGACTGCTGGAGGAGATCGGCGGCACGTCCGTGCGCACCCATCTGCAGAGCGGCAACGCCCTGTTCGAGCACGAGCGGGCCGACCCTGCAGAGCTGGCGGACGCGCTGGAGGCGGCCGTCGCCGCCGCGTTCGACGGGCGGAGGGTGCCGTGCGTCGTCCGCGAGGCCGCCGGGCTGGCCGGGGTCGTCGAACGCAACCCGTTCGACATGACGGGCGTCGACCCCGCGCGCTTCCTGGTCACCTTCCTGTCGGGGCCCGTCGAACCGGACCGGCTCGCCGGGCTGGACCCGGCCGGCTTCGCGCCCGACGAGTTCCGCCCCGGCGAGCGCGAGATCTACGTGCACTGCCCGAACGGGGTGCAGAAGACCCGGCTCTCCCACGCGCTGTGGGAGAAGCGCCTGGGACTGACGGCCACGGCCCGCAACTGGAACACCGTGAGCCGCCTGGCGGCGATGGCCGCGGAGTGACGGGGCGGGGCCGGCGCGCGCCCCGTCACCCCTGCCCCGGGCGCCCCCCGTGCCGCCCGGCGTCGCCCCCTCCCGCTCAGCCCAGGCCCCAGCCCGTCCCGAGCCGGTACGCCGCGCAGAGGTTGACGTCGAGCATGTACGCGGCGGCCGTGCCGCACTGGGCCGCCCCGCTGCCCGGGTCGACGGGCTGGCCGTGGCCCATGCCCGTGAGGCTGTAGGTCTCGACGACCGCGCCGCCGGAGGCGTCCTTGTACGTCCGGTGCGGGAAACCCGCGACCGTGTCGGAGGCGTCGGCGGTCTGGTCGGTGCCGTGGACGGCCGTCCACTGCCGTACGAGGTCGTCCATGTTGACGGGCTTGACCGTGTAGTCGGCGGTGCCCTGGAAGACCGTCAGCCGGGGCCACGGGCCCGTGTGCCCGGGGAAGGCGGCGCGGACCCGGTCGCCCCACTGCGCGGGCGTCTGCGTCGCGCCGACGTACATGCACACGTACGGTGAACCCGCCGCCTGCGCGCAGCCGTACGGCAGCCCGGCGACCACGCCGCCGGCGGCGTACACGTCGGGGTAGGCCGCCATCATCACCGCCGTCATGGCGCCGCCCGCGGAGAGCCCGGTGACGTACACCCGTGAGGGATCGGCACCGCTGTCGGCGATCTGGCGGGCGGTCATCTGCCGGATGGAGGCGGCTTCGCCCTGGCCCCGCGCGATGTCGCCGGTCTGGAACCAGTTGAAGCACTGGCTGAGGTTGTTGGCCGAGGTCTGCCCGGGCAGCACCACGGAGAAGCCCCAGCGGTCCGCCAGCGCGGTCCAGCCGCTCTGGGCGCCGTATCCCTGGGCGTTCTGGGTGCAACCGTGGAGGGCGACGACGACCGGCCGGCCCTGGGGCAGCCCGGTGGGGACGTAGCGGTACATCCGCAGCGCGCCAGGGTTGCTGCCGAAGCCGGTCACCTCCTCGATCGCCCCGGCGGCGTGGGCGGGCCGGACGGGGACGAGCGCGGCGAGGAGGGCGACGAGGACGGCGAGCAGGGCGGCGCGCGGGCGGCCCCTGTGCAGTGCGGCTCTGAGTAAGGTCATGCGCCGGACGGTAGGAGCGGTACGACGCCCGCGACATGGCCCGGGGCACCACAACGCGGACGCCGCGCGTGGTGCCCCGGACCGCTCGGGCGCACCGGTACCCCGGGCAGCGCCGGCGGCTCGCCGCGGCCCTCCCGGCGGGGCCTGACGCGTGCTCCGGCCGGCCGGGGGCGACCGGATCGTCCCCGGCCGGAGGCACCCTCGCGGTTCAGGGGACGAGGACCATGCGGAAGCGCGCGGCGCCGGACATCATGCGGGCGAACGCCTCGTTGACCTCCTCCAGCGCCACCGTCTCGGTCATCGGGCGGATCCCCGCGAGCGCGCTGAACTCCATCGTGTGCTCGATGTCGCGCGAGGTGCCGGACGGATGGCCGACGACCGACCGCGAGGACAGGATGAGCTGCGCCGGGGTGATCGGCAGCGGCTCCGGGTCGATGCCGATGACGATCAGCTCCCCGCCGGGCCGCAGACCGTCGACACCGGCCGCCATGGCCTTCGAGTTGGCGGCGGTGGCGAGCACGGCGGTGGCCCCGCCGAGGGCCTGCAGTTCCTTGGCGGGGTCACCGGCGGAGCTGTCGATGTAGTGGTGCGCGCCCAGTTCCATGGCCAGGGCCCGCTTGTCCTCGCCGCGCGCGACGGCGACCGTCTCGAAGCCGAACTTGGCGGCGTACTGCACGGCCAGGTGCCCGAGACCGCCGACGCCGATCACGGCGACGAGGTCCCCGGGCCGTGCGGAGCTCTTCTTGAAGGCGTTGTACGTGGTCACGCCGGCGCAGCCGAGCGGCGCGGCGTCGACCGCGTCGAGCGTGTCGGGGATCCGCGCCAGCGCGTTGACCGGGGCGACCATGTGGGTGGCGTAGCCGCCCTCGTACGCCCAGCCGGGCACCCGCAGGTTCCGGCAGTCGATGAAGTGGCCCTCTCGGCAGGGCGTGCAGTGCCCGCAGTGACCGCCGAACCAGCCGACCTCCACGCGGTCGCCCACCGTCCAGTACCGCACGCCCTCACCCAGCGCGTCGATGCGCCCGGCGACCTCGTGACCGGCGACCAGGGGGAAGGTGAGGTGGGGGAAGGCGTTGTGCACGAAGCCGGCGTCGCTGTGGCAGACGCCCGACGCCTCGACCGCGATCCGGACGTGGCCGGGCCCGGGCTCCGGGAGCTCGCGCTCGACGATTTCGAATGGTCCGCCCGGTTCGGTGACCTGGGCCACCCGCATGGAGTTCATTGCCCGTCCGCTGTGTGTGGGATTGCGGCGCGTAGCGCCCTTCCCACCCATCGTGACCCCGGTGCCGTCTTTTCTCGCGCCGAGCACCGGTCGCCGGGCCGCCCGGCATGGGGCGTAGGCTGCGCCCAGCCGACCGAGGGACGATCATGAGACTGCCCGCCGACCTGCTCGACCTCCTGCACCGCCCGAGCTTGTGCTTCCTGGCGACCACCATGCCGGACGGCTCGCCGCAGCTGACCCAGACGTGGGTCGACACCGACGGCGAGCACGTGCTCGTCAACAGCGTGCGCGGCCATGTGAAGACCCGGAACATCGCGCGGGATCCGCGGGTGGCCGTCGCCGTCTCCGATCCGGACGACCCGTCCCGCTACTTCCAGGTGCGCGGGCGCGTCCGCGAGGTGACGACGGAGGGCGCGGAGGACCACATCGAGAAGCTCTCGCACAAGTACACCGGCGGGCCGTACCCCTGGTACGGCGGCCGCGACCAGGTGCGTGTGCTGTTCGTGATCGAGGCCGAGAGCGTCAGCGGCACGGCGTGACCCGAGGGGGTCCGCGGCTGCCGTGGGCGGCCGCGGACCCCGGCCCGTTCAGCCCGTGGCGCCGGGCACGCGCCCGATGACCGCGGCCAGGTCCGTCCCGGCGGGCAGGGTGCCGAAGGCCAGGCCCCGGTCGCCGGCCAGACGGGAGGCGCAGAAGGCGTCCGCGACCGGCGCCGGCGCGTGGCGCACGAGCAGCGAGCCCTGCAGCACCAGCGCCAGGCGCTCGACCAGTCGGCGCGCCCGCAGCGGGGCGTCCTCGGTGAGCACCAGTTCGCGGCGCACCCGGCGCCAGGCCCCGTCGAGGCGGGCGTCGCCGCCCGCGGCGGCCTCGACCTCGGCACGGAAGGCCTCCAGGGAGTCCGGCTCACGGGTGAGGGCACGCAGCACGTCCAGGGCGTTGACGTTGCCGGAGCCCTCCCAGATGCCGTTCAGCGGCGCCTCGCGGTAGAGCCGGGGCATGCCGGACGCCTCGTCGTAGCCGTTGCCGCCCAGGCACTCCAGCGCCTCCGCGACCGCCGCGGGCTGCCGCTTGCACACCCAGTACTTGCCGACCGCGGTGGCCAGCCGCAGGAACGCCTGCTCCTGCGCGTCCCCGCGCCGGGCCCGGTCGACGGCCCCGGCGACGCGCAGCGCGAGGGTGGTGGCGGCCTCGGACTCCAGGCCGAGGTCGGCGATGACGTTGCGCATCAGGGGCTGGTCGATCAGCCGCGCCCCGAACACCGAGCGGTGCCGTACGTGGTGGGCGGCCTGGGCGAGCGCGGCACGGGTGCCGGAGGCGGAGCCGAGGATGCAGTCCAGCCGGGTCATGGTGACCATCTCGATGATGGTCCGTACGCCCTGGCCCTCGGGACCGACCAGCCAGGCCACGGTGTCGTCGAACTCCGGCTCGCTGCTGGCGTTGCTGCGATTGCCGAGCTTGTCCTTCAGCCGCTGGATGCGGAAGGTGTTGCGGCTGCCGTCCGGCAGCACCCGGGGCACCAGGAAGCAGGACAGCCCCGCGGGCGCCTGTGCCAGCACGAGGAACAGGTCGTTCATGGGCGCGCTGGTGAACCACTTGTGCCCGCGCAGCCGCCAGGTGCCGTCCGGCTGCCCGGTGGCGGTGGTGGTGTTGGCCCGTACATCGGTGCCGCCCTGCTTCTCGGTCATCCCCATGCCGGCCAGGAGACCGCGCTTGCCTGCGGGGGCGCGCAGTCCGGGGTCGTAGACGCGGCTGGTGAGCAGCGGCTCGTACACCGCCGCCAGGTCGGGTGCGGCGCGCAGCGCCGGCACGACGGCATAGGTCATGGACACCGGGCAGCCGTGGCCGGCCTCGGCGGTGCTCCAGACCATGAAGCCGGCCGCTCGCGCCACGTGCGCACCGGGCCGCTCGTCGGCCCAGGGCGCTCCGGCGAGGCCCTCGGCGAGGGCGACATCCATGAGCGCGTGGTAGGAGGGGTGGAAGTCCACCTCGTCCACGCGGTTGCCGTACCGGTCGTGGGTGCGCAGCACCGGCTCGTACCGGTTGGCCTCCTCGGCCCAGCGCTGCACCTGTTCCGATCCGGCGAGCCGGCCGAGGCGGTGCAGGTCGTCGGCGTACCACCCGGCCCCCTCGCGGCGCACGCCCTCCAGCAGCACGACGTCGTCGGCGACGTCGTGGCCGACCAGCGGCGGGGCCTGGTTGGTCACCTCGTGCGTGCGCGCGGCGGGGTTGCTGCGCGGCGCGGCATCTGCGATCGCGGTCATGGCAGTCGGGCCCTTCGTGGTCGTGGGGAGTCAGACGGCTGGCGCGGCTCCCGCGCAGCGCAGGGACATCGCCACCAGTTCGGAGACGAGGTGCTCGGCGGCCGTGCCCCCGGCGGGGACGGACAGCGGGTCCACCAGGACCTCGCCGATGGCCCCGGTCAGCGCCGCCGCGGTGACCTCGGGGTCCTGGGCGGGCAGCAGCCCGGCAGCGATCCCCTCGCGGACCACCTCGGCGAACACGGCGCGGTAGCGGCGCCGGAATTCCAGCCGCTCCGCGCCCACGGCCGGTTCCGCGGGCGCCGCGAGCAGGGCGTGGGCCAGCCCCCGGTTCTCCATGGCGCGGCGGGCGAAGACGGTGACCCCCTGGGTCAGCCGCCGCACCGGGTCGCCGCTGCCGGCACGCAGCACCTCGCCGAGCACCTCGACCTCCCGTCCCGAGGCCCGCCGAAACACCTCGACCGCGAGCGCGCCCTTGGAGGGGAAGTGCTGGTACACCGTGCCCACGGACATGCCGGCCGCGGCCGCCACCGCGGTGACGGACGCGTTCGCCCAGCCCACCTCGGCGACGACGGCCGTGGCGGCCGCCACCAGTTGCTCCCTGGCGGCGGCGAGGCGGTCCTGCACCGCGGGCGTCTTCCGGTAGGCCACGGCAACAAGTGAAGCACCGTTCAGACCTTCATGCCAGTGCCGCGAACGCCGCCGGGACAGACTCCCGGACCACCGGCGGGCGGTGCCGGAGCGGGCCGCGGCCCGCTCCGGCCGGATCACTCCCCGGAGTCGACGGCGGGGCGGCGAAGCTGCACCTCGGCGCCGGTCTGCTTGAAGGACTCGGCGGACACCGGAACGAGCACCGCGTCGCGGTGGAAGTCCCGGAGGTTCGTCGAGCCGCAGCTGATCATCGTCGACGTGATCTTGGCCCGGGTGCGCTCCACGTTGTCGTACAGGCTGCCGGCGTAGGGCACATAGCCGTCGACGCCCTCTTCGAAGACCATCCGGCCGCGCTGGCCGTACCGGGCCTCGTTCTGCGCGCGTCGGGAGCCCTCGCCCCAGTACTCCTTGTACCACTGGCCGCCGATCTGGAGCTTCCGCGAGGGGCTCTCGTCGAGCCGGGCGAAGTAGCGGCCGAGCATGATGAAGTCGGCGCCCATCGCCAGCGCCATCGCCATGTGCGAGTCGCTCAGCAGGCCTCCGTCGCAGCACAGCGGCACGTACACCCCGGTCTCCAGGGCGTAGGCGTCGCGTGCCTGGACGACGTCGAGCAGCGCCGAGGCCTGCCCGCGGCCGATGCCCTTCTGCTCCCGGGTGGTGCAGATGGCCCCGCCGCCGATCCCGACCTTCACGAACGCCGCGCCCGCGTCGGCCAGGTAGCGGAAGGCGCGGCCGTCGACGACGTTCCCCGCACCGACGGAGACCTCCTCGCCGTACGCCTCCCGGGCGAATTCCAGGGTCTTCGCCTGGTACACGGAATAGCCGTCGGAGGAGTCCAGGCACAGCACGTCCGCACCGGCTTCCACCAGGGCGGGAATGCGGTCCTTGAAATCACGGGAGTTGATGCCGGCGCCCACCCGCAGACGCTTTTCGGCGTCCACGCTCGCGCGGTGGTAGGTCTTGTGGGCCTGGTAGTCGCTCTTGAGGACCAGGGAGACGACCCGGCCGCCGTCGACCACCGGCAGGACGTCCAGGTGGTGCTGCCAGATCAGCTCGTTCGCCTCGGACAGCGAGACCGAGGCAGGCGCGGTCACCAGTCCGTTCCGGCCCCGCATCCGGTTGCCCGCGGGCTCGAAGGCTCCGTGACGCTCCAGGTGGAAGTCGTCGAGGCCGATGATCCCCGCGAACTCGCCGTCCGCCTCCCCGTTCTCCGTCACCACGGCGACGCCCTGCTCGGTGTCCGCCAGCAGCCGGGCGACCTCTCCGAGGGGCGTCTGCGGCGCGACCGTGACGTCGCCGGTCCGGAAGCCGGCCTTGTGCCGCTTCACGGCCAGCACGTCCGCGGCCTGGTCCTCGATCTGCTGGTTCTGGTGGATGAACGACAGTCCGCCGACCTGTGCCAGCGCCACCGCCAGCCCCGGTGACGACACCGCCTGCATGATGGCGCTCACCATGGGGGTGGCGATCCGGATCCCCGGCTCCTCGCCGACCCGGTGACGTACCAGGGGCGCCCCGAGGTCCACGTTGTCCGGAGTGCAGTCTTCCGTGGTCAGGCCCGGGATGAGGAGGTACTCGCTGAGCGTGCGGGAAATCTCGGGGAGGATCTTCACGTCGTCTCCAGAAGAGGAGCCTGCGTACCGGTCAGCGACGGACCGGCGGGGCTCGTGCGGGCAGTGCGGGTCGACGCCGGCCGGAGGCGCACTGCCGGAAGAACGCACTCTGGAGATCCCGAGAGCGGGCGCACCCGGCGGGGCAGTGCTCGCACGCGCGGCCGAACCGGCGGCGAGGGCACGCAGACCCGGTTCGCACGGTGCTGCACAGGCGCTGACTTCCATCACGCCATGCGGGATCCTACCGCGCCGCCGGCGTGCGTACGTCCCACCTGATGTGACCCCCAGGACCCCCAAGGCCACTGTCACAGGCGGTGATTACGCTCTGAAGTGATCCACTCACTGTGGTTCTGCACGGGTGGCGACGGGACGTGGCCGGTGTGGCTCGGCCGCTCCGCCGCCGGCGCGCTCGTCTCGGTCGTGGTGGTCACGGCGTATCTCCAGCGCCGCGCAAGGCACTTGACCTCGGTCACGCGTCCTTCGTCGCCGGCTCCAGGATCGCCACGCACTCCACATGGTGCGTCATCGGGAAGAGGTCGAAGGCGCGCAACCGCCGCGGGGCGTACCCGGCCTCGGCGAAGTAGCCGAGGTCGCGGGCGAGGGCGGCGGGGTCGCAGGCGACGTAGGCGATGCGGCGGGGACCGAGGGAGGCGACGTGCTCCACGGTGGCGCGGCCGGCGCCGGTGCGGGGCGGGTCGAGGACGACGAGGTCGGCCTCGGTGATCCCGGTGCGGGGCAGTGCGGACTCGACCTTGCCCTGCTCGATGCGGACGCGGTCGAAGTCGCCCAGGTTGTGCCGGGCGTCCTCCACGGCGCGCTTGCCGGACTCGATGCCGAGGACGGCGCCCGTCTCGCCGACCCGCTCGGCCAAGGCGCCGGCGAACAGGCCGACGCCGCAGTAGAGGTCGAGTGCGGTCTCGCCCTTGCGCGGCATGAGGCCCTGCATGACGGCCTCGACGAGGAGCCCGGCGGCCATGGGGTGGACCTGCCAGAAGCCACCGGAACCGACGCGCCAGGTGCGGTCGATCGCCCGCTCGCGCACAAAGCCGCGGCCGTGCACGCGGTGGATGCCGCCCTGCTCGTCCACGCGCAGCACGGAGACGGGCCGGTCGAGCTCGACGATGGGCAGCCGGGCACCGGGGCGGGGGGTGAGGATCACCTGGCGGTCGGAGGAGCCGGTGGCGGCGATGGCCTCGACCGAGGCGATGCCGGACCAGTCACGGGACTCGACGCCCAGCTCGGAGACGCCCGGGGCGGCGATCAGGCAGCGGTCGACGCGCTCGACCTCGTGCGAACGGTGGCGGCGCAGGCCCGCGTGGCCCTCGGCGTCGACGGCGTACTGGACGCGGGTGCGCCAGGCCGGGACCTCGCCCTTGGCGACCTTGTCGCCGGGGGCGGGCTCGACGGTGCCGTCCCAGCCGGCCTCCTCGGGGGTGAGGTGGGCGAGGCGCTCCAGCTGCTCGGTGATCACCTGCACCTTGAGCCGCCGCTGCGCGCCGGGGGCGGCGTGCTGCCAGTCGCAGCCGCCGCACCTGCCGGGGCCGGAGAACGGGCAGGGTGCCTCGACGCGGTCCGGGGAGGCCTCCAGGACCTCCACGGCGTCGGCGCGCAGGAAGCGCGAGTCCGGGCCGCCCTCGGTGATCTGGGCGACGACCCGCTCGCCGGGCAGTGCGTGCCGGACGAAGATCACCTGAGGGCGGTCGTGGCCCGGCAGGACCGTCCGCGCGATGCAGTGGCCGCCGTGCGCGACCGGGCCGACCTCGACCTCGTAGCGCTCGCCGACGAGGGCGTCGGCCTCGGGGGCCTTCGAACGGTGCTGCATGGCGGGACGGGCTCCTGGTTCACGTGGGGAACGGGGACGGCGAAGAACGAGCAGCTGACAAGTCTACGGCCCGGCGCCGTACCCGGTTCACACCCGTCCGCTGGGCTCCCGGCGCCGCCTGGCCGCCACCTCGCCGCGCCGCACGGAGCCCGGCGCGTTCCACTCGGCGCCCTTGCGGGCCCGCAGCTTGGCACGCTCCGAGGACTCCAGCTGCCAGGGCACGGAGGTGACCATGACGCCGGGGGTGAACAGCAGTCGGCCCTTGAGCCGCAGCGCGCTCTGGTTGTGCAGCAGGTGCTCGTACCAGTGCCCGACCACGTACTCCGGGATGAAGATCGAGACGACGTCGCGCGGGCTGCTGCGGCGCAGGCTCTTGACGTAGTCGATGATCGGCCGGGTGATCTCGCGGTACGGCGAGTCCAGCACCTTCAGCGGCACGTCGATGCCGCGCCGGTGCCACTCGGCCTGCAGGGCCTTGGTGTCGGCCGGGTCCACGTTGATGCTGAGCGCCTCCAGCGTGTCCGACCGGAAGAGCTTGGCGTACGACAGGGCCCGCAGCGTGGGCTTGTGCACCTTGGAGACCAGGACGATGGAGTGCACGCGGGAGGGCTTGACCTCCTCCTCGCTGTGCTCCTCGGCGGCCGCGAGCTCGCTGGAGACGCGGTCGTAGTGGCGCCGGATCGCCGTCATCACGCCGTAGAAAACAACCATGCCCAGGACGGCGACCCAGGCGCCGTGCGTGAACTTGGTGAGCAGGACGACGACGAGCACCAGCCCGGTGAAGAAGGCGCCGAAGGTGTTGATCGCCCGGGCGCGGTTCATGCGGCGGCGCGCGGCGGGGTCGGTCTCGGTGGCCAGGTGCCGGTTCCAGTGCCGGACCATGCCGATCTGGCTGAGGGTGAAGGAGACGAAGACGCCGACGATGTACAGCTGGATCAGCCGGGTCGAGTCGGCGCCGTAGATGTAGACCAGCACGCAGGCGAAGGCGGCGAGCAACACGATGCCGTTGCTGAAGGCGAGCCGGTCGCCCCGGGTGTGCAGCTGGCGCGGCAGGTAGCGGTCCTGGGCGAGGATCGAGCCGAGCACCGGGAAGCCGTTGTACGCGGTGTTGGCGGCCAGGAACAGCACGAGCGCGGTCGCACCGGCCAGGAAGATGAAGGGGATCGACCCGTCGCCGAAGACGGCGGAGGCGACCTGGGCGATCACCGGGTCCTGGGTGTAGCCGGCGCCGACCGGCTTGCCGTTCACCAGCAGGTCGGCGGCCGGGTTCTCGGCCATGCGCACATTGGTGTTGAGGGCGAGCGCGATGATGCCGCAGAACATGGTCACGGCCAGGACGCCCATCAGCGCCAGGGTCGTCGCCGCGTTCTTGGACTTCGGCTTGCGGAAGGCGGGCACACCGTTGCTGATCGCCTCGACGCCGGTGAGCGCGGCACAGCCGGAGGAGAAGGCCCGCAGCAGCAGGAAGACGAGCGCGAAGCTCGCGAGTCCGGTGTGCTCGGCCTTGATGGTGTAGCCCGCGGTCGGCGCGTGCATCTCGTCGCCCATCGCGATCCGGAAGATCCCCCAGGCCAGCATGCAGAAGACGCCGAAGACGAAGGCATAGGTGGGGATGGCGAAGATCGTGCCCGACTCGCGCACGCCGCGCAGGTTCATCAGCATCAGCAGGACGATCATGCCGATGGCGCCCAGCACCTTGTGCTCGACGAAGAACGGCACGGCCGAGCCCAGGTTCTCCACGCCGGAGGCGACCGACACGGCCACGGTGAGGACGTAGTCGACCAGCAGGGCGCTGGCCACGGTGAGCCCGGCGCGCGGGCCGAGGTTGGTCGTCGCGACCTCGTAGTCGCCTCCGCCGGAGGGGTAGGCGTGCACGTTCTGCCGGTACGAGGCGACGACGGTGAACATCAGCACGACGACCGCGACCGCGATCCAGGGGCTGAAGTGGTAGGCCGAGACTCCCGCAATCGACAGGACGAGAAGCACCTCTCCGGGCGCGTACGCCACGGAGGACAGCGGGTCGGAGGCGAAGACGGGGAGCGCCAGCCTCTTGGGGAGGAGCGTCTCTCCGAGCCTGTCGCTGCGGAGCGCCCGCCCGATCAGGATCCGTTTCGGAAGGTCGGTCAGTTTGGACACCCCGCGATGTTAGAGGATCGTCAAGATTTCCGATCCCCCGCCCACCTGTCGAGGGGTTACGTGCGTGTGTAGCTTTGGGCGCGGTCTGAGACCCTGAGAGGGATCGGCCGGAATTGTTGGCAGCCGGAAGGACGGTCGTGCACGTCGTGATTATGGGGTGTGGGCGAGTGGGTTCCACTCTCGCGCACTCCCTTGAGCAGCAAGGTCATACAGTGGCCGTGATCGACCAGGACCCGACGGCGTTCCGCCGCCTGGGCTCCGGGTTCAGCGGACGCCGCGTGACCGGGGTCGGGTTCGACCAGGACACGCTGCGCGAGGCCGGCATCGAGGAGGCGGGCGCGTTCGCGGCCGTCAGCAGTGGTGACAATTCCAACATCATCGCGGCCCGGGTCGCCCGGGAGATGTTCGGGATCGAGAACGTCGCCGCCCGGATCTACGACCCCCGGCGTGCGGAGGTGTACCAGCGTCTGGGCATCCCCACCGTCGCGACCGTCCGCTGGACGGCCGACCAGATGCTGCGCCGTCTGCTGCCGTCCGGCGCGGAGCCGCTGTGGCGCGACCCGAGCGGGGGTGTGCAGCTCGCCGAGGTGCACACGGACACCGCCTGGGTGGGGCACAAGATCAGCAGGCTCCAGGAGGAGACAGGGGTGCGCGTGGCGTTCCTCACCCGGCTGGGCGAGGCCATGCTCCCCACCTCGGAGACGGTCCTGCAGGAAGGCGACCTGGTGCACGTGATGATGCGCACGGGCGAGGTCGAACAGGTCGAGGCCGCGTTCGCAAAGGGCCCTGAGGAGGCGCACCGATGAGGGTCGCCATTGCCGGGGCCGGGGCGGTCGGCCGCTCCATCGCGGGCGAGCTGCTGGAGAACGGCCACGAGGTCCTGCTGATCGACAAGAACCCGACCTCGATCTCGGTGGAGCGGGTCCCCCAGGCGGAGTGGCTGCTGGCCGACGCCTGCGAGATCACGTCCCTCGACGAGGCGGCGCTGCAGCGCTGCAACGTGGTGATCGCGGCCACGGGTGACGACAAGGTCAATCTGGTCGTCTCGCTGCTCGCCAAGACGGAGTACGGCGTTCCGCGGGTCGTCGCCCGGGTGAACAACCCCAAGAACGAGTGGCTGTTCAACGAGGCGTGGGGCGTGGACGTGGCCGTCTCCACCCCGCGCCTGATGTCGGCCCTGGTCGAGGAGGCGGTGAGCGTGGGCGACCTCGTCCGGCTGATGCGCTTCAGCCAGGGCGACGCGAACCTGGTCGAGCTGACCCTCCCGGAGGAGGCCGCGCTGGTGGGCACCCGGGTCGGCGAGGTCACCTGGCCCGAGGACACCTCGCTGGTCACGATCATCCGCGGCCACCGTGTGCTGACCCCGTCCAAGGACGACGCGCTCGAGGCGGGCGACGAGCTGCTGTTCGTCGCGGCCCCGCACCGCGAGGAGCAGTTGGAGGACCTGCTCTCGGTACGCAGCGGCGAGGCCGGGGCGTAGCACTCCGCGGGACGTACGACGAGGGGCGGCCGGAACCCACGGGTTCCGGCCGCCCCTCGTGCGTTCGCCGCCGGCGCGGGGCGCCGGGTCAGTTGTTGGCGGCCTCCCTGGCGGCGCGCTCGGCCTTCTCCGCGCGCTCGGCCTCCTCCATCTCCGCGATCACGTCGATCGGCGGCGGCGCCTTCGCCAGGAAGATCCAGGTCAGGTAGACGCAGAGCAGGAACGGCGGGATGCCGAGGGCGACCTTGACCCAGCCGAGCTGGGTGGCGTTGCCCCAGAAGTAGAGCGGGAAGAGGATCGCCGACTTGACGAGCAGGATGATGCCCCAGGCCCAGGTGGCCTTGGTGTACGCGACGAGCCGGCCCGGGTTCCGCGTCCGCCAGGACAGGTTCTCCTTGAGGATCGGGCCGAGCAGCAGCCCGATCAGCGGGTACTTCGCCAGCGCGGAGATCACGTAGGCGACCGCGAGCCCGAGGGTGTAGAGCATGCCCGGCAGGTAGAAGTTCTTCGCGTCGCCGGACATCATCGCGAACACCGCGCCGAAGGCCACGCCGAAGACACCGCTGAAGGCGTGCTTGAGCGTCTGCCTGCGCACCAGGCGGGCCAGCGCCAGCACCAGCGAGAGACCGAGCGCGGCGATGGCCGCGATGTGGATGTCCCGGTTGATCGTGTAGATCAGGACGAACACGAGCCCGGGCACCGTCGTGTCGATCATGCCCCAGACGCCGCCGAAGGCCTCCAGGAGGGCGTGGTCGGCGGCCGCCTTCGAGGCGGCCGCGTCGTGCTCCGGACCCTGCTCGGGCCCGGTCGTGGGCTGTGCCCCGGTCCGCTTGTCGATCGACGCCACCAACTACTCCTGTCCGACCGGACGCAACTCGTACTTGGGATTGAACAGCACCGGACGGCCGCGGTTCATGGAGATCCGCCCCGACGCGATGATCCTGCGGCCCGGCTCGATGCCGACGATGCTGCGCCGGCCCAGCCACACCACGTCCAGCGGTGCGGAACCGTCGAACAGCTCGGCCTCCAGGGCGGGCACGCCGGCCCGCGGCCGCAGAGTGACAGCGCGTAGTGTACCGGTCACGGTCACTATGTCACGGTCGGCGCAGTCGCAGATCCGGGTGCACCCGACGTCCGCGGTGTCCTGCCGCAGCTCGTCGGAGTGCAGTTCCTCCTGGGAACTGGACAGTCGGTCGAGCATCCTGCGGAAGCGGCCGGCCGGCCGGTCCGAACGGGTGGTACCACTCATACTTCGAAGGGTACCGGGCCCGCGTGAACGGTTCACTGATCACGTCTCGAAGCGGTAGCCCATACCCGGCTCGGTGATGAAGTGCCGCGGGTGCGCGGGGTCCGTCTCGAGCTTGCGCCGCAACTGGGCCATGTAGACCCGCAGGTAGTTGCTCTCGGTGCCGTAGGACGGGCCCCAGACCTCCTGGAGCAGCTGCTTCTGGCTGACCAGGCGCCCGGTGTTGCGGACCAGGACCTCCAGCAGGTGCCACTCCGTGGGGGTGAGCCGGACGTCGGCGCCGTCGCGGTCGACCTTCTTGGCCGCCAGGTCGACGGTGAAGGACTCCGTCTCCACGGTCGCGGCGCCGTCCTCGGGTCCGCCGGGCGTGGCGCGCCGCACGGCGGCGCGCAGCCGCGCCAGCAGCTCGTCCATGCCGAAGGGCTTGGTGACGTAGTCGTCGGCGCCCGCGTCGAGGGCCTCGACCTTCTCGTCGGAGGCCTGGCGGGCGGAGAGCACGATGATCGGCACGCGGGTCCAGCCGCGCAGTCCCCGGATCACCTCGACGCCGTCCATGTCGGGCAGGCCGAGGTCGAGCACGATGACGTCGGGGTGGCGGGCGGCGGCGAGCTGCAGCGCGGTCGCGCCGTCGTGGGCGGCGTCGACCTCGTACTTGCGGGCCCGCAGGTTGATCACGAGAGCGCGCACGATCTGCGGCTCGTCGTCGACCACGAGCACCCGGTTCATGGAGCCTGCCTTTCCTTCACGGTGAGGGGGGTGGAGCGGGGGTGCGGTGCGGGCACGGTCAGGTCGTCGCCTCGGCCGGGAGGTCCGGCGCGACGGGGATGCTGCCGGGCGCGGCGGGGAGGGTGAGCACCATCGTCAGGCCGCCTCCGGGGGTGTCCTCGGGCTGCAGGGTGGCACCCATGGCGTCGGCGAAGCCGCGGGCCACCGCGAGGCCGAGGCCCACGCCGTTGCCGCGGGGGGCGTCGCCGTACCGCTGGAACGGCTCGAAGATCCGTTCCTTGGCCGCGTCGGGGACGCCGGGCCCGCGGTCGACGACGCGCAGGTCGACGTGGCCGCCCAGGGCGCTGGCGGCGACCAGCACCTGGGCGCCTGCCGGGCTGTACTTGACGGCGTTCTCGACGATGTTGGCGACGCTGCGCTCCAGGAGGCCGGGGTCGACGGAGACCATGGGGAGGGTCTCGGGGACGTCCAGGGCGACGCTGCCGTCGGGGACGCCGCGCAGGGCCTTGGGGACGACCTCGTCGAGGTCCACCTCGCGGATCAGCGGGGTGACGGTTCCGGTCTGCAGGCGCGACATGTCGAGGAGGTTGCCGACCAGGTTGTCGAGCCGGTCCGCGCCCTCCTCGATGCCCTCCAGCAGCTCGGCCTCGTCGTCCTCGGACCAGGCGACGTCGTCGGAGCGCAGCGAACTGACCGCCGCCTTGATGGCGGCGAGGGGGGTGCGCAGGTCGTGCGAGACGGCGGCGAGCAGGGCGGTGCGGATGCGGTTGCCCTCGGCGAGCTTGTGGGCCCTGGCCGCCTCGTCCTCCAGCCGCTGCCGGTCCAGCACGCCGGCGGCCTGGGCCGCGAAGGCGGAGAGCACCCGGCGGTCGGAGGCGGGCAGCACCCGGCCGACGAGGGCCAGGGAGAGGTTGTCGCTGACCGGCACCTCCACGTCCGCGTCCTCGGGGCGCAGGCACTGCCGGCTCCCGACGCCGGCGGCGCAGGTCCACGCGTCGTACTCGCCGGCCCGCTCCAGCAGTGACACGGCCTCCATGCCGAAGGTCTCCCGGACCCGCTCCAGCAGGGCGCCCAGGGAGTGCTCTCCGCGCAGCACGCTGCCGGCCAGGTACGACAGGATCTCGGCCTCGGACTGGAGTCTGGCGGCCTGGTGGGTGCGCCGCGCCGCCAGGTCCACCACGGAGGCCACCGCGACGCCGACCACCACGAAGATCACGATGGCGATCAGGTTCTCGGGCTTGGCGATGGTGAAGGT
The DNA here is from genome assembly GCF_033792735.1 of Streptomyces sp. PA03-3a. Classification (NCBI taxonomy): domain Bacteria; kingdom Bacillati; phylum Actinomycetota; class Actinomycetes; order Kitasatosporales; family Streptomycetaceae; genus Streptomyces; species Streptomyces sp. PA03-3a. The sequence continues at coordinate 310,213 of NZ_JARAVM010000002.1, forward strand.
GTGCAGGGGCGGGGCGAAGAAGTAGTTCAGCAACAGCGAGCCGCCGACCGCCGAGACCAGTGCCGGGTAGAGGCCGCCCGCGAGGGCCGCCGCGACCGTCAGGGTCATGAACAGCAGCATGTCGGTGGCGATGCCCAGGGCGGGGTGCAGCTGGGTGAGGACCAGGCAGAGCAGCGCGGGGCCGAGCACCCCGGTCAGCCAGCCCGCGATCACCCGTGAGCGGCCGAGCCGGGCGCCGCGCGCCACGGGCAGTCCGCGGCCCTTGGCGGCGTGTTCGTGGGTGACGATGTGCACGTCGAGGTCGGGCCCGGACTCGCGGGCCACGGTCGCGCCGACGCCCGGCCCGAAGACGTACTGCCAGGCGGGCCGGCGGCTGGTGCCGAGCACGACCTGGGTGGCGTTGACGCCGCGGGCGAAGTCCAGCAGGGCGCCGGGGACGTCGTCGCCGACGACGTGGTGGAAGGAGCCACCGAGGTCCTCGACGAGGGTCCGCTGGACGGCGAGTTCCTTCGGCGAGCCGGCCGTCAGGCCGTCGCTGCGCGCGATGTGGACGGCGAGGATCTCCCCGCCCGCGCCCTTGGCGGCCATCCGCGCGGCGCGCCGTATCAGCGTCCGCCCCTCGGGGCCGCCGGTGAGGCCGACCACGATGCGCTCACGGGCCTGCCAGGTGGCGGAGATCCGGTGGTCGGCGCGGTACTGCCGCAGGTATTCGTCGGCCCGGTCGGCCACCCACAGCAGGGCGAGTTCGCGCAGCGCGGTGAGGTTGCCGGGCCGGAAGTAGTTGGACAGGGCCGCGTCGACCTTGTCGGAGGCGTAGATGTTGCCGTGCGCCATGCGGCGGCGCAGCGCCTGCGGCGACATGTCGACCAGTTCGATCTGGTCGGCCCGCCGGACCACCTCGTCGGGCACGGTCTCGCGCTGGCGCACGCCGGTGATCGACTCGACGACGTCGCCGAGCGACTCCAGGTGCTGGATGTTCACCGTCGATATGACGTTGATGCCGGCCTGGAGCAGTTCCTCGATGTCCTGCCAGCGCTTCTCGTTGCGGCTTCCGGGGATGTTGGTGTGGGCCAGCTCGTCGACGAGGGCGACCTCGGGCCGGCGCGCGAGCACCGCGTCGACGTCCATCTCGGTGAAGACGGTGTCCCGGTACTCGATCTCCTTGCGCCGCACGGCCTCCAGGCCGTGCAGCATGACCTCGGTGCGGGCGCGGTCGTGGTGCTCGACGAAGGCGACGACGACGTCGGTCCCGCGCTCCATGCGCCGGTGGGCTTCGGAGAGCATCGCGTAGGTCTTGCCCACTCCCGGGGCCGCCCCCAGGTACATCCGCAAAGTCCCGCGTGCCATGGCTCCACGTTCCGCCTCGTGGCGTGCCCCTTCCGGGCGCGTCCGACACCAAGAATCCTATGGTCCCAGCAGTGGACAAAACGGGCGTGATGTTCCTTGGGGGAACACGTTGACGCGTCCTTGACGCCCCCTCGCCGGCCGCGCCGGCGAGGGCGGCCGCCTCCTGCCCCGCGTCGGGGAAGCCGGTGGGGCGCGGGGCCTCGGGAACGGCGCGGCAGGCGTCGAGGGCCCGGCGGGGGCTCTGCGAGGGCGTCCCGGGGTCCGGTCGTCGCGTCGTCCGCCCGGGCCCGTGAGGCCCGCGACTTCACGGGCGGCAGCCGAGGGACGCCTCGGGCCGGACGCGGAGCGACGGGTCGACGGGCGCGAGGCGCCGGGCGGCCGCGCAGCGACGCCGCCAACGTGCGACGCGCGGCCGGCCCGGCGATCCCCCCGCGGAAGGGAGGCCCTCGCGGAAACGCGGTGCCGTCTCCCTGACCCGGAATCCCCACCGCCGTCCGGATCCGGACCGGGGTGGCACCTGCCGCCGCTGCCCGGCGGTGACGGTGTGCGCCATTCCGCCGCCCCCTCCGCACCGCCGAGCGGCCTGCGCAGGCCTCCCTCCGCACCTCCACTCTCACCCCGCCGGCCGCGTCCCGAGCCCTCCTTTGGCGGTCTCCTGACGGCGGGCCCCCCGTGCTTGACGCCTTTCTGACGTGGCCTGTCCCCGGGGCTCGTCCCGGGGGGTCAGCCGGCCAGTTGCCTCAGCGCGATGTTGAGTTCCAGGACGTTGACGGTCGGCTCGCCGAGGATGCCGAACTGCCGCCCGTCCGTGTGCTCCACGACCAGCCGGGCGACCTGAGCGGTGCTCAGCCCGTTGGCCTTGGCGACGCGTGCGGTCTGGATGTCCGCGTACGCCGGGGAGATGTCCGGGTCCAGGCCGGAGCCGGACGCCTGGACCGCGTCGGCGGGGACCTCGGACTCCGGGACGTGGTTGAAGGCCGCGACCTCCTTCTTGCGCTCCTTGACCAGGTCGGTGAGGGGCTTGCCGGTCACCGCCAGGTTGGAGGCGCCGGTGTGGGTGGGGTCGTACGGCCCCGCTCCGGCGCCGGCGTCGGCCGCCGAGGGGCGAGGCTGGAACCATTTGGGGTCCGGGGCGAAGTCCTTGCCGGTGGTGAAGTTCTGGCCGATCAGCGCGGAGCCGACGACCCTGCCGCCGGCCCTCACCTCGGAGCCGTTCGCCTGGTCGCGGAAGGCCGTCTGGGCCACCCCCCACACGGCGAGCGGATAGACGACGCCGAGCACGACGGTCAGCACCAGCAGAGCGCGCAGGGCGCTCCAGACCAGCCGGGCGGAGTTGCGTACGGAAGTGTTCATGACCGGGTGCACGCCTCCCGTCAGTGGATTCCGGGGATCAGGGAGATGAGCATGTCGATCACCTTGATGCCGGCGAACGGGGCGACCAGGCCGCCGAGACCGTAGATCCCGAGGTTGCGGCGGAGCATCCGGTCGGCGCCGGTCGGCCGGTAGCGCACGCCGCGCAGGGCGAGCGGCACCAGGGCGATGATGATCAGCGCGTTGAAGACGACCGCCGAGAGGATCGCGGACTGCGGCGAGGACAGCTGCATGATGTTGAGCCTGGCCAGGCCCGGGTAGGCGACCGCGAACATCGCGGGGATGATCGCGAAGTACTTCGCGACGTCGTTGGCGATGGAGAAGGTGGTCAGCGCGCCGCGGGTGATGAGCAGCTGCTTGCCGATCTCGACGATCTCGATGAGCTTGGTGGGGTCGGAGTCCAGGTCCACCATGTTCCCGGCCTCCTTGGCGGCCGAGGTGCCGGTGTTCATGGCCACGCCCACGTCGGCCTGGGCCAGCGCCGGGGCGTCGTTGGTGCCGTCGCCGGTCATGGCGACGAGCTTGCCGCCCGCCTGCTCGCGCTTGATCAGCGCCATCTTGTCCTCGGGCGTGGCCTCCGCGAGGAAGTCGTCCACGCCCGCCTCGTCGGCGATCGCCTTGGCCGTCAGCGGGTTGTCACCGGTGATCATGACCGTGCGGATGCCCATCCGCCGCAGCTCGTCGAACCGCTCCCGCATGCCGTGCTTGACGACGTCCTTGAGGTGGATCACGCCCAGCACCCGGGCGCCCTCCGCGTCCTTGACCGCGACGAGCAGCGGGGTCCCGCCGGAGGCGGAGACGGCGTCGACGGTGCGCTGTGCGTCGGGGGTGACGGTGCCGCCGTTGCCGGCGACCCACGCGGTCACCGCGGACGCGGCGCCCTTGCGGACCTGGCGGCCGTCGACGTCGACGCCGGACATCCGGGTCTGCGCGGTGAAGGGCACGAACTCGGCGTGGCCGAGCTCGCCCTCGTGCCGCTCGCGCAGCCCGTACCTCTCCTTCGCCAGGACGACCACGGAACGCCCCTCGGGCGTCTCGTCGGCAAGCGACGACAACTGCGCGGCATTGGCCAGCTCGGCGGCGGTCGTTCCCTTGACCGGCAGGAACTCCGACGCCTGGCGGTTGCCGAGGGTGATGGTGCCGGTCTTGTCGAGCAGCAAGGTGTTGACGTCGCCGGCGGCCTCGACGGCCCGGCCGGACATGGCGAGCACATTGCGCTGCACCAGGCGGTCCATGCCGGCGATGCCGATCGCCGACAGCAGGGCACCGATCGTCGTCGGGATGAGGCAGACCAGCAGCGCCACCAGGACGATCATCGACTGCTCGGCGCCCGCGTAGATCGCGAACGGCTGCAGGGTGACGACCGCCAGCAGGAAGACGATGGTCAGCGACGCCAGCAGGATGTTCAGCGCGATCTCGTTGGGCGTCTTCTGCCGGGCCGCGCCCTCCACCAGCGCGATCATGCGGTCGATGAACGTCTCACCCGGCCTGGTCGTGATGCGCACGACGATCCGGTCCGACAGCACCTTCGTGCCGCCCGTCACCGCCGAACGGTCGCCACCGGACTCCCGGATGACCGGAGCCGACTCCCCCGTGATCGCCGACTCGTCGACCGACGCGACGCCCTCCACGACATCGCCGTCACCCGGGATGACATCGCCCGCCTCGCAGACCACGAGGTCGCCGACGCGCAGTCCGGTGCCGGGAACGCGCTCCTCGGCGCCGTCCACGAGCCGGCGGGCGACGGTGTCCGTCTTGGCCCGGCGCAGGGTCTCGGCCTGCGCCTTGCCGCGGCCCTCGGCGACGGCCTCCGCCAGGTTGGCGAAGACCACGGTGAGCCAGAGCCACGCGGTGATCGCCCAGCCGAACCAGTCGGCCGGGGAGAGCACCGCCAGCGCGGTCGTGAGCACCGAGCCGATCAGGACGACGAACATGACGGGCGTCCTGACCATCACCCGGGGGTCGAGCTTGCGCAGCGCGTCCGGGAGGGACCGCAGCAGCTGGCCCGGGTCGACGAGCCCGCCCGAGATGCGGGCGCCGTGGCCCGCGTCGGGGGTGTGCGGTGCCGGTCCTCCCTCGCTGGCGCGCACCGGCGTGTCGGTGGACATGGTTCCCTCCGCGGGGGTGGGGGTGGTCGTGCGGCTCATGACAGGCCCTCCGCGAGCGGGCCGAGGGCGAGCGCCGGGAAGTAGGTCAGGGCGGTGATGATCAGGATCGCGCCGACGAGCAGACCGGCGAAGAGGGGTTTCTCGGTGCGCAGAGTGCCCGTGGTGGCGGGCACCGGCGTCTGCCGGGCGAGCGAGCCGGCCAGGGCCAGGACGAAGACCATCGGGACGAAGCGGCCGAGGAGCATCGCGAGGCCGAGCGTGGTGTTGTACCACTGCGTGTCCGCGTTCAGGCCGGCGAAGGCGGAGCCGTTGTTGTTGCCCGCCGAGGTGTAGGCGTACAGGACCTCGGAGAAGCCGTGCGGCCCGCTGTTGAGCATGGAGTGCGGCGGGGTCGGCAGCGCCATGGCCAGGGCGGTGAAGACCAGCACGACGGCCGGGGTGACCAGGATGTACAGGGCGGCGAGCTTGATCTCGCGGGTGCCGATCTTCTTGCCCAGGTACTCCGGTGTGCGCCCGACCATCAGGCCGGCGATGAACACCGCGATGACCGCCATGATCAGGATGCCGTAGAGACCGGAGCCGACGCCGCCGGGGGCGATCTCGCCCAGCATCATGCCCAGCAGGGCGATGCCTCCGCCGAGGCCGGTGAAGGAGGAGTGGAAGGAGTCCACCGCGCCGGTCGACGTCAGGGTGGTGCTCACCGCGAACAACGACGACGCGCCGACGCCGAAACGCTGCTCCTTCCCCTCCAGGGCGGCGCCCGCGATCTGGTTCGCCGATCCGGGGTGCGCGGTCTCGACCCAGGTCATCAGCGTCACGAAGCCGATCCAGATCAGGCCCATCGCGGAGAGGATCGCGTAGCCCTGCTTGAGGTTGCCGGCCATCCTCCCGAAGGTGCGGGTGAGCGAGAACGGGACGACCAGGAGCAGGAAGACCTCGAAGAGGTTGGTGAACGCGTCCGGGTTCTCGAAGGGATGGGCGGAGTTGGCGTTGTAGAAACCGCCTCCGTTGGTGCCGAGCTCCTTGATGGCCTCCTGGGACGCCACGGCGCCGCCGGTCAGCGTCTGGTGGCCGCCCGCGAGGGTGGTGATCTCGTGCCACCCGGCGAAGTTCTGGATCGCCCCGAAGCCCACCAGGACGATCGCGGCGACGAAGGCCACGGGCAGCAGGATGCGAATGGTGCCGCGGACCATGTCGGCCCAGAAGTTGCCGAGCTCGCCGGTGCGGGAGCGGACGAAGCCGCGGACGAGCGCGATGGCCACGGCCATGCCGACCGCCGCCGAGACGAAGTTCTGCACGGCGAGGCCGGCGGTCTGGGCGGCGTGGCCCATGGCGTTCTCGCCCATGTAGGACTGCCAGTTCGTGTTGGTCACGAACGAGGCCGCCGTGTTGAACGCCTGGCCGGGCGGGATCGCGGCGAAGCCCAGGGAGAGCGGGAGGTGGTTCTGGACCCGCAGGAACAGGTACAGGAACAGCACGCCCACGAGGGAGAAGGCCAGCACCGCCCTGAGGTAGGCCGGCCAGCGCATCCGGGCGTCCGGGTCGGCCCCGAGGCAGCGGTAGACCCACCGCTCGACCCGCAGGTGCCGGTCGGAGCTGTAGACGGCGGCCATGTAGTCGCCGAAGGGGCGGTACACCAGGGCCAGCGCCACGACGAGCGCGGTGACCTGGAGCACGTCAGCGGTGACGGGGCCCATGTCCGGACCTCAGAACCGCTCGGGCCGGACGAGCGCCACGATCAGGTAGACCAGCAGGGCCGCGGCGACGACGAGGCCGGCGATGTTCTCGGCGCTCACAGCCTGGCCACCGCCTTGGCGATCAGGGCGACCAGTGCGAAGACCGCGATCGTGGTGACGACGAAGACGAGGTCGGTCATCGTGTGCTCCCAGCTCTGGACGACACGTCGACCAGGCCAGGGAAACTCCGTTCCGGCCGTGTGCGGACCCCGTTGACGGTTTCCGTACGGGCCCCGGCTGCGCCTTGACGGTCCTTTGACGTTCACCGGCGTGAGCTGCGAAAACGCCCGTGGGCCGACCTGTTCTCACAGGTCGGCCCACGGGCGTCGGGCGTGGCCGGGGCGCTGGGCCCCGGCTTCAGTGGACCTCGGTGATCTCCGGTCCGCGGCGCATCGGGTCGATGCCGTCGGAGAAGCGGCCGCTCTCGTCCTGGGCGATGCCCTCGGGCACCATCTGGGCGTCGTTGGGCAGCTTCAGCACGATCGGGTCGCGCGGCGCCATCGGCGACTCGCCGCGGACGACGACGGTGTCGCGGAAGATCTGCTCCAGCAGGCCGGCGGTCTCGGGCTGGACGGCGCCCTGCCCGGAGATGACGCCCCGCAGGAACCAGCGCGGGCCGTCGCAGCCGACGAAGCGCACGACCTGGACGCCGTTGGCGCCGTTGGGCAGCTGCACCGGCACCTGGGCGCGCAGCTCCCAGCCCAGCGGACCCTCGACCTCGTCGACGATGCCGCCCTGCTTGGTGATGCCGGAGGCGATCTCGTCGCGGACCTCGCCCCAGATGCCCTCCGACTTGGGGGCGGCGAAGCCCTGCAGCTGGACGGCGCTCTCCCGGAGCACCACGGTCGCGGCGACGATGGACTCCCCGGCCACCTCGACACGCAGTTCCATGCCCTGTACACCGGGTACGAAGATGCCGCCCAGGTCGACCCTGCCCTCGGCCGGGTCCCTGACCTCACTCACGTCCCACGGGCCGTCCGGCCTCGGGGCGGGCGGAAGGTTGTACCGACGGGACTCCATGGAGTCGTCCGACTCCTCGGCGTCTTCGGCCAGCTCGTCAGGGCCTTGGGCCGCGAGCTCGTCGAGGGCGTCTCCGCGCTCCTTGCGACGACGACGGAACACGTCACTGTCCTTCCCGGTCAGCGATGACCGATGCGTATCCATTGCCGGACGGACCGACCGGCGAGCCATCCACCGCGGCATGACCCCCCGTGGAGCCGAAGCCCCCTGCCGCCCGTACCGAACCGGGCAGTTCCGCCACCTCGTGGAAGCGGACCCGCTCGACCTGCTGGACGACCAGTTGGGCGATCCGGTCACCTGCTGCGAACCGTACGCTCTCGCGCGGGTCCAGGTTGACCACGATCACCTTGATCTCCCCACGGTACCCGGCATCAACCGTTCCCGGGGCATTCACGAGGGCCACTCCGCACCTCGCGGCGAGGCCCGAGCGCGGGTGCACGAAGGCCGCGTAGCCCTCCGGCAGCGCGATCGACACCCCCGTGGGCAGTACGGCGCGCTCACCGGGGGCCAGTTCGGCCGTCTCGGTGGTGACGAGGTCGGCTCCGGCGTCGCCCGGGTGCCCGTACGAAGGAATCGGGACGTCCTCGTGCATACGGTGGATGAGGACGTCGACCGGGGGGCGAGCACCGCCGGTCACGGGTTCACCTCGAAGGCGCGCGCGACCTTGACCTGGTCGGGGTCGGACATCGCGGCGCGGATCTCCTCGGGGCGGCCGTTGTCGGTGAAGTGCTCCAGCTTGACCTCGATGAACAGCGCGTCCGCGCGGACCGCGACCGGGCCGTCCGGGCCGCCGATCCGGCCCACCGCGGTGGAGTAGATCTTGCGCCCGGCCACGGCGGTGCAGCGGGCCTCCAGGTGGAGGGTGGCGCCGACCGGTACGGGCTGCACGAAGTCGGTCTCCAGGCGGCCGGTCACGGCGATGGTGCGCAGCAGCCAGGCGAGGGAGCCGAGCGTCTCGTCGAGCGCCGTGGCCAGCACACCGCCGTGCGCCAGGCCCGGGGCGCCCTGGTGAGCGGGCTGGACCGTGAACTCGGCGGTCACGCTGACGCCCTCACCCGCGGTGGCCTCCAGGTGCAGCCCGTGCGGCTGCGCCCCGCCACAGCCGAAGCAGTGGTCGTAGTGCGCGCCCAGCGGTTCACCGGGTGCGGGGGCGTCGGGGTGCCGCTCCGGCGCGACGGCGTCGCGCGGCGGTGTCAGGCCCGGGCGGTCCGGGCCGGCGTCGGTCGTAGCTCCACTCACGCGGGAGACCCTACCCTCCTGCGGGATCGATTCCCGCCGCCCGGCCGTTGTCCTTCCGGCCCCGCGGCCCGCCCATGACCGAAGCACCTTCCCTTGGAGCACCACATGACCCCCAGGTCCGTCGTCGTCACAGGAGCCGGGTGCGGGATCGGCCTCGCCACCACCCTCGAACTGGCCCACGCCGGCTTCGACGTCATCGGGACGGTACGGAGCGAGGAGAAGGCGCAGGCGCTGCGGGAGGCGGTGGACCGCACGGGCGCGTCGGTGCGCACCGTGCTCCTGGACGTCACGGACGCCACCTCCTCCGTCCGGGCGTTCACCGAGATCGCCACGATGACGGACGGCGGCCCCTGGGCGGTGGTGAACAACGCGGGGATCGCCCAGCCGGGCGCGATCGAGGACGTCGACGACGAGCAGGTGCGGCAGCAGCTGGAGACCAACCTGGTGGCCCCGGCGCGCATCGCCCGCCTGGTGCTGCCGACGATGCGCACCCGGCGGGCGGGGCGGATCGTCAACATCTCGTCGATCTCGGGGCGGGTGTCGATGCCGCTGCTCGGCTGGTACTGCGCCAGCAAGCAGGGCCTGGAGGCGGTGACGGACGCGCTGCGGATGGAGGCGGCCCCGTTCGGGGTCAAGGTCGTGCTGGTGGAGCCCGGCTCGTACGGCACGGACATCTGGCAGCGCGGCGCGAGCAGGCTGCCGCAGCGCCGCAACTCGGCCTACCGGCACCAGTACGAGGCCGCGGAGGAGATGATCAAGCGGGAGCTGCCCTCGCCGCGGCCGGTGGCGCGCACCGTCCTGAAGGCGCTCACGGCGCCACGGCCGCTCCCCCGCTACCTGGTGGGCACCGACGCGCGCTCCTCCGCGGTCCTGGACGCCGCCCTGCCGACCGCCGCGACCGACTGGGCCAAGCAGGTCGCCACGGGGCTGCGGCGCCCCCCTCGGGCCGCTCACGCGCTGAGCAGGCTGCGGTCCCGGGGCGGGCGCTGACGGTGCCGCATGACAAGCTTGGTGTCATGACCGTCATGAGCTATGAGGAGCGGCTGACCGCGCCGCGTTCCTGGTGGGGCCTCGCCGTCGGCGCGGGCGTCTCACTGGCGCTGATCCTGCTGCCCCTCGGGCCCCTGGCCCTGCTCGCGGGGCTGGTGGGCGGCACGGCCGCCGGTGCGGCCGTGGTCAGTGCGTACGGTTCGCCGCGGCTGCGGGTGGTCGCCGGCTCGCTGGTGGCCGGGGACGCGAAGATCCCGGTCGCGGCGCTCGGCGAGGCCACGGTGCTGGACCGGGACGAGGCCCTGGCCTGGCGGTCGTACAAGGCCGATCCGCGCGCCTTCATGCTGCTGCGGGCCTATGTGCCGACCGCGCTCAAGATCGAGGTCACCGACCCGGAGGACCCGACACCGTACCTGTACCTGTCGACGCGCTCGCCCGAGCGCCTCGCCGCGGCCCTGCGGGACGTACGCGTCTGAGCGGGCCGGCGCCCCGCCACGGGGCGCCCGGGGGCCTGGCCGGTCACCTGCCGGGCCCGAGTGCGGGCGGGGGCTCCTCCTCGGCGGACAGCAGCCCCCAGGGCACCTGGCGGGCGCGCAGGTCCTTGCGGATCTGCTCCGCGAGCTTCTTGGTGTCCCGCCGGTTCATCACGGCGCCGACGGCCGCGCCGACCATGAACGGGGTCAGCGTCGGCAGGTTGCGCATGGTGCGCTTCATCAGCTGCTGGCGCAGCTCGCGCTTCATCCTGCCGCCGAGGGCGATGTTCAGCGTGGACGGCTTGGAGAAGTCGATGCCGCGCCGCTCCGTCCACTCGGCGAGGTACATCGCGGACCGCTGCCGCAGCGTGCCCGGGGCGCGCAGCCCGTAGACCTCGTGCAGCTCGGCGATCAGCTTGTACTCGACCAGGGCGACCCCGAGGGTCTCCGAGGCCAGCTCCGCCGGCATGGCCGGCGGGGTGGGCAGCATGGCGGCGGCGCCGATGCCGGCGCCGACCGTCGCGGTGCCCATCGTGGCGGCGCTCACCAGCTTGTCGGCCAGCTCCTCGGGCCCGAGCCCGGGGAACTGGCGGCGAAGCGTCTCCAGGTCCCTGACGGGGACCCTCGGGGCCGTCTCGACGAGCCCGTCGACGAAGGTGTTCAGCGCCGCCTTGGCGCGTGCCCGTGCCCGTGAGGCACGGCCGGGGGGACGGGACGGGACGAGCTCGCCCGCCGGCCCCTCCGTCGCGCCCGCGAGCGAGGCCTCGTGGCCTCGCTCGTCGTCGCTCGCCACGGTCCGGCTGTCCGTCAGGCCGCGCAGTCGCGGCAGATCGGGTTGCCGTTCTTCTCCGTCGCCAGCTGGCTGCGGTGGTGCACGAGGAAGCAGCTCATGCAGGTGAACTCGTCCGCCTGCCGGGGCAGGACCCGGACCGACAGCTCCTCGTTGGAGAGGTCGGCTCCGGGCAGCTCGAGGGACTCGGCCTGGTCGAACTCGTCCACGTCGACCGTAGAAGTCGACTTGTCGTTCCGCCTGGCCTTCAGTTCTTCGATGCTGTCCTCGTTGACGTCATCGTCTGTCTTGCGTGGGGTGTCGTAATCAGTAGCCATGTATCGCTCTCCCCCTCTGGGTGTCTGCGGTGTCTCCAGCGCACGTAACGCATGGGAGGCCGGTCTTGTGCCCGGCCCGAAGCGGAGATTTTGCCTTACATCAAGTGCCGTTACTCAATCGACACCCAACCGCACCCCCGAAGAGGTGATCGCACCCGCTGCCGGTGATGACCGGAAACGGACCACTTGTCGCACCTTGCTCGCGCCTCCACGTGTACTTCCCGTGATCATGACCTGCGGAAACATGGATTTTTCCGCTCTTTTCCCGGAGGCCGCAATCACGGAGAGTACCCGGTGCCGGGATCGCGTGTGTGATCGCTCACAGCATGCCCGTGAGGCGCGCAGACCGCAAAATTCAGCGCAAAGCGAACACGCCCCCGGGGGTGTCGTGGGACGGGTCACACGGGGATGACAACCCGCATGACCAGGCCACCTCCCTCTCGGGGGACCGCGGAGATCGTGCCGCCGTGGGCCCGGGCGACGGACTTGGCGATGGAGAGGCCGAGACCCGCTCCCTTGTCGCTGCCCGTGCGCTCGGTGCCCAGCCGGCGGAAGGGTTCGAACAGGTTGTCGATCTCGTACGCGGGGACGACGGGCCCCGTGTTGGTGACCGTCAGGACCGCGGACCCCGGCTCCAGGGCCGTGGTGACCTCGACCCAGCCCGCCTCCGCGACGTTGTACCGGACGGCGTTCTGCACCAGGTTCAGCGCGATGCGCTCCAGCAGCACCCCGTTGCCCTGCACGACGGCCTCGCCGAGCGCGGCACGCAGCTCCACGCCCTTGGCGTCGGCCTCGTTGCGGGTCTGCTCCAGCGCCTGCGTGGCCGCCTCCGCGAGGTCCACCGGCTTGCGGTCGACGATCTCGTTGTCGCTGCGGGCGAGCAGCAGCAGGCCCTCCACCAGCTGCTCGCTGCGCGTGTTGGTGACGAGCAGGTTCTTGCCCAGCTGCTGCATGTCCGGGGAGGCGTTCGGATCGGCGAGCTGGACCTCCAGCAGCGTGCGGGTGATCGCCAGCGGCGTTCTCAGCTCGTGGGATGCGTTGGAGACGAAGCGGCGCTGGGCGTCGAAGGACCGCTCCAGGCGCTCCAGCATGTCGTCGAAGGTGTCGGCCAGCTCCTTGAGCTCGTCGTCCGGGCCGGTCAGGTGGATCCGCTGGGTGAGGTCGGAGCTCGCCACGCCGCGCGCGGTGCGGGTGATCCGGCCGAGCGGCGCCAGCACACGGCCGGCCAGCAGGTAGCCGAAGGCGAAGGCGAGCACGGCGAGGCCGACGAGCGCGAAGAGCGAGCGCTTGAGCAGGACGTTGAGGGCGGTCTCGCGCTGCACGGCCAGGCAGTGGACGTAGGCCTTGTTGAAGGCGTCCGGGTTGGTCGGGCCGGTGGGCAGCTCGGGGCACAGCCCGGTGAGCGAGAGCCGGCCCGCCTCGACGTGGAACTGCGCCTCGGTGCCCTGGCGGATGGCCTGGGCCGCCAGCATGTAGATGATCCACAGCAGTATCACCCCGGCGATCAGGAACATGCCACCGTAGAGCAGGGTGAGCCTTATCCGGATCGTGGGGCGCAGCAGCGGCATCGGCCGCGCGGCGGGCTTGGGGTCCCAGGTGGGCTTGGGCGGGATGGCCTGCGACGCGGGCGGAGTCGTCGGCGAGGACGAGGGCGCGGGCACGGCGGATCAGATCCGGTATCCGGAGCCGGGGACGGTGACGATCACCGCGGGCTCCCCGAGCTTGCGGCGCAGGGTCATGACGGTGACCCGCACGACGTTGGTGAAGGGATCGGTGTTCTCGTCCCAGGCCTTCTCCAGCAGCTGCTCCGCGGACACCACAGCGCCCTCGCTGCGCAGCAGCACCTCCAGCACCGCGAACTCCTTGGGGGCCAGCTGGACCTGCCGGCCCTCCCTGGTCACCTCGCGGCGGTTGGGGTCGAGCTTGATCCCGGCACGCTCCAGCACGGGCGGCAGCGGCGCGGTCGTACGGCGGCCGAGGGCCCGTACGCGCGCGGTGAGTTCGGTGAAGGCGAAGGGCTTGGGGAGGTAGTCGTCGGCGCCCAGCTCCAGGCCCTCGACGCGGTCGCTGACGTCGCCGGCTGCGGTCAGCATCAGCACGCGGGTCGGCAGGCCCAGTTCCACCAGTTTGCGGCACACGTCGTCCCCGTGGACGACCGGCAGGTCGCGGTCGAGGACGACGACGTCGTAGTCGTTCACCCCGATCCGCTCCAGGGCGGCGCCGCCGTCGTAGACGACGTCGACCGCCATGGCCTCACGGCGCAGTCCGGTGGCTACCGCATCGGCGAGCAGTTGCTCGTCCTCGACGACCAGTACGCGCAAGGCGCTGTTCCTTCCCTAGGCACTTCTCAAAGAGCCGCGCCCAGCCCGCCTGTGCAGGCCGAACGCTCCTCCATCCTGCACCGGGCGGCCGTAAAACAGGGGTAAGAGGACTCGGCGCCGAATTCCTCGCGTCCCGGAGGTTTCCCCTCCGGTGGGCCTGGGGAGGACGACTGCACACCCCCGATCACGCCCGCAGGGCGTCCGCAACTCCCGTGGCAGTAGCCGCTGTGCGGTCCGAGGGGTCCCCCGACAAGACCTGTGATCGACCCCGCACATCGCACGAAGACGAATATCCCTGTGTCAACCCACGACGACGAGGGGGCGCCACCTGATGGACGCATTCACCACTGGAATCCTGCAGCGCATACACAGCACCGAATCCGACCTTCTGCGCGCCCGCGAGGACGGGGACGAGTTCCTGGCCGAGGTCGAGGAGGCCGAACTGGCCGATCTTCGCCGCCTCGCCGCAGAGCACGGCGTCCAGGTGCTGCCCAAGATCGCCTGAGATCGCCCAGGGCGGCACAGCCGAACGCCGCGCCCCGGACACCTGGATAGGTGCCGGGGCGTTCGCGTGCCCGCCGCCGGTTCCGCACCGGGCGGCGGGCCTTCGCGTCGGGCGGCGGCGGTGGCGCCGGCGGCCTCAGTCGTGCCAGGCGCCGAGCTCGTCGAGCAGCCGCTGCAGGGGCTCGAACAGCCCCTGCGGTGCCGCGACGGTGAGCCCCGTGGACTCCGGCTCTCCCGGCCGGCCCCCGGTCAGGGCGCCGGCCTCCCGGGCGAACAGGGCGCCCGCCGTGTAGTCCCACGGGTTGAGGCCGCGCTCGTAGTAGGCGTTCAGGCGGCCGCAGCCCACGTCGCACAGGTCGATGGCGGCGGATCCCCCGCGGCGTATGTCCCGCACCTGCGGCACCAGCTCGCGCAGCACCCTCGCCTGCCCCTCGCGGCGCTCCTTCAGGTAGCCGAAGCCGGTGCCGATCAGCGCCTGGTCCAGCGGCGGCGCAGGGCGCACGGCCGCCTCGCGCTCGTTGACCCAGGCACCCCGGCCCAGCACCGCGCGGTAGCTCTCGCCGCGCATCGGGGCCTCGACGACCCCGACGAGCGTCTCGCCGTCCAGCTCGGCCGCGATGCTCACGGCCCACGACGGCAGGCCGTAGAGATAGTTCACGGTGCCGTCCAGCGGGTCGATCACCCACCGGACCCCGCTGCTGCCCGGGATGCTGGCGCCCTCCTCGCCCAGGAGCCCGTCGTCGGGGCGGTGCTCGGTGATGAAGGAGGCGATCAGCTTCTCGGCGGCGATGTCCATCTCGGTGACGACGTCGATCGGGCTGCTCTTGGTGGCGGCCACTCCGAGGTCGGCCGGGCGGCCGTTTCGCAGCAGCTCGCCCGCCCTGCGGGCGGCCTCGAGGGCCACGGCCAGGAGTTCGTCCTTGAGGTGGTCGGTCATGGCACTCCTCGTGCGTTTCGGTGTCTCGGTCACTGGGCGCCCGCGGCGGCCGGGCGGGGGCTGCGTGCCGGGCAGCAGCCCACGGGGCACACGTCGTGGCTGGGCCCGAGCGCGCCCAGCGCGCACCGCTCGGGGGCCAGGCCCCGCTCGGTGGCGGCGCGCTCCAGCACCAGCTCGCGGACGGCGGCGGCGAAGCGCGGGTCCGCGCCCACGGTGGCGGCGCGGGCGACGGGCAGGCCGAGTTCGGCGGCCTTGGCGGTCGCCTCGGTGTCGAGGTCGTACTTGACCTCCATGTGGTCGGAGACGAAGCCGATCGGCACCATGACGGCGGCGGGAACCCCGGAGTCGTGCAGCTCCTCCAGGTGGTCGCAGATGTCGGGCTCCAGCCACGGGATGTGGGGGGCGCCGCTGCGGGACTGGTAGACGAGCTTCCACGGGCGGTCGGTGCCGGTGGCCTCGCGCACCGCGTCGGCGATCAGCCGGGCGGTGTCCAGGTGCTCGGCGACGTAGGCCCCGCCGGCTCCGTCCTCGGTGTGGTCCTCGGGCCTGCCGGAGGTGTCGGCGGCCGCCGTGGGGATCGAGTGGGTGGTGAACGCCAGGTGCGCCCCGTCGCGGACGTCCTCGGGCAGCGTGGCGAGGGCGGTGAGCACCGCGTCGACCATGGGCCGGACGAAGCCGGGGTGGTTGAAGTAGTGCCGCAGCTTGTCCACGCGGGGGACGGTGCGGCCCTCGGCCTCCAGGGCGGCCAGGGAGTCGGCGAGGTTCTCCCGGTACTGCCGGCAGCCGGAGTAGGAGGCGTACGCGCTGGTGGCCAGGAC
Organism: Streptomyces sp. PA03-3a; assembly: GCF_033792735.1. Classification (NCBI taxonomy): domain Bacteria; kingdom Bacillati; phylum Actinomycetota; class Actinomycetes; order Kitasatosporales; family Streptomycetaceae; genus Streptomyces; species Streptomyces sp. PA03-3a. The sequence goes on from NZ_JARAVM010000002.1 coordinate 326,184, forward strand.
CAGCACGCGGCGGTGGCCGTCCTCGGTCAGCTCGCGCAGGGTGTCCGTCAGGTAGGGCGCCCAGTTGCGGTTGCCCCAGTAGACGGGCAGGTCGAGGCCGTGCCCGGCGAAGTCCTTGCGCAGCGCCTCCAGCAGTTCGCGGTTCTGCGCGTTGATGGGGCTGACCCCGCCGAACAGGAAGTAGTGCTGCCCCACCTCCTTCAGGCGCTCACGGGGGATGCCGCGGCCGCGCGTGACGTTCTCCAGGAAGGGGACGACGTCGTCGGGCCCCTCGGGCCCCCCGAAGGACAGCAGGAGCAGTGCGTCGTACGGAGCGGCGGTGCCGGCCTCGGTGTGATCGGACATGTTCCGATCCTGCCACCCGGCGGTGACGGCCGAGCAACCGGCGAAAATCGCTTGCGCTCCCTTTGTAAGCTGTGTGACGCAGTCACATTCCTTACTTCAGCCCCTTGAGACGTCGGCGACGAAGCCGTGGAGCGCCCGTGTCCAGTCCCTATCGCGCGATCTTCTCCACTCCGGGGACCAGGGGTTTCTCGGCGGCGGGTTTCATCGGCCGGATGCCGCTGTCCATGCTCGGCATCGGCATCGTGACGATGATGTCCCAGGTCACCGGCCGCTACGGGATCGCCGGCGGGCTCGCGGCCACCCTGGCGCTGGCCGCGGCGGTCCTCGGCCCGCAGGTGTCGCGCCTGGTCGACCGGTACGGACAGCGCAGGGTGCTGCGCCCGGCCGCCGGGATCACGGTGCTGGCGGTCGCGGGCCTGCTGGTCTGCGTGCGGACCGGGGCCCCGGACTGGACGCTCTTCGCGTGCGTCGCGCTGGCGGGGACGACCCCGAGCCTGGGCGCCATGGTGCGGGCGCGCTGGACCATGATCCACCGGGGGTCGCCCGCGCTGCTGCACACCGCCTACTCCTTCGAGTCCGTCGTCGACGAGGTCTGCTTCATCGTGGGCCCGATCCTGTCGATCGGGCTCTGCACGATCTGGTTCCCGGAGGCGGGGCCGCTGCTGGCGGTGCTCTTCCTGGCGGCCGGGGTGGTGCTGCTGACCGCGCAGCGCGCCACCGAGCCGCCACCGCACCCGCGCGAGCAGCACACCCCGGGTTCCGCGCTGCGCTCCCGCGGGCTGCAGGTGCTGGTGCTGACCTTCGTCGCGACCGGGGCGATCTTCGGAGCCGTGGACGTGACCACCGTGGCCTTCGCCGAGGAGCAGGGCCACAAGGCCGCGGCGAGCGTGGTGCTGGCGGTGTACGCGGCGGGATCCTGCCTCGCGGGGGTGCTTTTCGGCCTGATGAGGCCGAGGGGTACGGCCTCCCGCCGCTTCCTGCTGGGCGTGGCGGCCATGGGCGTGAGTATGATCCCGCCACTACTGGTCGGGAACTTGCCGTTCCTGGCCGTGGCGCTGTTCGTCGCGGGCCTGTCCATCGCACCGACGATGGTCACCACCATGGCGCTCGTCGAGCAGTTGGTACCGCGCGCGAAGCTGACCGAGGGCATGACGTGGACGAGCACGGGTCTCGCGGTCGGCGTGGCGCTCGGCGCCTCTCTGGCCGGGTGGGTCATCGACGCGGCGGGGGCCCGGGCCGCGTTCGCGGTGCCCGCCTCCGCCGCGGCGCTCGCCGTGGTGGCGGCGTTCCTGGGGTACCGCCGGCTGGAGCCGGCGCCGGACTTGGAGGGGACGCGAGCGCATGGCTACGACGAGCAGGACCGCCGGGAAGGCCACATGGCGTAACTGGGCGGGCAACGTACGGGCCCTGCCCGCGCGGACGGAGTCGCCCGCCTCGACGGACGAACTGGCGGCCGTGATCCGCAAGGCCGCGAAGGACGGCCTGCCGGCCAAGGCCGTGGGCACCGGGCACTCCTTCACCTCGGCGGCGGCCACCTCGGGCGTCCTGATCCGGCCCGAGCGGATGACCGCGGTGCGGGGCATCGACCGCGAGGCCGGCACGGTCACGGTGGAGGCGGGCGTCCAGCTCAAGCACCTCAACGCGCTGCTCGCCGCCGAGGGCCTGTCGCTCACGAACATGGGCGACATCATGGAGCAGACGGTGGCGGGTGCGACCAGCACCGGCACCCACGGCACGGGCCGGGACTCGGGCTCCATAGCCGCCCAGATCAAGGCGCTGGAACTGGTGCTCGCCGACGGGTCGGTGCTCACCTGCTCGGCGCAGGAGAACGCCGAGGTCTTCGCCGCCGCCAGGATCGGGCTCGGCGCGCTCGGCGTGGTCGGCTCGATCACCTTCGCGGTGGAGCCGCTCTTCCTGCTCACCGCGCGCGAAGAGCCCATGCGCTTCGACCGGGTGGTCGCGGAGTTCGACCAACTGGTCGAGGAGAACGAGCACTTCGAGTTCTACTGGTTCCCGCACACCGACGGCTGCAACACCAAGCGGAACAACCGCAGCCAGGGTCCCGCCGCCCCGGTCCCGGGGGTGCGCGGATGGATCGACGACGAGTTCCTGTCCAACGGGGTCTTCCAGGCGGCCTGCTCGGTGGGCCGGGCGGCGCCCTCCCTCATCCCGGGCATCGCCCAGGTCTCCAGCCGGGCGCTGTCGGCCCGCACCTACACCGACATCCCGTACCGGGTGTTCACCCACCCGCGCCGTGTGCGTTTCGTGGAGATGGAGTACGCGGTGCCGCGCGAGGCAGCGGTGGAGGTGCTGCGCGAACTGAAGTCCATGGTCGAGTCGTCGGAGTTCAGGATCAGTTTCCCCGTGGAGGTGCGGACCGCCCCGGCGGACGACATCGCCCTGTCGACGGCCTCGGGCCGGGACACCGCCTACGTCGCGGTGCACATGTACCGGGGCAGCCGGTACCAGGAGTACTTCACCGCGGTGGAGCAGATCATGACCGCCCATCAGGGCCGCCCCCACTGGGGCAAGATCCACACCCGGGATGCGGACCACCTCGCCAAGGTCTACCCCCGCTTCGCGGAGTTCACCGCCCTGCGCGACCGGCTCGACCCGGACCGGCTGTTCCGGAACGACTACCTGCGGCGGGTGCTCGGGGAATAGTTCCACTTGTGGGGTTTTTGTGAAGATCCTGCCCCAACTCCCTTGGCGCGTGCGAAGTTCGACGGCGCGGCGCCCCACCGACGTGGCCCAAATGGAGTACTGTGACAAATCCTGGCTCCGGGGGGAGGCGGCGCACTCGTCCCGGGGTGCCGTCGATCGAACCGGAGACACTTGACGTCGAGTGGCGCGTTTGGTCACTCAGCGTTGCGAATAGGTAACCGTGCCATAACGGCGTGTCACGGCACATGCCCGACACGCCGGGAAACTCAGCAAGGTTGTGGCAGGCTGCACCCGGGCAGGTCACACTCGTCCATCGGGAGCAGCGACGCACGTGACGTCGGCAGGCACCACCCGGGAGGTAACCGTGCCCGAACTGCGTGTCGTGGCTGTCAGCAACGACGGCACACGACTGGTTCTCAAGGCTGCCGACAGCACCGAGTACACGCTTCCGATCGACGAGCGCCTTCGCGCCGCCATCCGCAACGACCGCGCGCGGCTGGGCCAGATCGAGATCGAGGTCGAGAGCCATCTGCGCCCGCGCGACATCCAGGCGCGGATACGAGCCGGTGCCACGGCGGAGGAGGTCGCCCAGCTCGCCGGGATCCCGGTGGAGCGCGTCCGGCGTTTCGAGGGCCCCGTGCTGGCCGAGCGCGCCTTCATGGCCGAGAGGGCCCGCAAGACCGCGGTGCGGCGCCAGGGCGAGAGCACCGGTCCGCAGCTCGGTGAGGCGGTCGCCGAGCGCCTGCTGCTGCGCGGCGCCGAGAAGGACAGCGTCCTGTGGGACTCCTGGCGCCGCGACGACGGCACCTGGGAGGTCCTGCTCGTCTACCGCGTGGCCGGCGAGCCGCATTCGGCGAGCTGGACGTACGACCCGCCGCGCCGCCTGGTCCAGGCCGTGGACGACGAGGCGCGCGCGCTCATCGGGGAGACGACCCAGGAGGCGGCGCAGGAGCCGAGCTACCCCTTCGTGCCCCGGATCGCCCGGCTCCCGCGCGACCGCGCGCTGGAGCGGCCCGACCGCGCCGAGCGGGCGGAACGCACGGCCGAGGAGCGGGCGGAGGAGGAGCGCGACTCCCTGACCAGCCTCCTGGAGGCGGTCCCCAGCTTCCGCGGCGACATGGTGGTGCCGGCCCAGGCGGGGCCGCCCTCCACCACGTCCGACACGCCTGCCGCGGCGGCGGTCACCGAGGACGGCCCCGAAGTGCCCGTGGCCGAGGAGGAGGCACCGCCCGCCCCCGCCGCGAGCGCCGGCGCGGGATCCGCGTACGCCGACGTCCTGATGCCGCGTTCGGTCGGCGCCCACCGCGACCGGCTGGTCGGGTCCACCGACCGCCAGGCCGAGGCCGACGGGGTCCGCCCGGGGCGGCGGGCGACGGTGCCGAGCTGGGACGAGATCGTCTTCGGGAGCCGGCGCAAGAAGCAGGACTGACCGGGGCACGGCCCCTCGGGGGTGCCCCGGTGTCCTCCTCCGCGTGGGCCGGGCTCCGGGAGCCGGCGCCGCGTCAGCCCGGCTGCGGCCCGGTCGCCACGTCGCGGCCCGCCGCGGACCACTCACTCCAGGAGCCGACGTAGAGCGCCGCGGGGATGCCGGCGACCGCCAGCGCCAGCACCTCGTGGGCGCCTGAGACGCCGGAGCCGCAGTAGACGCCGACTTCGCTCCCGGGCGTGGCCCCCGCCTTGGCGAAGCGCTCCGCCAGTTCGTCGGCGGCGAGGAGGACCCCGGTCCCCGGGACGACGTTCTCCGTGGTCGGGGCGTTGACCGCGCCGGGGATGTGACCGGCGACCGGGTCGATGGGCTCGGTGTCGCCCCGGTAGCGCTCCGCGGCCCGGGCGTCCAGGAGGACACCGCGGCGGGCCAGCGCCGCCGCCTCGTCGGCGGTGAGCACGCCGAGCGCGCCCGGAGCGGCGGTGAACTCGCCCTCCTCGTCGGCGGGGACGTCCGTGACGAGGGGCAGCCCCGCCGCCGTCCACGCGGCCAGCCCACCGTCCAGGACGCGCACCCGCTCGTGCCCGGCCCACCGCAGCAGCCACCACGCGCGCGCCGCGCCCCAGCCGAGGCCGCCGTCGTAGACCACGACCTCGCGGTCCGGACCGACGCCCGCGCGGCGCATGGCGGCCGTGAACACCGCGAGATCCGGGAGGGGATGACGCCCCTGCGCACCGGGCGGCCCGGCGAGTTCGGTGTCCAGGTCGACGTAGTGTGCGCCGGGCAGGTGGCCGGCCTCGTACGCGGGACGGCCGGGCGGACCGCCCAGTTGCCACCGCACGTCCAGAAGTGCGGCGCCTGCGGGGACGCCCTTCGGCAATGCGGCCAATTCGGTTACGGTAATGACAGGATGCATAAGCCCATTGTGGTCACCGGCACGGAAAACCTGCGGCGCGGCCCCCGGTCCACGGCACACCAGGTGGTGCGAGCATCGCTGTGGCACTTCCCCTGCAAGCCCGAGCGCTGCTCCCCAGGAGAGAATCGATGACCGAGGTAGGGAACCGCCACCGGCACGGCAGCCCGTGCTGGGTCAGCCTGCTGGCCCACAGCGTCGAGGCCACGCAGGAGTTCTACAGCCGGCTGTTCGGCTGGGAGTTCCGCCCCGGTCCGCATTCGCTGGGCCCGTACGTACGCGCCACGCTGGGCGGGAAGAGCGTGGCGGGCATCGGCGAGCTGCCCGGGGACCGGCGCCTGCCGATCGCCTGGACGACCTACTTCGCCGCCGACGACGCCGACAAGACCGCCGAGCTGATCCGGATCTGCGGCGGCACGGTGGGCGTCGGCCCGCTGGACGCGGACGACGCGGGACGGCTGGCCGTCGCCTCGGACCCGATGGGCGCGGTGTTCGGGGTGTGGCAGGCACGGCACCACCGCGGGACCGAGGTCCGCGGCGAACCGGGCACGCCGGTGTGGAACGAGCTGATCACCCGCGACACCTCGCTGGTCGGCACCTTCTACTCGGTGGTCTTCGGGCTGGAGGCCGACGCGGTCGTCTCCACCGACATCGACTACGTCACGCTCAACCTCGCCGGCCGCCCGGTCGGCGGCGTCCACGGCGTCGGCCGGGCCCTGCCGCGCGACCGCGGGGCGCACTGGATGACGTACTTCGAGGTCTCCGACACCGACGCCGCCGCCCGCCAGGTGCTGGAGCTGGGCGGCAGCGTCATCCGCACACCGCGCGAGTCCGAGTACGGCCGGCTGGCGACCGTGGCGGACCCCGAGGGCGCCGTCTTCACCGTGATCCACTCCCGGCCGCAGCCGGTCGGCGGCACGCAGTAGCGCCGGCTAGTCGACCGGCAGGACGTCCGGCGAGATCGCCGCCGCACGGGCCGCGGCCGCGGTCATCCGCCGGATGTGGTGGCGGCGGCAGAGCACCTCGTAGCCGATCGCCGTGCCGGGGCGGTTGACGTCGCCGACGACGACCTGCTCGCCCTCGACGACCATCTTCCCGTCCACCGTACGGGCGTTGTGGGTGGCCCGGGCACCGCACCAGCACAGGGCCTCGACCTGGAGCACCTCTATCCGGTCGGCCATCTCCACCAGACGCCGGGAGCCGGGGAAGAGCCTGGTGCGGAAGTCGGTGGTGATCCCGAAGGCGAAGACGTCCAGCCGCAGGTCGTCGACGATGCGCGCGAGCTGGTCGATCTGGTCGGGCGTGAAGAACTGCGCCTCGTCGACGATGACGTAGTCGGCGCGGGCGCCGCCCGACAGGTGTGTGACGAGGTAGCCGTAGAAGTCGAAGTCGTCGGCGGCCTCGACGGCCTTGGTCTCCAAGCCGAGCCGGGACGACAGGACGCCCTCGCCGGCCCGGTCGTTGCGGGTGAAGATCAGGCCCTCCAGGCCGCGTGCCGAGCGGTTGTGCTCGATCTGCAGGGCGAGGGTGCTCTTCCCGCAGTCCATCGTTCCGGAGAAGAACACGAGCTCAGGCATGAGGAGGCGGCGGCCTTTCGGGGGGCGGGGCGGAGGGCGGTGCGGTGGGCGCGGTGCGTCAGGTGCGTACGTCGAGCAGCGGCACCAGCTGCTCCACGGGGGTCATCGAGCCGTGCAGGCCGACCATGGTGGACTCCCCCGGCTCGGTGCGCGTGGCGACGATCGCGATGTCGTCCCGGGCGACGGCGACGACGTCGCCGATGCGGCCGCGCACCCGGTCCTCCACGACCGGGCCGAACCAGCCCGCGGCGATCGCCTCTTCGCGGGAGGCCACCCACATCTGCTCACCGAGCACCTCGCTCCACACCGCGTGGACGTCGGCTGCGGCGCCCGGCACGGCGTAGACGTGGCGGGCCCGGGCCTCGCCGCCGAGGACGGCGACGCCGGCGCGCAGCTCCCAGTCCTCGTCGAAGTCGATCCGGGACTCCGGGTCGAAGGGGATGTCGATCATGCCGTGGTCGGCGGTGACGTAGAGCGCGCTGCGCGGCGGCAGCTGTTCGGCCAGCCGCTGGGCGAGCCGGTCGGCCATCATCAGCTGGCCGCGCCAGGCGTCGGAGTCGACGCCGTGCCGGTGGCCCATGGAGTCCAGCTCGCTGTAGTACGTGTAGACCAGCGCGCGGTCGGACGCGGCGAGCCGCTCGGCGGTGAGGTCCATGCGCTCCTCGCCGGTGAGCCGTCCGAGGAAGGTGCCGCCGCTGAGGGCGATCTTGGTCAGCGGGGTGTGCTGGAAGGTGGGCGAGGTGACCTGGCAGGTCTCGATCCCGGCCTCCTGGGCGAGCCGGAAGACGGTGGGATACGGCTGCCACTCGGTCGGGGAGGTCCACGGCTGCCAGCGCAGCTGGTTCATCAGCTCGCCGGTGTCCGGGTTCAGCACGGTGTAGCCGGCCAGGCCGTGCGCGCCGGGCGGCAGCCCGGTGCCCACCGAGGCGAGCGAGGTCGCGGTGGTGGAGGGGAAGCCCGCGGTGATCGGACGGCCGCTGCCGGTGGCCGAGCCGGCCATCAGGGAGGTGAGGAACGGCGCCTCGTCGGGGTGCCGGCGGATCAGCTCCCAGCCCATGCCGTCGACGAGGAACACGCACACCCGGTCGGCCGGCGCGAGGTCGAGCGCGGTCCGTGCGACGCCGGGGATGCCGAGCCCCGCGGCGACCGCGGGCAGCAGGTCGCTCAGCGCGCCGGTGCCGTAGCGGGGGGCGGGCGCGGCGTACGGGTCGAGCGGTTCGTAGGACGGGGCGGGATGGACCATCAGGAGGCCGCGCCCGCGGTCGCCTCGGAGAGCGCCTGCGCGAAGGCGAGGGCCTGGCGGACGGTCTCGGGGCCGTCGCCGGCCTCGCTGACCCGCAGGCTGAGGTCGTCGGCGCTGGAGGAGCCGGTGTAGCCGTGGTCGGCGTCGCAGTTGGGGTCGCCGCACGCGGCGGGCTCCAGGTCGATGCGGCTGACCGCGCCCCAGCCGATGGTCAGCACGACCTCGCGGGGCAGGGTGCCCGGGGTGTACGACTCGGGGTTGGCGACGACCCGGCTCATCACGACCGAAGAGATCCGCTCGAGCTTGACGGACTCGGTCGAGGTGGTGGCGTAGGGGCTCGGGGAGGTGTCGTCGGCGCTCTGCTCGTCGGTGTGGCTGACGATGAAGCGGGTGCTGGTCAGGACCAGGACGGTGACGTGCCGGCGGACCTCGTTGGCGTCGAAGGTGGTCTCCTGGTGGACCAGGTACGACGCGACCGGCTCCCCACCGACGGAGGCCTCCACGGCCTCGGCCACGAGGGCGGGGTAGTAGCCGCTGCGCTCGATCGCCGCGCGCAGCCCCTGGGTCGTCGTACCGGTCTTCGCCATGGCGACCATCCTAGTGCGGAGCATGTGTTCAGAAGGACGACAGTGCCCGAGGCCCGAGGTCCGTGCGGGCCGGGGGGCGCGCGAGGCGTACGGAGGCGCCGAGCACGGTGAGGCCGGCGGGGGCCACCACCACCGGTTCGAGGTCGACGCAGACCACCTCGGGCAGGGCGTCGACCAGCAGCGACACCCGCAGCAGCAGCTCCTCCAGGGCGCCGGTGTCCACCGGCTCCGCGCCGCGCCAGCCGAACAGCAGCGGGGCCGCCTTGATGGAGCGCACCAGCTGGGCGACGTCCCGGTCGGTGGCCGGGACCAGCCGGTGAGCCATGTCGTCGAGCAGTTCGGAGGGGGCGCCGGCGATGCCGAAGGAGAGCACGGCGCCCGCGGCCGGGTCGACGGTGGCGCGTACGACCGTGTCGACCCCGCGCGGCGCCATGGCCTGCACGACCAGGTGCAGCTCCTCGGGCTTGCCCAGTCTGGCGGTCAGCTCAGCGAAGGCGCGGCTGAGGTCGTCGGGGTCGGCGATGTCCAGGCGTACGCCGCCGAGGTCGGCGCGGTGGCGCAGGTGCGGTGCGGTGGTCTTGAGGGCGACCGGGTAGCCGAGCCGCCGGGCGGCCTCCAGGGCCGCGTCGATCCCGGGGGCGGGCAGCGCGGGCCGCACCGTGATGCCGTAGCGGGCCAGCAGGTGGGCGGCCGCCGGGTCGTCGAGGGTGACGCCGTGGGTGACGACGGCGGGCTCGCCCGCCTCGTCGAGCAGCCGGGTGACGTCCTGGCAGGCACCCGCCTCGTCGACATCCTCGAATTCCGGCACCTTGCCCGGCACCTGGGCGTCCCTTCGCCACCGGGCGTAGGCGGCGGCGCGGGCCAGTGCCTTCACGGCGCGGTCGGCGGCGCCGTAGGCGGGGATGCGGACGGCCGCGAGGCGGGTGGCCATGGCCTCCAGGGCGGTGTGGACGACCACGACGGGCTTGCCGGATCCGCCCTCGTCCGCGGCGGCGTGGAGCGCCTCGGCCAGCGCGGGGTCGTCGCTGCTCGCGGGGGCCTCGGCGAGTTCCGTGCCGACGCGCGGGATGGCCGTGACGACGACGGCGTCGTGGGCCGGGTCGGCGAGGGCCGCGCTGAGGGCCGCCCCGAAGTCCGCCGGGCCGGCGGCGGTGGTGAGGTCGAGCGGGAGGCCGGGTTCCAGCCCCGCGGTCAGGCAGGCGTCGTAGGTGATCAGCCCGAGGGACTCTGAGTTGCCGAGGATCGCGACGCGCGGTCCCGCGGGCAGCGGGCGGCACGACAGCAGCAGTCCGGTGTCGAGGAGCTCGGTGACGGTGTCGGTGCGGATGACGCCGGCCTGCTGCAGCAGGGCGGAGACGGTGCTGTCGGGGATGCGGGCGGGGGGTACGGCGTGTCCGGGCGGGGCGGCCGCCGAGTGCCGGGCGCCCTTGACCGCGACGACCGGTTTGACGGCGGCGGTGCGCCGGGCCAGGCGGTAGAACTTCCGCGGGTTGCCGAGGGTTTCGAGATAGAGCAGGGCGACGTCGGTGGCCGGGTCGTCGTACCAGAACTGCAGGATGTCGTTGCCCGAGACGTCCGCCCGGTTGCCCGCGGAGACGAAGGACGACAGCCCGGCGCCGCGCCGCCGCAGTCCCGACAGCAGGGCGATGCCGATGGCTCCGGACTGGGTGAACAGCCCGAGCCGTCCGGCGTCCGGGGTCTCGGGCGACAGGGAGGCGTTGAGCCGGACGTCGTCCGCGGAGTTGAGGATGCCGAACGCGTTGGGGCCGATGACGCGCATGCCGTACGTGAGGGCCTGCCGGACCAGGGCGCGCTGCCTGCGGCGGCCCTCGGCGCCGGACTCGGCGTAGCCTGAGGAGATCACCAGCAGGCCGAGGACGCCGTGCCGGCCGCATGCGTCGACGGCCTCGGCGACGTCGTCGGCAGGCACGGCGATCACGGCGAGGTCGACGCTGTCGGGGATCTCGGCGACGGAGCGGTGGGCGGGGACGCCTTCGGGTTCGAGGGTGTGCAGGTCGGCGGGGAAGGAGCGGTTCACGGCGTGGACGCGGCCGGTGTAGCCGCCCGCGACGATGTTCCGGAGCACCCCGCGGCCGACGCCGCCCGGCCGGCGGCCGGCGCCGATGACGGCCACCGAGGCGGGCGCGAGCAGCCGCTGCACGGAGCGGGCCTCGGCGCGCTGTTCGCGGGCGCGCATGACGGCGAGGGACCGCTCGGTGGGCTCCAGGTCGAACTCGAGCCGGACGACGCCGTCGGTGAAGCTGCGCTGCTGGGTGTAGCCGGCGTCGGTGAAGACCTTGATCATCTTGCGGTTGGCGGGCAGCACCTCGGCGATGAAGCGGCGGATGCCCCGCTCCTGTGCCACGGCGGCGATGTGTTCCATCAGGGCGGAGGCCACGCCGCGGCCCTGGTGCGCGTCCTGGACGAGGAAGGCGACCTCGGCCTCGCCGTCGTCGGTGCGGTCGTAGCGCACGGTCGCGATGAACTCGCCGCCGACCAGGGCCGCCAGGCCGACGCGGTCGCGGTAGTCGTGGTGGGTGAAGCGGTGCACGTCCCGGTCGGAGAGCCGGGGGTAGGGCGCGAAGAAGCGGTAGTACTTGGACTCGTCGGAGACCTTCTCGTAGAAGCTCACCAGCCGTCCCGCGTCGTCCGGCGCGATCGGCCGGACGTGCGCGATGCCCCCGTCGCGCAGGACCACGTCCGCCTCCCAGTGGACCGGGTAGTCGCGCTCTGCGTCGGACGGCGTCGTCATGGCCCAAGCGTACGGGCACCCGGCCGCCGTGGAACCGGTGCGACGATGTGGGGACGGACCGGTGTCCGAGGCATGGCAGACTGGTCTAGACCTCTTTAGGAACGACCCGAAGGGCAACACCATGGCTGAGCGCCGCGTCACCATCGGCTGGGCCGAGGGCCTGCACGCACGTCCCGCTTCGATCTTCGTCCGCGCCGCCACCGCCTTGGGCGTCCCCGTCACCATCGCCAAGGCGGACGGTGCCCCCGTCAACGCCGCCTCGATGCTCGCCGTGCTGAGCCTGGGCGTGGCCGGCGGTGAGGAGGTCGTGCTCGCTTCGGACGCCGACGGTGCGGACGCCGCTCTGGACAGCCTGGCCAAGCTCGTCTCCGAGGGGCTGGACGAGCTCCCCGAGACCGTCTGACGCCGCGCGCGGCCGCCGTACGGCAAAAGGGGCGGGCCCCGGAACGAAATCCGGCCGGATTTCGCGGGGGACCGCCCCTTTCCCCATTTCCGCACGATTTTCGGGCAGCGCGCAGCGCGATGCGGCACGGAAATATCTCCGCGCACGATTACCCACTTTGTATACGGCCCTTTTGTTGCGCCCGGCCGCCCGAATTATGTACGGCGTGTTTCCGTTTCCTCACCGCGCCGCGGCGCGGCGCCCCGTGCTCTCCGGACGGCGCAGCCGGTGCACCGCCGTCGCCCGCTCCACATGGGCCGCCATCAACTGCCGGGCCCGCTCCGCGTCTCCGCGCGCCACGGCGTCGACGACCGCGCCGTGCTCCTCCCAGGACTCCACCGCGCGCCCCGGGGTGTCCACCGCGTACACCCAGGCGATCTTGTGCCGCAGCTGGGTCAGCTGCGCCACCAGGGTCGGGCTGCCCGAGGCCTGGGCCAGCGTCTCGTGGAACCAGCCGTCCAGCGCGGGCAGGTCCGACAACTGGCGCCGCAGGGAACGCTCCTGGCCCAGCCGGACAAGCCCGCGCAGCACCTTCACGTGCGCCTCGGTGCGCCGCTGCGCCGCCCGCGCGGCGCCCAGCGGCTCCAGCAGGGCCCGGATGTCCAGCAGGTCGGCGGCCTCCTGCTCGGTGGGCTCGGCGACGGACGCCCCGGCGTGCCGGCGGGTCTGCACGAACCCCTCGGACTCCAGGGTGCGCAGCGCCTCGCGCACCGGAACCCTCGACACCCCGTAGCGCTTGGCGAGTTGCTCCTCGGTCAGCCGGCTCCCCGGCGCGAAGAACCCGCTGACGATGTCGTCGCGGATCGCCGCGCACACCGCCCGGGCCGAAATCCGCCGGCCGACGCCGCCGGCCCCGTTCACGTCCGACCCCATATCGCAGATTCCTTTCGGTGCGCGCCGACGTCCGCCCTTTCATCCCCGCGTAACGGAGAGTCGGCGTTTCTGGCGCGACTCTATTCCAGTACGGCGCCGATTCCGACGGCCGCCCTGAATTCATGGAGCGTTTTTGGACACACCGACGGCCGGTATGCGCGGCATGCCGAAGGCCCCGGCGGGGGAACCGGGGCCTTCGTGTGGGGGGAGGGAAATGGCTCGGATGCGGCTCAGATGCGGACGCCCTTGGAGCGCAGGTACCCCAGCGGGTCCACGTCGCTGCCGTAGGACGGGGCCGTACGGGCCTCGAAGTGCAGGTGCGGGCCGGTCACGTTGCCGGTGGCGCCCGACAGGCCGATCTGCCGGCCCGCGGAGACGGTCTGACCGACGGACACGCCCAGCGACGACAGGTGGCCGTACTGGGTGTACATGCCGTCCGCGTGGCGGATCACGATGTTGTTGCCGTACGAGCCGCCCCAGCCCGCCTCGACGACGGTGCCGGCGCCCGCGGCGTGCACCGGGGTGCCCACGGAGGCCACGAAGTCCACACCAGTGTGGTAGCCGGAGGACCACAGGCTGCTGGTCGCGTGGTACGGCGTGCCGATGGAGCCGGCGACGGGCAGCACCCAGCCGCCGATCGCGCCGCGGCCGGCCGCGGCGCTGCGCGACGCGTGCGCGGTACCGCTCTCCCGGGCCGCCTTGGCCTTGGCGGCCTTGGCCGCGGCCACCTCGGCGGCGCGCTCACGGGCGGCGCGCTCGGCCCGGGCGACGCGGGCGGCGTGGTGCTTGCGGGCGATGACGGCGGCCCGGTGCTGCGCGGACGCCTGGTCGGCGAGGTGGGTGGCCAGGTCCACGGCGACGGCGGCGCAGCGGGCGAAGGCGGAACCCTCGGTCCGGGCGTCGGCGGCCGCGGCGGGCACGACGAACGCGCCGGTGGTGACGGTGGTCAGCGCGGCGGCCCCGGCCAGGGTGGAGCGTATCGAGAACGACGCCATGGGCAGGCGGAAATCCTTTCCTTCCTTCTCGCCTACCGGGTTAGCTGACGGGTTCGGAGCAGGAAGGTCTCCTACGGGCGGCGGCACGCCGCCCGATTCACCCCAGGGACATCTCAGGTGGGTCCCCGGCTCCCCAGGCTCACGCCCGACGGGGACTCGGCGATCGTTGCTCCGGTGCCGCGGGTGGCGGCTGATTCCGCCGGGCAACCCGAGGACGCTAACCGCGCGTTGCTCCCGGCTCCAAAAAAATCCGGCGATATGTGCGGGATGCCACACCCGCCGCCAACCGGTCCCAACCGTGTGCAAGAGCGCGACACCGCAGCTCACCGGCGGTGCGTGCCCCCGCGGAAGGGCCCCGGCGCGGCCCGCGGACGGCTTCCGTACGGCCTGCGGAGCCCCCTGGCACGGCCCCGCCCCGGCGGCCGAACGGGCGCGGACGCACCGCGGCCCCGGGCGCCGCGAGGGCGCCCGGGGCCGCGGTGGGCGGTACCGGTCAGCCGCTGACGACCTCGACCGGGCCGATGCCCAGCTCGCGGATCGGGTCCGCGATGACGGAGGCGTCGCCGACGAGGACGACCACGAGCCGGTCCAGGGGGAAGGCGTTGACGGCGGCGGCCGTCGCCTCGACCGTGCCGGTGACGGCCAGCCGCTCGTAGAGCCGGGCCTGGAAGTCATCCGGCAGGGACTGCTCGACCTGGTCGGCGAAGGTCCCTGCCACCGCCGAGGCCGTCTCGTAGCGCAGCGGGGCGACGCCCACGAGGTTCTGCACGGCGGCGTCGCGCTCGTCGTCGGTGAGCCCCTCCGCCGCCAGGGTGCGCAGCACCTGCCAGGTGTCGGCCAGCGCGGGCGCGGTGACGTCGGTCGCCACGGAACCGCTGATGCCGAGCAGGGAGACGCCGGTGCCCTCCGGAGTGGAGAGCAGCACCTGCCCGAAGGCCCGCACGCCGTAGGTGTAGCCCTTCTCCTCACGCAAAACGCGGTCCAGGCGCGAGGTCAGCGTGCCGCCGAGGCAGTACGTGCCGAGCACCTGGGCGGCCCAGACGGGGTCGTGGCGGTCGGCGCCGGCACGGCCGATGAGCACCTGGGTCTGGACGGACCCGGGCCGGTCGACGATCACGACGCGTCCGGTGTCGTCCGCGGTGATCGCGGGCAGCGGGCGGCGCTCGGCGGGCTTGCCGCTCCACTCCCCCAGCGTGCTCTCCAGCAGCGCCTCCAGGTCGATCCCCGCGAGGTCCCCGACCACGACGACCGTCGAGGTGAACGGCCGTACGTACGTGTCGTAGAAGGCGCGGACCGCTGCCGCGTCGATGCGCGCCACCGTCTCCTCGGTGCCCTGGCGCGGCCGGGAGCAGCGCAGGTCGGCGGCGAAGAGCTCCTTGGACAGCACCATGGCGGCACGTCGCGCGGGGTTGGCCAGCTCGTGCGGGATCTCGTCGAGGCGGTTGCGCACCAGCCGCTCGACCTCGCCGTCCGGGAACGCCGGGGCGCGCAGCGCGTCGGCGAGCAGACCGAGGCCCTTGTCGAGCCGGGAGACGGGGACCTCCAGGGAGACCCGGACCCCGGGGTGGTCGGCGTGGGCGTCGAGGGTGGCCCCGCAGCGCTCCAGCTCGGCGGCGAACTCCTCGGCGCTGTGCTTGTCGGTGCCCTCGGACAGGGCCCGCGCCATGATCGTGGCGACGCCGTCCAGGCCCTCGGGCTCGGCGTCGAGCGGCGCCGCGAGCAGCACCTCGACGGCGACGACCTTCTGCCCGGGCCGCCGGCTGCTCAGCACCGTCAGTCCGTTGGGCAGCGTGGAGCGCTCGGGGGCCGGGAAGGCCCAGGGCCTGGGCTGACCCGGCCGGGGCTGCGGGTGGAACGTCATGGTGGTGTGGACGTCGGTCACTGGTCCGCGCCCTCCTCGTCCTCGTCGGAGTCCTCGCCGGCCGCGGAGCCGGTGGGCTCGTAGACCAGCGCGGCGCGGTTGTCCGGCCGCAGGGTGGCCGCCGCGACGGCCCGCACCTCGTCGGCGGTGATGTCCAAGATGCGCTTGACGGCGGTCAGGGCCAGCTGCGGGTCGCCGAACAGCACGGCGTACCGGCACAGTTCGTCGGCGCGGCCGCCGACGGTGGCGAGCCGGTCCAGCCACTCGCGCTCGAGCTGGGCCTGGGCCCGCTCCATCTCCTCCGGGGTCGGGCCCTCCTCGGCGAAGCGGGCCAGTTCCTCGTCGACGGCCGCCTCGACGGCGGGCACCTCGACGCCGCTGGACGTCTTCACGTCGAGCCAGCCGAGCGACGGCGCCCCGGCCAGCCGCAGCAGGCCGAAACCGGCCGCGACGGCGCTGCGGTCCCGGCGCACCAGGCGGTTGTGCAGCCGCGAGGACTCCCCGCCGCCGAGCACGGTCAGCGCCAGGTCCGCGGCGTCGGCCTCGCGGGTGCCGTCGTGCGGCAGCCGGTAGGCGGCCATCAGCGCGCGTGAGGGGACGTCCTCCTCGACGACCTCGCGGAGCTGCCCGCCCATCACCCCGGGGAGTGAACCGTCACGGGGCGCCGGCTTGCCGTCGTGGGCCGGGATGGTGCCGAAGTACTTCTCGATCCAGGCCAGGGTCTGTTCCGGGTCGATGTCGCCGACGACCGCGAGGACGGCGTTGTTCGGCGCGTAGTACGTCCGGAAGAAGGCCCGGGCGTCCTCCAGGGAGGCGGCGTCCAGGTCCGCCATCGAGCCGATGGGGGTGTGGTGGTATGGGTGGCCGTCCGGGTACGCCATCGCCGTCAGGCGCTCGAAGGCGGTGCCGTAGGGAACGTTGTCGTACCGCTGGCGGCGCTCGTTCTTGACCACGTCGCGCTGGTTGTCCAGGCTCTGCAGGTCCAGTGCGGACAGCAGACTGCCCATGCGGTCGGCCTCCAGCCAGAGCGCGAGCTCCAACTGGTGGGCCGGCATGGTCTCGAAGTAGTTGGTGCGCTCGAAGCTGGTGGTGCCGTTGAGGGAGCCGCCGGCGGACTGGACCAGTTCGAAGTGGCCGTTGCCCGTGACGTTCGCGGAGCCCTGGAACATCAAGTGCTCGAAGAGGTGGGCGAGTCCGGTACGGCCCTTCACCTCGTGGCGGGAACCGACGTCGTACCAGAGGCAGACCGCGGCGACCGGGGTGAGGTGGTCCTCGGAGAGCACGACGCGCAGGCCGTTGGCCAGGCGGTGCTCGGTCGCGGTGAGGCCGCCGGATTCTGCCTCCGGCGTGGCCGTGTGACCCATGGGCAAGCTGTCCTTCCGGTCGCGTACTCGTTGTTTTGTGCTGAGACCTGCCACTCTAGGCAGCGGACAAACGGCCCGCGAAGTTCCCGTCACCGCCAGGTATGAGCCGGGGGGGTGGTCCGGGCTGTCGGTGGGGCGGTCCACAATGGTCCGCGTCAGTCCCGTGTCCTTATCCGATGAGGTCCAGCCGAAGGAGCAGCGCCCTGATGGCCCGCCGCACCACGAAGACCCCGCCGCCGGACGATTTCGAGGAGCGCATCCTCGACATCGACGTCGTCGACGAGATGCAGGGGTCCTTCCTCGAGTACGCCTACTCGGTCATCTACTCGCGCGCGCTCCCGGACGCCCGCGACGGGCTCAAGCCGGTGCACCGCCGGATCGTGTACCAGATGAACGAGATGGGGCTGCGCCCCGAGCGCGGCTTCGTGAAGTGCGCCCGTGTCGTCGGCGAGGTGATGGGCAAGCTCCACCCGCACGGCGACGCCTCGATCTACGACGCGCTGGTGCGCATGGCCCAGCCGTTCTCGATGCGTGTGCCGCTGGTCGACGGCCACGGCAACTTCGGCTCGCTCGGCAACGACGACCCTCCGGCCGCGATGCGTTACACGGAGTGCCGCACCACTCCCGCCGCGGCGCTGATGGTCGAGTCGATCGACGAGGACACCGTCGACTTCACGCCCAACTACGACGGCCAGGAGCGGGAGCCGGTGGCCCTGCCGGCCGCCTACCCGAACCTGCTGGTCAACGGCGCCTCCGGCATCGCGGTCGGCATGGCCACCAATATGCCGCCGCACAACCTCGGCGAGGTCATCGCCGCCGCCCGCCACCTGATCCGCTACCCGAACGCGGACCTCGAGACCCTGATGCGCCACGTCCCCGGCCCGGACCTGCCGACCGGCGGCCGGATCGTGGGCCTGGACGGCGTCCGGGACGCGTACGAGACCGGCCGCGGCACCTTCAAGATCCGCGCCACGGTCTCCGTGGAGGACGTCACGGCCCGCCGCAAGGGCCTGGTGGTGACCGAGCTGCCGTTCACGGTCGGCCCGGAGAAGGTCATCTCCAAGATCAAGGACCTGGTCGGCTCGAAGAAGCTGCAGGGCATCGCGGACGTCAAGGACCTGACCGACCGCGAGCACGGGCTGCGGCTGGTCATCGAGGTGAAGAACGGCTTCCACCCCGAGGCCGTACTGGAGCAGCTCTACAAGCTGACCCCCATGGAGGAGTCCTTCGGCATCAACAACGTGGCGCTGGTCGACGGCCAGCCGCTCACGCTGGGCCTGAAGGAGCTGCTGGAGGTCTACCTCGACCACCGTTTCGAGGTCGTCCGGCGGCGCAGCGAGTTCCGCCGCGGCAAGCGCCGGGACCGTCTCCACCTGGTGGAGGGTCTGCTGGTCGCCCTGGTCGACATCGACGAGGTCATCTCGATCATCCGCTCCAGCGACAACGCCGCCCAGGCCAAGGAGCGGCTCATCGAGCGCTTCACGCTGTCGGAGATCCAGACCCAGTACATCCTCGACACGCCGCTGCGCCGGCTGACCCGCTTCGACCGGATGGAACTGGAGTCCGAGCGGGACCGGCTGACCGCGGAGATCGAGGAGCTGACACAGATCCTGGAGTCCGACGCCGAGCTGCGCAAGCTGGTCAGCGCCGAGCTGGCGGTGGTCGCCAAGAAGTACGCGACCGAGCGCCGCACCCTGCTGATGGAACCGGGTGTGGCGCCCGTCGCGGCCGTGCCGCTGGAGGTCGCCGACGACCCGTGCCGTGTGCTGATCTCCTCGACCGGGCTGCTGGCCCGTACGGCGAACGGCGAGGCCCTGACGCCGGGCGACGGCAAGCGGGTCAAGCACGACGTGATCGTCTCGGCGGTCCCGACGACGGCCCGGGCCGACGTCGGCCTGGTCACCTCGACCGGGCGCCTGCTGCGGATCGCCGTCATCGACCTGCCGATCCTGCCGGAGGCCTCCGGCGCGCCGAACCTGGCGGGCGGGGCGCCGCTCGCGGAGTTCCTGACGCTGGAGCCGGACGAGCAGGTGCTCTGCCTGACCACGCTCGACGAGTCCTCCCCAGGCCTGGCGCTCGGCACCGAGCAGGGTGTGGTCAAGCGCGTCGTGCCGGACTACCCGGCGAACAAGGACGACCTGGAGGTCATCGCGCTCAAGGAGGGCGACCGCATCGTCGGCGCCGTCGAGCTGCGCACCGGTGAGGAGGACCTGGTCTTCATCACCGACGACGCCCAGTTGCTGCGCTACCCGGCGGGTCAGGTGCGCCCGCAGGGCCGCGCGGCGGGCGGTATGGCCGGCGTCAAGCTGACGGACGGCGCGAAGGTGATCTCCTTCACCGCGGTCGACCCGTCGGCCGACGCGGTGGTGTTCACCCTCGCCGGGGCCCGGGAGACGCTCGCCGGGGCCGAGGAGGGCACGGCCAAGCTCACGCCGTTCGACCAGTACCCGCGCAAGGGACGGGCGACCGGCGGTGTGCGCTGCCAGCGCTTCCTGAAGGGCGAGGACATGCTGCTGCTCGCCTGGGCTGGTGGCACCCCCGCACGTGCCGCCACCTCGACGGGCGCGCCGGCCGACCTCCCGCCGAAGGACCCGCGCCGCGACGGCTCGGGCGTGGCCCTCACCAAGCGGGTCTCGGTGGTCGCCGGCCCGGTGTGACTGGCGGGCCCACAGCGATGAGGGGCGCGGCACCCGGTGCGGGTGCCGCGCCCCTCGGCGTACGCGGTGTCAGGACGCGTACGTCTGCGTCCCGCCGGATCAGGCCGGGTCCTCCAGGCGCAGCCACACGCAGGTGTCCCTGGGCAGCCGGCCGTCCTCGGCGAGCGGGCCGCTGGCCAGCAGGAGCCGCAGGTGCGCGGGGAGGGCGACGGGGTCCGCGGACAGGTTGAGCACGCAGCCGAAGCCGCCCTCACGGCGGAAGGCGAGCACGTCCCCGGGACCGTCGAGCCAGTCCATCGGGCCCTCGCCGAGGCCGGGTTCGGCGCGGCGGAGCTCCAGCGCCGTCCGGTACAGGCTCAGCATGGAGCCGGGGTCGCTCTCCTGCGCCTCGGCCGTGTAGCGCGCCCAGTCCGCCGGCTGCGGCAGCCAGGGACGGTCGCCCCCGAAGCCGTACGGCGGCGCCTCCCCCGACCAGGGCAGCGGCACCCGGCAGCCGTCACGGCCCGGGTCGGTGCCGCCGGAGCGGAAGTACATCGGGTCCTGCAGCCGCTCGGCCGGGATGTCCTCGACCTCGGGCAGCCCCAGCTCCTCGCCCTGGAAGAGGTAGACCGAACCGGGCAGGGCCAGGGTCAGCAGGGCGGCGGCGCGGGCCCGCCGGGTGCCGAGCTCCAGGTCCGTGGGGATGCCGTGCGCCTTGGCGGCGAAGGCGAAGCCGGTGTCGCTGCGTCCGTAGCGGGTGACGGTCCGGGTGACGTCGTGGTTGGCCAGCACCCAGGTGGCCGGCGCGCCGACCGGGGCGTGCGCGGCGAGGGTCCCGTCGATGGAGGCGCGCAGCCGCTCCGGTTCCCAGGGGCAGGCCAGGAAGTCGAAGTTGAAGGCGGTGTGCAGCTCGTCGGGACGCAGGTAGCGGGCGAAGCGCTCGGTGTCCGGCAGCCACACCTCGCCGATCAGCACGCCGTCGTACGGGTCGGCGACGGCCCGCCACGAGCGGTAGATGTCGTGCAGCTCGTCGCGGTCGATGTAGGGGTGCGGGTCGGTGCCCTCCACGAAGTCGGGCAGGTCCGGGTCCTTGGCGACCATGGCGGCGGAGTCGATG
Organism: Streptomyces sp. PA03-3a; assembly: GCF_033792735.1. NCBI lineage: Bacteria > Bacillati > Actinomycetota > Actinomycetes > Kitasatosporales > Streptomycetaceae > Streptomyces > Streptomyces sp. PA03-3a. Next base: position 346,979 of record NZ_JARAVM010000002.1, read on the forward strand.
CGCACCCCCGCCACGCCGCGGTCGAACCAGAAGCGCAGCACGTCCTCGTGCTCCTGCCGCACAGCGGGGTGCGACCAGTTGAGGTCGGGCTGCTCCGGGGCGAACAGGTGCAGGTACCAGTCGCCGTCCGGGAGCCGGGTCCAGGCGGAGCCGCCGAACTGGGAACGCCAGCCGTTGGGCGGCAGTTCACCGTCCTCGCCGCGGCCGGTGCGGAAGTGGAACAGCTTGCGCTCGGCGCTGCCCGGCCCCGCCTCCAGTGCCGCCCGGAACCAGACGTGCCGGTCGGAGACGTGGTTGGGGACGATGTCGACGATGGTGCGGATGCCCAGGGCGCGTGCCTCGGCGATGAGCTTCTCGGCATCGGCCAGGGTGCCGAACGCCGGGTCGATGGCCCGGTAGTCAGCGACGTCGTAGCCGCCGTCGGCCATCGGCGAGGGGTACCAGGGGTTGAACCAGAGCGCGTCCACGCCCAGCGCGGCCAGGTACGGCAGTCTGGACCGCACCCCGGCGAGGTCGCCGGTGCCGTCCGCGTCTCCGTCGGCGAAGCTGCGTGCGTACACCTGGTAGATGGCGGCGCCGCGCCACCACGCGTCGGTGGCCTCGGCCGGGTGGGTGTCTGCCACGTGACTGGTCCTTTCGGGCAGCTGGGACCGCGCCGCCCGCCCCGTGGCGGGCGGCGTGGTACTGGACGGGTGCGGCCGGAGGCCGTCGGGGCCGGGCCTCAGCCCTTGAGGCCGCCGGCGGTGAGGCCGCTCATGATGTTGCGCTGGAAGACGAGGAAGATCAGCAGGGTGGGCACGGAGGCCATCGCGATGGCCGCGAGGAGCCAGTTCTCCGGCACCCCGCTGGCGAGCGAGTAGATGCCGACGTTGAGGGTCTGCTTGGTCGGGTCGTTCAGGGTGAGCATCGGCCAGAGGAAGTCCTTCCAGACCCCGACCACCGCGAAGATGGAGACCACTCCGAGGATCGGCCGGGAGATCGGCAGGACCACCGACCACAGGGTCCGCATCTGTGAGGCCCCGTCGATCGCGGAGGCGTCGAGCAGCTCCTGCGGCACCGAGTCGAAGAACCGCTTGAGCAGGAAGATGTTGAACGCGTTGGTCACGGACGGGAGCCAGATCACCCAGGGCGAGTTGAGCAGGTTGCGCTGGAAGATCGGTACGTCCAGCACGGTCAGGTACTGCGGTACGACCAGGACCGTCGCCGGGATCATCAGCGTGGCCAGCATCATCCCGAGGATCGCCTTGCCGAACACCGGGCGGAGCTTGGACAGCGAGTAGGCGGCGGCGACGTCGAGGACCAGCTGGAAGGCGAGCGCCCCGAAGGCGTACCAGAGGGTGTTGATCAGGAGGTGGGACAGGTCCATCACCTCCCAGGCGCTCGTGTAGTTCTCCGGGTGCAGCGCCTGCGGGAAGGTGGTGGGCGGGATCCGCGCGAACTCCTCGGTGCTCTTCAGGCCGTTGGAGGCCATCCAGTACAGCGGGCCGAGGAAGACCAGCGTGAAGGTGGTGACCACCAGGGTGAGGACGGTCCGGTAGAGGATCCGGCCGCGCCGGCTCGCCAGCTGCGTCGGCGATATCAGCGTTCTCGTGCTGCTCATCGGTGTGTCCCGTCCTACTCGTCCGCTGCGCGGCTGAGCCGCACGTAGCCGGCGGAGAAGATCGCCAGCAGTACGAGCAGCACCAGGCCGAGCGCCGCGGCACCGCCGTAGTTGTTGAAGTTGAAGGCGTACTGGTAGATCAGGTAGACGACGGTGGTCGTGGACCCCTCCGGGCCCGAGCCGCCGGTCAGCAGGAAGGGTTCGGTGAAGACCTGCATCGTGGCGATGATCTGCATCAGCAGCATCAGCGACAGGATGAGCCGGGTCTGCGGGACCGTCACATGCCAGATCTTGCGGAGCAGTCCGGCGCCGTCGAGCTCGGCGGCCTCGTACAGCTCGCCGGGGATGCCCTGGAGGGCGGCCAGGTAGATCAGGGTGGCGCCGCCCATGTTCATCCAGGTGGAGGCGATGACCACCGAGAGCATGGCGGTGTCGGTGGACTGCAGCCACTGCTGGGTGGGCAGGTGCAGCGTCGCCAGGATGCGGTTGAACAGGCCGTACTCGGGGTTGTAGAGGTTCTTGAAGATCAGCACGGAGGCGACCGGCGGCAGCATGACCGGCAGGTACACCAGCAGCCGTAGATAACCCCGTGTGTGCCGCAACTCGTTGAGCAGCAGTGCCACGAAGAAGGGCACCGCGAAGCCCAGCAGCAGGGCCAGGCCGGTGAAGAGCAGGGTGTTGCGCCAGGCCTGCCAGAACGCGGGGTCGTGGAAGACGTAGTTCAGGTTGGACCAGCCGACCCAGGTGGTCTGCCCGCCCTCGGTCTTCTGGAAGGCCAGCAGGAACTCCCGCACCATCGGGTACCACGAGAAGAACGCGAAGCACAGCACGGCGCCGATCAGGAACGCGTGTGCGGCGAGGTTGCGGCGCACCGTACGGCGCGACCGGCTCTTGGCGGGAGTGCTGGCGGGCAGGGTGGGGGCGCTGGGGGCCGACATCGTCGCTCCTGGGTGCCGGGTGCCGGGGGCCTGGGCTACTGGTTGGCGAGGACCTGGTTGACCTGGGTCTCCGCGGTGGACAGCAGCTTGGCGGCGTCCGCGTCCTTGTTCGTCAGGACTCCGGACATCACGTTGTCCAGGACCTTGTAGATCTCCTGTGCCTTCGGCGGCTCGGCCTTGCCGGGGACCGGGTTGTCCATGAAGGCGCGGAAGTTCTCGACCGGCATGGTGGCGCTGGCGGCCTTCAGCTGGTCGTCCTCGGTCTTGCTGGCACCGGTGAAGAAGGCCGGCTGGGGCAGACCGACGGGGAGGCCGTCCGCCTTGCTGCGGGCGTAGTCGAACTGGCCCTTGCCGGGGGTGAGCGTCTTGAAGTTCAGCCAGGCGATGGCGGCCTTGATCTTGTCGGGCGAGCTGCCCTTCTTGATCATGTAGTCGTTGCCGCCGAAGAGGGTGGCCTTGCCGCCGGGGATCGGGCCCATGCCGAAGTTGGCATAGTCGGCGCCGAGTTGCTGGACCATGTACGTGATGTCGTCGGGCGCGGCCAGGAACATGCCGAGCTTGTCGGCGGCCATCTGCTTCTGCAGGTCGCCCCACTTCAGCAGCTGGGTCTGGCCCATGCTGTTGTCGGTCCAGCGCATGTCGTGCAGGTTCTGCACGATCTGCTTGCCGAGGTCGGTGTTGAAGGCCGCCTTGGTGCCGTCGGCGGACACGACCTCGCCGCCCATGCCGTACATCGTCGCGGTGTAGTGCCAGCCGCCGGTGTTCTGCGCGCTGTACTCGCCGTAGCCGGACACGCCCTTGCCGAGGCCCGCGATGGCCTTGGCCGCGGTACGCACATCGTCCCAGGTGGTCGGGGGCTTGTTGGGGTCGAGGCCGGCCTGGGTGAAGAGCTTGCGGTTGATCAGCAGGCCCATCCGGTAGTTGCTGGTGGGCAGGCCGTAGAGCTTGCCGTCCTTCTTCAACACGTCGAGCACGTTGGAGTCGATGTCCGCCAGCGCCGGGACGGTCTTGTCGGTGACGTACGCGCTGATGTCCGCGGCGCCGTCGTTGTCGAGCACCTGCTGCAGGTCGGTGAAGTACGTGTAGAACACGTCCGGTTGCGACTTGGCCTTCAGCGCGGCCGTGAACCGGGCCGGCTCCTCGCACTGACCGGGCGTCGACTTACCGTCGATCGTCACGTTCGGGTACTTCTTGTTGAAGGTGGCGACGTCCTCCTTCCACTCCTTGAGCTCCGCCTTCTTCGCGGCCGGCGGCATGCAGTCGATGGTCAGCGTGACCTTGGCCTTGGGGTCCAGCGGGGCGGTGGGGTCGGACGAACCGCCGCCCGCGTTGTTGTCGTTGTCCGCGCTGCTGCTGGTACCGCAGGCGGTCAGGGCGGCCAGGGCCAGCGCGGAGACGAGCGTGGCCGCGGTGGCACGGCGGGCGGGGCGGAACCAGGAGCTTCTCATCGGTGGTCCCCTTCGGGCATGAGCGTGGAAGACCCCCGACCACACGCAGCGGGGGCGTCGCACACTCAAGCACCACAAACAGATGTCCGCAATATCTCGCGCAGATTTCGCAAAACATCGACCGCCTTGCGCAGCTCACCAACGAAGGCCGCGAACACCGGGCACGCGGCGGGAACCCCGAGGCCGCAAACGCGGACCGGGCGGTTCCGACGATGTCGGAACCGCCCGGTCCGCCGGACGCGGCGACGCTCAGCCGCGCACGGGCCCCGTCGTCCCGCGGACGACCAGCTCCGGCTCGTAGAGCAGTTCGTCGGAGGCCACCTGCTTGCCCGCGATCTTCAGCGCGAGCAGCTCCACGGCGGTACGGCCCATCGCCTCGATCGGCTGCCGCACCGTGGTCAGCGGCGGGTCCGTGCAGGTCATGAACGCCGAGTCGTCGTAGCCGACCACGGACACGTCACCGGGGACGGACAGCCCCAGCCGGCGCGCCGCCCGCACGGCGCCCAGCGCCATCGGGTCGTTGGCGCAGATGATCCCGGTGACCCCGCGCTCCCAGAGCTTGGCGGCCGCGGCCTGGCCGCCCTCCAGGGTGAACATCGCCCGCCCCACGTGCTCGTCCGGCAGCGACCCGCCGCCCGCGGCCGCGGCCGCCCGTGCCGCGATCAGCTTGCGCCGCGAGGGCATGTGGTCGGTGGGCCCGAGCAGCAGCCCGATCCGCTCGTGGCCGAGCGAGGACAGGTGCCGCCAGGCCTGCTCCACGGCGACCGCGTCGTCGCACGACACCCTCGGGAAGCCGAGGTCCTCGATGGCGGCGTTGATCAGCACCACCGGCAGGTTCCGCTCCGCCAGCAGGCGGTAGTGGTCGTGCGGCGCCTCCGCCTGCGCGTACAGGCCGCCGGCGAAGACGACGCCGGAGACGTGCTGCTGGAGCAGGAGCGAGACGTAGTCCGCCTCCGACACCCCGCCCGCGGTCTGGGTGCACAGCACCGGCGTCAGCCCCTGCTGGGCGAGGGCGGCGCCGACGATGTCGGCGAAGGCCGGGAAGATCGGGTTCTGCAGCTCCGGCAGCACCAGCCCGACCAGCCGGGCGCGGTTCCCCCGCAACTGCGTCGGCCGCTCGTACCCCAGCACGTCGAGCGCCGTGAGCACCGCCTGCCGGGTGCCCTCGGACACCCCCGGCTTCCCGTTCAGCACACGGCTGACGGTGGCCTCACTGACCCCGACCTTCTTCGCTACTTCGGCAAGCCGTCGCGTCATGAGCGCAAGCATACGACATGACCTGCAAGTGGTTTGCGCTCTTGCGCAAGTCCAGCGAGACGCAGGAGACGGGCCCGTACCGCCGGTGCCGGCGGGGCGAAAGCGCGGCTCCGCTGGTCGTCGGGGTCACCGCCGCCCTCGGGGCGGGTGGCACCGGCCTGCCGCGAACTTGCCTGTATCCCTGCCCGGTTGCAGCGGCGGTGGACCATACTCTGTGGTCCCGTCCGAACGTTCCGGGAGAGTCATGACGAGCAGGTTCACGGAGCTCACCGTCGACTGCCACGATCCGGAGAGGCTCGCGGCCTTCTGGTGCGAGGTCCTGGGCTTCGAGGTCATCGACCGGAGCGAGGGCAAGGTCGAGATCGGCTCCTGGGTGCCGACCGTCGAGGAGGTCCGGGCCCGTCAGATGCCGCCGACCCTGCTGTTCGTCCGGGTGCCCGAGGGCAAGGCCGTGAAGAACCGCCTCCACTTCGACGTCAGCCCGATCGACGGCAGTACCGAGGACGAGGTGACCAGGCTGCTCGGCCTGGGCGCCACCAGGACGGATGCGGGGCAGGGCCCGGACCGGAGCTGGGTGGTCATGGCGGACCCCGAGGGCAACGAGTTCGACGTCCTGCGCACCCTGGCACCGCAGCACTAGTCCGCGACCGGGCACCGCCACCCGCGCACCGCGACCGCCTCCGCACCACGCCTCGCGCAGTACGGGAGGGGCCGGAGGACCGCGGGCGATGCGGAAGGTTAGGCTTACCTTCATGAGCACCTGCACCTCCGCGTCCAGCTCGCTGGCGGAGCCCGTCGCCGCCACCGCGGCCACCGCGCGGACCTGGCTGCTGCTGGAGCAGCCGGGGCCGTGGGGCCCCAAGGCGCTGACCGGGAGCCATCTGGATCCGCGGGTGGGCCGGGCGCTGGAACGCGCCGCGGCCGGCACGGGGGTGCGGGTCGGGCTGATTCGGCGGCCCGGGCGGCACGCGGACCGGCACGACGTACGGCGGCGCACCGCGTACGTGGCGCACACCGTGCCGGGCGGCACGTGGGTGCGGGAGGCGGTCGTCGAGGACCCGGGCGCGCTGCTGGGCCTCGACTTCGGGGCGCTGGGCCGCGGCGACCACCGCGGCTTCGGGATGCCGTACGAGGGAGACCCGCTCGCCCTCGTCTGCACCAACGGCAAGCGGGACCGCTGCTGCGCCCTCAAGGGCCGGCCGCTCGCCGCGGAGCTGGCCGCCTCGGGGCTCGGCGAGGTCTGGGAGGTGACCCACCTGGGCGGCCACCGGTTCTCGCCGACGATGCTGGTGCTGCCGTACGGCTACGCCTACGGCCGCGTCGACGCCGAGTTGGCCCGCCAGGTGCTGGCGGCCGCCCGCGAGGGCGACATGGTGCTGGAGGGCTGCCGCGGGCGTTCCGCGTGGGAGCGTCCGGGCCAGGCCGCCGAACTGGCGGTGCGGCGGCTGACCGGCGAAGTGCGCGCCGAGGCGCTGACCGTGGACGGCGAGCACGGCACCCGCGTGCGTCACCTCGACGGCCGGGCCTGGGACGTCGAGGTCACCCCGGTCGCGGCGGAGCCGCCCCGGCCCGAGAGCTGCGGGGCGGCCCTGGGAGCGCCGCTGCGCATGGAGGTCAGCGGCATTCAGCCGGCGCTCTTGACGAACTCCGTCGTGTAGGTCTTGCCGAGGTCCACCTCGGCGTTCTGCAGGTTGGGGTTGAACGCCTTGAGGACCCGCTCCACCGTCTCGGGTCCGCCCTCGGGCATCACTCCGTCCTTGGTGAACATCGGCAGCGTGCTCTCGATCGCCTTGACGTACAGGTCGTGCCCGCCTCCCTGCGCGTAGTCGGAGGGCATCTTCGCGGCGATCTCCGCGGCGCTGTGCGTGGACATCCAGCGCAGCGTCTTCACGAAGGCGTTGGCGAGCTTCTGGACGGTCTCCTTGTGGCCGTTCACCCACTCCGTCTGCATGTAGAGGCTGGAGGACGGGTACAGCCCGCCGAGCGCCTGCCGGGAGCCCTCCGGGGTGCGCATGTCGATGAGCACCTTGCCGAGCCCCTTGTCCAGGATCGTGGCCACGGTCGGGTCCGTGGTCATGCCGCCCTGGATCGAGCCCTGCTCCATCGCGGAGATGAAGGTCTGGCCGGCGCCGACCGCGACCGGGGTGAACTCGCTGGTCTTCACGCCGTTGCTGACGGCGAGGTACTTGGTCAGGAAGTCCGTGGACGAGCCGATGCCGGTCACGCCCAACTTCCTGCCCTTGAAGTCCTTGGCGCTCGTGAGGTCGCCGGCCGCCGCGTCGGAGACGATCTCCACCTCGCCGGGCGCCTGCGAGAACTGCACGACGGACTCCACCTGCTTGCCCTTCACCTGAAGGTCGAGCGTGTGGTCGTAGAAGCCCACGGTGCCCTGCACGTCGCCGGAGACGAGCGCGGTCTCGGCCTGTACGCCGGCCGGCTCGGTGAGCAGTTCGACGTCCAGGCCCTCGGCCTTGAAGTAGCCGAGCCGCTCGGTGAGCATCGCGGGCAGGTAGATGACCTTGTCCAGGCCGCCGACCATGATCTTGACCTTGTCGCCGCCCGAGCCGGAGGCGGAGTCCCCGCCGCAGGCGGTGAGCGTGGTGAGGGCGAGGGCGGAGGCGGCGACCGCGGCCGCGGCCTTGAGGGGCGTGCGCATCTGGTTCACGTCCTTGTGAAGGGGAGGGAAAGGCGGTGGGGGTGGGTCAGCGGTCGGAACCGGCCTCGGCCGGCTTCCAGCGGAACAGCCGCTTCTCCAGGAAGGTCAGCAGGCCCTCGGCGAGCAGCGCGACGACCGCGAGGATCGCCATCGCGGCGTACACGCCGGCGGAGTTGAAGGTGCCCTGCGAGGCGGCGACCAGCAGGCCGAGGCCCTTGGTGGCGCCGATGTACTCGCCGACGATGGCGCCGATGAGGGCGAACCCGAAGCTCACATGGAGGCTGGTGAAGATCCAGGAGGTGGCCGAGGGGATGACGACCTGGAAGGTGACCTGCCGGTCGCGGGCGCCCAGGATCCGGGAGTTGGCGACCAGGTTGCGGTCGACCTCGCGGGCGCCCTGGAAGGCGTTGAAGAAGACCGGGAAGAAGACCAGGACGACGGCGGAGGCCACCTTGGAGGCCGGACCGAGTCCGAACCAGATCAGGAAGATCGGCGCGAGCACGATCCGCGGCAGCGCGTTGAGCACCTTGATGTACGGGCCGAGCACATCGGCGAGGAAGCGGATCCGCCCGAGGGCGATGCCGAGCACCACGCCCGCGACGACGCCGATGATCCAGCCGAGCAGGGCCTCGTAGAGCGTGTACCAGATCTGCTCCCACAAGGTGCCCTGCGCGGTGCCGTCCACGGCCCAGGTGCGGATCTGCTCCCAGATCCTCGACGGCATCGAGAAGTGGAAGGGGTCGACGGCCCCGGCCCTGGCCAGCCACTCCCACAGCCCGAGGACGGCGACCAGCAGCAGCACGCGGCTGCCGTGGACGAGATGGCTCCGGTTGCGGGCGGCGCGGGCGCGGGTGCGCGCGCGGTCGGTGCCCGCGGGGTCTGTGGTAGCGGGGTCGGTGGTGGCGGGGTCGGTGGTGGCGGCCGAGCCGGCCGCCACGGTCTCAGGCGACATCGGCCGCGCTCCTCTCGCGGGTGATGCGGACCTCTTCGCCGAGCGAGGCCCAGATCTCCCGGTAGATCTCGATGAACCGCGGCTCCAGCCGCACGGACTCGACCCGGCGCGGGCGCGGCAGGTCGATCTCGAAGACCTCCTTGACCGTGGCGGGCCCGGCGGTCATGACGACGACCTTGTCGGCGAGCGCGATGGACTCCTCCAGGTCGTGGGTGACGAAGACGACCGAGGCGCCCGTGCCGGACCACAGCTCCAGCAGTTCGTCCGACATCAGAGCGCGGGTCTGCACGTCGAGCGCGGAGAAGGGCTCGTCCATAAGCAGGATCTCGGGGTCGTTGACGAAGGTGGCGGCGAGCGCGACGCGCTTGCGCTGGCCGCCCGACAACTGGTGCGGATAGCGGTCCTCGAAGGCGGACAGGCCGACGCGGGCGAGCCACTCGCGGGCCCGCTCCCTGGCCTCGGTCTTGGGCACGCCGCGGAAGCGGGGGCCGGCCATCACGTTGGACAGCACCGTCCGCCAGGGGAAGACGGCGTCCTGCTGGAAGACGAAGCCGACCTTGTCGCCGATGCCGCGCACCGGCTCGCCGGTGACCAGCACCTCGCCCTCGGTGGGCTCCTCCAGCCCGCTGACCAGGGTCAGCGTCGTGGACTTGCCGCAACCGGTCGGGCCCACGACGGCCACGAACTCCCCGCGCCCGATGGTCAGGTCGAGGTCGCGGACGGCCGTGTGCAGGGCCCCGGACGGGGTCCGGAACGCTTTGCTCGCACCCCGCAGTTCGATGGCGGGGCTGGTGTGTGTGCTCATGCGCCGGGACGGTAGGTGCGGCCCGGGCCACGGCGGGACCCTTGCGGTCACAACTCCGCCTTGTGCCCACAACCGTCTGTTCTGCTCGTTTTGCTCGCGCTACAGCAACGAAAGGGCCACGGGGGCTGGGCAGCGGGCCCCGGCCGCGTTTACGTTGCGTTCACAGCCGGGCAAACGGACGAGCGAATTCCGCAAGGGCGCGGAACACCGGGAAGGGCGGGGGTGACGTCGATGCGGATCCGCTGGCCCCGCCGTGTCTTCGCCCAGGTGCTGCTCGTCCAGGTCGTCCTCACCACCGGTGTGATCACCCTGGCGACCGTGCTGTTCCTCGCCCCGCTCAGCTCCCAGCTCGACCAGCAGGCGATGCGGCAGGCGCTGTCGATCGCCCAGACCACCGCCGCGACCCCGGGGCTGGCCCAGGACCTGGTCAGCACCCGGCCGAGCGTCACCGGCCCGGTGCAGGAGGAGGCCGAGCGGATCCGCCGCGCCACCGGCGCCCTCTACATCGTCGTCATGGACACCCGCGGTGTCCGCTGGTCGCACACGGACGTCACCCAGATCGGCCGGCACGTCTCCACCGACCCCAGCGTGGCCCTCGCGGGGCGCGAGATCATGCAGATCGACCGGGGCACCCTCGGGCGCTCCGCGCGGGCCAAGGTGCCGCTGCACGGGCCCGACGGCAGAATCGTGGGCGCCGTGTCGGTGGGCATCGCGTACGACAGCGTGCGGGAGCGGCTGCTGGCCACGGTGCCGGTGCTGCTGCTGTCCGCGGGCGCCGCGCTCGGGGTGGGCGTCGTCGCGGCGCTGCTGGTGTCGCGGCGGCTGCAGCGCAGGACGCACGGTCTCGCCTTCGCCGACATCTCCGCGCTGCTCGACGAGCGCGAGGCGATGCTGCACGGCATCCGGGAGGGCGTCATCGCCCTGGACGCCCAGGGCAGGGTGCGGCTGCTCAACGACGAGGCGCAGCGGCTGCTGGGCCTCGGCCCGGACGCCTCGGGCCGCGCGCTGGACGAGGTGCTGCCGCCCGGGCGGACGACCGACGTGCTGACCGGGCGGGTCGCGGGCACCGACCTGCTCACCGTCAGCGGGTCGCGGGTGCTGGTCGCCAACCGTATGCCCACCGGGGACGGCGGGGCGGTGGCCACCCTGCGGGACCGCACCGAACTGGAGCGGCTGGGGCGCGAACTGGACAGTACGCACGGGCTGCTGGACGCGCTGCGCGCCCAGGACCACGAGCACGCCAACCGGCTGCACACCCTGCTCGGGCTGCTCGAACTCGGCCTGTACGACGAGGCGGTGGATTTCGTCAGCGAGGTCGCCGACGCCCATCGGGCCTCCGCGGAACAGGTCGCGGAACGGGTCAGGGACCCGCTGGTGTCCGCCCTGCTGGTCGGCAAGTCGGCGATCGCCGCGGAGCGGGGCGCGAGCCTGTCGGTCTCCGCCGCCACCTTGCTGCCCGACCGGGTCGTGGACCCGCGCGACCTGGTCACCGTGCTCGGCAACCTCATCGACAACGCCCTGGACGCGGCCCGTTCGCTCGTCGAGGTCGAGCTGCGCGCCGAGGGCACGACCGTCGTGCTGCGGGTGTCCGACGACGGTCCCGGGGTGCCTCCCGAGGCCCGTGAGCGGATCTTCGCCGAGGGCTGGACGACGAAGCGGTCCCCCGCGCACCGCGGCCGCGGGCTCGGTCTCGCCCTCGTACGGCGGCTCGCCGAACGGTACGGCGGCATGGCCCGGGTGACCGCCCGCGCGGGCGGCGGCGCGGTCTTCACCGTCGTCCTGCCGGAGGCGCTGGCGGGGGCGGAACTGACCACGGCGGTGTCCGCGGCCTCCGCGGCGTCCGCAGGAACCGCGGGGGGAGCACGATGATCGACGTCATGGTCGTGGACGACGATTTCCGCGTCGTCGAGATCAACGCGGCGTACGTCGCCAAGGTCCCCGGATTCCGGGTGACCGCCCGAGCCCACACCGCGGCCCAGGCGCTGGCGACGCTGGAGCGCATGCACGTCGACCTCGTCCTGCTCGACCACTACCTGCCGGACGAGACCGGCCTCACCCTGGTGCGGCGCATGCGCCAGCTCGGCCACACCGCGGACGTCATCATGGTGACGGCCGCCCGCGACGTGGCGACCGTGCAGGCGGCGATGCGCTTCGGCGCGCTGCAGTACCTGGTCAAGCCGTTCAGCTTCGCCGGACTGCGAGGCAAGCTGGACGCCTACGCGGCGCTGCGCCGCACGCTCGACGGCGTCGGCGGGCGCGGCGAGGCCGGCCAGGAGCAGGTGGACCGCATCTTCGGCGCGCTGCGCACCGCCGGTGCGGCGCCGGCGGAACTGCCCAAGGGGCACTCGGCGCCCACCGCCGACCTGGTGCGCAAGGTCCTCACCGAGGCCGCGCGGCCGCTCTCCGCCCACGAGGTCGCCGAACGCGCGGGCATCAGCCGCTCCACCGCGCAGCGCTACCTGAAGTTCCTGGAGCGCGAGGGCAGGATCAGCCTCACCCTCAAGTACGGCGACACCGGCCGCCCCGAGCACCGCTACGCGTGGGCGCGGAGCGGCTGATCGCCTTCACCGGCGGGCGAGTTCGTGGCTCAGCGCCCGTGCCGCCGCGCACACCACCGGCGCGCCGCGGTCCGGCCGCAGACCCCGCGTGGCGCCCGTGACGGAGACGGCGGCGACGGGGAAGCGGCGCGGGCCGAGCCGCGGCCCGTAGACGCGGGCCGCGAAAGCGGACACGCCGACCTCGGCCTCCTCCCAGTTCACGGCGAGCTGCGGGCGAGGGTGCGCACGAGGTCCTGCAGGAGCAGCCGCGGCACGACGATGGTGCGCGGGGTGCGGCGGCGCAGCCCCACACCGAGCACCGCGGCCATGCCAGGCGGGGTCCGGTGGGCGAGCAGCGCCTTGCCGGTGGCGGTGCAGTACGCGGGAAGGCGGCCGCCGACTCGGGAGGTGATCCGCGTCGAGCAGCGGCCTGTGAGCTTCTCCAGGAAGACGGTGTCGGCGCCGTCGACGACGGCGAGGTGCACGTTCTCGTGGGTGGCCTCGTACAGCTTCTCGATGAACGGCGGCGCCGCCTCCCACAGCCCCCGGTGCGGTACGCGCCGGCCCAGTTCGAAGAGGGCGAGGCCGAGCCGGTAGCCGTCCGTCCCCCGCTCGACGAGGCCGACGCTGGTCAGTTCGGCGAGCAGCAGGTGCACGGTCGACTTGGGCAGGCCCGTGCGGGCGGCGAGTTCGCCGAGCGGGATCCCGTCCTCGCCCCGCGGCGAAGGTGCCGAGCAGCGCGGCCCCGCGGGCCGGCATCGACCGGCTCCCCGGCACGACGGCGTCCTCGGCGCTCACGAGTGCCCCCGCAGGGGCACCTCGACCAGCAGCGGACCGTCGAGGCCGCGTACCGCCGCGACGGTCCGCGCCAGTTTCCCCGTGCCGTCCACGCGGACGGCGGGGATGCCGAAGAACCGGGCGGCAAGGCGCCAGTCGAGCTCGCCGAGGTCGAGGCCGGGACGGGGGACGTCAGGGTTGGCGCCGCGGGCGCCGAGGGTGTCCTTCAGGGTGCGGTACTCACCGTTGGCCATCACGACGAACAGGACGGGCACCCGGTGGTGCGCCGCGCTCCACAGCCCCTGCAGCCCGAACATCGCGCAGCCGTCCCCCAGCACGGCCACCACCGGGCGTTCCGGCGCGCCGAGCCGGTGGCCGACGGCGGCACCGATCCCCCAGCCGAGGCCCCCGCCGACCGTGTGGACGAAACCGCCCGGCCGGTCCCGGCGCAGCACGCCGCGCAGGTGCACCCCGACGGTGATCGACTCCTCGACGAGCACCGCCTCGTCCGGCAGCGCACCGGCCAGGGCGTGCGCGGCGGCGAGCGGGTCCAGCGGGGCGCCGGCCCGGGCGGACCGCCGGCTCCCAGGTGTGGCAGCGTGTGCTCGACCAGGAGGAAGGCACCGACGACCCAGAGGACGGCGTGGTCCTGCGGCATCCCGCTGTCTGCCCGCCGTCGGCCAGGGCCAGGCCGATGCCGCGGAACAGCAAGGCGGTGGCGAGGGTGACGACGAACGTAGGCTCGGCGATACCCACGCCGAGCACCAGCGGGACCAGGACCGCTGCCACGCCCGTCTCGTCGCACAGCAGCCGCGCATACGGCTCGACGGTATGCCGCACAGCGTGGAGGCGCCGCGGGCCTGCGGCAATCAGAGCGTTCCGTCAGGCGGAACGGATGTCACACCGCCCCGGCCCCGGTGAGCGAGCGGACCTCGACCTCGGCGAACTTGTCCTCGTCGGCGCGCTCGCGGGACAGGACCGTGCCCAGCCAGCCCGAGGCGAAGCCCAGCGGGATGGAGACCAGGCCCGGGTTCTCCAGCGGGAAGTACTGGAAGTCCACCCCCGGGAAGAGCGACTGCGGGCTGCCCGACACCACCGGGGACAGCACCACCAGCGCGAGCGCGGGGACGAGGCCGCCGTAGATCGCCCACACCGTGCCGCGGGTCGTGAACCTCCGCCAGAACAGCGTGAAGAGCAGCGCGGGCAGGTTGGCGGACGCCGCCACCGCGAACGCGAGCCCGACGAGGAAGGCCACGTTCTGGCCCTGCGCGAACAGGCTCAGCGCGATGGCCACGCCGCCGATGCAGACCGCGGCCACCCGGGCCACCCGTACGTCCTGGTTCTCCCGTCGTTTGCCGCCGGGTGCGTCCTTGCGACGGCGCAGCGTCGCGTGGAGGTCGTGCGCGACGGAGGCGGACGAGGCGAGGGTGATCCCGGCGACGACGGCCAGGATGGTGGCGAAGGCGACCGCCCCGACGACCGCGAACAGGACCGTTCCACCGGTGGAGCCCGCTCCGCCGCCCAGATCGAGGGCGAGCAGCGGCACCGCCGTGTTCCCGGCGGCGTTGGAGTCGCGCACGGTGTGGGAGCCGACCAACGCCGCGGCACCGAAGCCGAGCACGATCGTCATCAGGTAGAAGCCGCCGATGAGGCCGATCGCCCAGACCACCGACCGCCGCGCCGACCGCGCGGTGGGCACGGTGTAGAAGCGCGACAGGATGTGCGGCAGTCCGGCGGTGCCCAGGACGAGGGCCAGGCCGAGGCTGATGAAGTCCAGCCGGTCGGTCCAGCTCTGCCCGTAGAGCATGCCGGGGCCGAGGAACTCGCGGCCGTGGCCGCTGCCGTCGGCCGCCGAGCGCAGCAGTGCCCCGAGGTCACCGTGGAAGCGGACGAGCACCAGCACGGTCAGGGTGATGGTGCCGCCCATGAGCAGCACGGTCTTGACGATCTGGATCCAGGTCGTGGCGCGCATGCCGCCGAAGGCGACGTAGAAGACCATGAGCGCGCCGACGCCGATGACGGTCCAGGTGCGCGCGGCCGATCCCTGGCCACCGAGCAGGAGGGAGACCAGGCTTCCGGCCCCGACCATCTGCGCGACGAGGTAGAGCACGGAGACGATGACCGAGGAGGTGCCCGCCGCGATCCGGACCGGGCGCCGGCGCATGCGTGCGGTGAGGACGTCGGCGAGTGTGTAGCGGCCGCAATTGCGGACCAGCTCGGCGACGAGCAGCAGCACGAGGAGCCAGGCGACGAGGAAGCCGACGGAGTAGAGCATGCCGTCGTAGCCGAAGAGCGCGATGAGCCCGGAGATGCCGAGGAAGGAGGCGGCGGACATGTAGTCGCCGGCGATGGCGAATCCGTTCTCCAGGGGGGAGAAGAGACGGCCGCCCGCGAAGAACTCCACGGACGAGCTGCGCCGCCGGCCCGCCCAGGCGGTGATCGCCAGGGTGACGGAGACGAAGAGGGTGAAGAGGACCAGCGCCAGGCCCTGGTGGTTGCCGGTCACCGCATCCGCTCCTGGGTGTCCCAGCGCAGGTCGAGGGCGGCCCGGTCCCGGCGGAGCCGGGCGTGCCGGGCGTAGGCCCAGGTCAGGAGGAAGGTCGAGGCGAACTGGGCGAGGCCGAGGACCATGGCCACGTTGAGCTCGCCGACCAGAGGCCGGGCCATCAGCCGCGGCGCGGCCGTCGCCAGGACGACGTAGAGCAGGTACCAGGCGAGGAAGGCGGCGGCCGCCGGGAAGACGAACCGCCGGTACCGGGAACGCACTTCCTGGAAGGGGCCGCTGGCCTGCACCTCCCGGTAGACCCGGGCGTGGTCGTCGGCCGGGCGGGCCTGCGACGGGAGGGAGACGGGCGGTGGCTCGGGACCCTCCCACTCCCCCGCGGCCAGGACGTCGTACCAGGGGTCGTCCACCCGCAGCCCTCCGGTTTCCGCCTGGTCGTGCTCGTTCACGAACTCTCCTCGCTTCACGGGCCGATCGGCCGTGCGCCCAAGCATGGACATTGCGGGAAGATCCGGGAGCCTCCAAGCAGAAACCTTCACCTCATCGGGTGATGGTGCCCCACTCCTGGGGGTGGGGAAGCGCCGGCGCCCTCCGCGGGCGGGTGAGACCGCGGGAGGGCGCCGGTGCGGGAGCCCGGTCCGTCAGGCGTCGATCCGCGAACGGTCGAGCGTGGCGGCGGAGTTGGCGATGAACTCGCGGCGCGGCGCGACCTCGTTGCCCATCAGCAGGTCGAAGGCGAGCTCCGCGCCCTCCAGGTCGCTGATGTTGATCCGGCGCAGGGTGCGGTGGCGCGGGTCCATCGTGGTCTCGGCCAGCTGGTCGGCGTCCATCTCACCGAGGCCCTTGTAGCGCTGGATGGACTCCTTGTAGCGGATGCCCTTGCGCTCGAATTCCAGCAGCGTCTCGCGCAGCTCCCGGTCGGAGTACGTGTAGACGTACTTGTCCTGGCCCTTGCGCGGGTTGCTGAGCTCGACCCGGTGCAGCGGCGGAACGGCGGCGAAGACCCGGCCTGCCTCGACCATGGGCCGCATGTAGCGCTGGAAGAGCGTCAGCAGCAGACAGCGGATGTGGCTGCCGTCGACGTCGGCGTCCGTCATCATGATGATCTTGCCGTAGCGGGCCTGGTCGATATCGAAGGTGCGACCCGAGCCGGCTCCTATGACTTGGATGATGGCGCCGCACTCGGCGTTCTTCAGCATGTCCGTGACCGAGGACTTCTGGACGTTGAGGATCTTGCCCCGGATCGGGAGCAGCGCCTGGAACTCCGAGTTGCGCGCGAGCTTCGCGGTGCCCAGCGCCGAGTCGCCCTCGACGATGAAGAGTTCGCTGCGGTCGACGTCGTCGCTGCGGCAGTCGGCCAGCTTGGCGGGCAGCGACGACGACTCCAGCGCGGTCTTGCGGCGCTGCGCGTCCTTGTGCTGCCGGGCGGCGATCCGGGTGCGGGCCGCGGCGACGGCCTTCTCCAGGACGGCGCGGGCCTGCTGCTTGTCGTCCCGCTTGGTGGAGGTGAGGAACGCCTTGAGCTCGCGGGACACCACGTTGGCCACGATGCGGTTGGCCGCCGAGGTGCCCAGCACCTCCTTGGTCTGGCCCTCGAACTGCGGTTCGGCGAGCCGGACCGTGACGACCGCCGTCAGCCCCTCCAGGGCGTCGTCCTTGACGATGTCGTCCTCGGCGACGCGCAGCAGCTTGGTGGCGCGCAGCACCTCGTTGAACGTCCTGGTGACGGCGCCCTCGAACCCGCGCACATGGGTGCCGCCCTTGGGGGTGGCGATGATGTTCACGAAGGAGCGCAGCGTGCTGTCGTAGCCGGTGCCCCAGCGCAGGGCGACGTCGACACCGAGCTCACGGGTGACCTCGGTGGGGGTCATGTGGCCGCGGTCGTCGAGGACCGGGACAGTCTCCTTGAAGGTGCCGGTGCCGGTCAGCCGCAGCACGTCGCAGATCGGCTTGTCAGGGGTGAGGTACTCGGCGAACTCGCTGATGCCGCCGTCGAAGTGGAAGGTCTCCTCGACCGGCTTCCCGTCCTCGGAGCCGTTGTCTGGCCGCTCGTCGCGGACGACGATCGTCAGACCGGGCACCAGGAACGCGGTCTGACGGGCGCGCTGGTGCAGCGTCTCCAGGGCGAGCTTGGCGTCCTTGAGGAAGATCTGACGATCCGCCCAGTAGCGGACGCGGGTGCCGGTGCGGGCCCGCGGCACCTTCTTGACCTTGTCCAGCCCGTTGCCCGGCTCGAACGGCGCCTCGGCGCCGGCCTTGGCGAAGCGGCCGGGAACGCCGCGGCGGAAGCTGATCGCGTGCGTGTGGCCGCCGCGGTCCACCTCGACGTCCAGCCGGGCGGAGAGCGCGTTGACGACGGAGGCGCCGACACCGTGCAGACCGCCGGAGGCCGCGTAGGAGCCGCCGCCGAACTTGCCGCCGGCGTGCAGCTTGGTCATGACGACTTCGACGCCGGACAGGCCGGTCTTGGGCTCGACGTCGACGGGGATGCCGCGGCCGTTGTCCCGCACCTCGACGGAGGCGTCGTCGTGGAGGACGACCTCGATGTGGTCGCAGTGCCCGCCCAGGGCCTCGTCCACCGAGTTGTCGATGATCTCCCACAGACAGTGCATGAGGCCGCGACTGTCGGTGGAACCGATGTACATGCCGGGGCGCTTGCGGACCGCTTCGAGGCCCTCGAGCACCAGCAAGTGTCGCGCGGTGTAGTTGGAGCCGTCACGATCTGCACCGGTCAGCAACGCGGTGGACGGCACGGATGTTTCGGCGGTCACGCGAACGTCTCCTCATGAAGTTCTTCAGCCGTATCGGTGAGAGGGTACCGAGGTCACGCACGGCCGTTTCGCCGCGACCCGATATGGGCACCATGCTAGCCCGATTTCGAAGGCGTGTTCGATCCCTCGTTTGAGTGATACACATGTCACGTTCCCCTGGAGGCATGAACCATTTAGGCTCGGGGCACGTCCTCCTCAACAACCGGCCGCAGGGCCGGGGGGACACAACCGAACAATCTGACCAGATCTGCCAGAACGACCCGAAGCCGACAGATAAGACGCCAGAGGATCATTCGCCGCCAATCGGTAGCATCCGGCCGCTACAACGACAGTTTCCAAGGAAAAGACCTGCGCGGGAACAGTTTGGGCCTGGTTGGATGTTGACCCTGGTACGACAGCTCGTCGAGCTAGAGAAGAGGCGACGTGACTACAGTTCTGACCCCCGCGAGCCCGCTGACGGCGGCGGACCGCTGCGACCGTTGCGGCGCCCAGGCCTACCTGCGCGTCGTACTCATCAGTGGCGGCGAGCTGCTCTTCTGCGCGCACCACGGGCGTAAGTTCGAGCCCGAATTGAAGAAGATCGCTGCGGAAATACAGGACGAGACCGGTCGGCTCACCGCCACCCCGACCGTCGTGGCCGATGACCAACGCTGACGCGTAGCACTGCGACGAGCTCACGACGGGCGGCCT
Source organism: Streptomyces sp. PA03-3a (assembly GCF_033792735.1). NCBI lineage: Bacteria > Bacillati > Actinomycetota > Actinomycetes > Kitasatosporales > Streptomycetaceae > Streptomyces > Streptomyces sp. PA03-3a. The sequence goes on from NZ_JARAVM010000002.1 coordinate 365,913, forward strand.
CCCGCAGGGGAGGCCGCCCGTCGGCTTGTCCGCCGCGCGTCACGAAGCGTGCTGGCCGACCAGTCCCGCGACCGCCGAGACCCGGGTGTACACACCGGGATGTCCCGCCTGGGCGCATCCCGCGCCCCATGACACCAGCCCTATCAGCCGCCCCTCCGCCACCAGCGGACCGCCGCTGTCCCCCTGGCACGAGTCGTGCCCGCCGGCGAGGTCGCCGGCACAGACCATGCCGTTCTTCTGGTACTTGCCTTCCGTACTGCCCGGATACGCCTGCTCACAGACCGAGTCGGCGAGCACCGAGACGTTCGCGGCCATCAGGACGTTCGAGTAGGTCCCCAGACCCGCCGTGTCCCCCCAGCCGAACACCTGCGCCGGCGTGCCCGCCTCGTAGGAGTTCACGTCCCCCGGTGCCGCCATGCGTATCGCGCTTCCCGCGGGAAACGGCTCCGCGGTCGTGACGACGGCCACGTCGCCGCTGTTCGTCGTGGGGTCGTAGGCGGGGTTGACCCAGACCTTGCGAACCGCCACCTCCTTGCCGGCGGAGCCGGCGAGATCCGTCCGCCCGGCGATGATGCGCAGGTCGGGCACCTGGTTCCAGTCCCCGCCCAGTGCGGTCGGACTGAAGCAGTGCGCCGCGCTGACCACGGTGTTCGGCCCGACCAGCGCTCCACCGCAGAACTGCCCCGAGCGGCCCGTTCCGTACCGGGACCGGCTCGACAGGACCACCGCCCACGGGTACTGCTCCGTGGTGACCGGCGTGCCCCCTATGACACCGTTGTCGGCGCCCGGGGCGCCGGGGGCGTACTCCACCGCGACGGCGGTGGCGGAAGCCGGTAGCGACAGCGCGAGCGCGGACCCGGCTATGAGCCCGCCGATCAGCGTGCGGGTCGAGGAACGCATGCATTCTCCTCACCGTCCGGAATGCCCTGAGCACCCACAGTGACCTGACGGGACCAGGGCCGCATCCGGAGAACTGTCCGGAAACGCCGACGGGCCCGCGGCCGCCGTGGCGGTCGCGGGCCCGTCGGGGCGTCCTGCCGATCAGTCCAGGTAGTCGCGGAGCACCTGGGAACGCGACGGGTGACGCAGCTTGGACATGGTCTTGGACTCGATCTGGCGGATGCGCTCACGGGTGACCCCGTACACCTTGCCGATCTCGTCCAGCGTCTTCGGCTGGCCGTCGGTGAGGCCGAAGCGCATGGAGACCACGCCCGCCTCGCGCTCACTGAGCGTGTCGAGCACCGAGTGCAGCTGCTCCTGCAGCAGCGTGAAGCTGACCGCGTCGGCGGGCACGACCGCCTCGGAGTCCTCGATGAGGTCACCGAACTCGCTGTCGCCGTCCTCGCCGAGCGGGGTGTGCAGCGAGATGGGCTCGCGGCCGTACTTCTGGACCTCGATGACCTTCTCGGGGGTCATGTCGAGTTCCTTGGCCAGCTCCTCCGGGGTGGGCTCGCGGCCCAGGTCCTGGAGCATCTGGCGCTGGACGCGGGCCAGCTTGTTGATGACCTCGACCATGTGCACCGGGATGCGGATGGTGCGGGCCTGGTCGGCCATCGCGCGGGTGATCGCCTGGCGGATCCACCAGGTCGCGTACGTCGAGAACTTGAAGCCCTTGGTGTAGTCGAACTTCTCGACGGCACGGATCAGACCGAGGTTGCCCTCCTGGATCAGGTCCAGGAAGAGCATGCCGCGGCCGGTGTAGCGCTTGGCCAGCGAGACCACCAGACGGAGGTTGGCCTCCAGGAGGTGGTTCTTGGCCCAGCGGCCGTCCTCGGCGATGATCTCCAGCTCGCGCTTGAGCTTGGGGGCGAGCTTGTCGGCCTGGGCCAGCTTGTCCTCGGCGAACAGACCTGCCTCGATGCGCTTGGCGAGCTCCACCTCCTGCTCGGCGTTGAGCAGCGGGACCTTGCCGATCTGCTTGAGGTAGTCCTTCACCGGGTCGGCGGTGGCGCCGGCCGCGGCGACCTGCTGCGCGGGCGCGTCGTCCTCGTCCTCGTCGGACAGCACAAAGCTCTCCGCCTCGGTCTCGGCGGCGGGGACGTCCTCGTCCTTGCCGGGGGCGGCGTCCTCGAGGAGCTCCTCGCCCTCGGCGAGTTCGTCGTCCTTCTTGCCCTTGGTGGCGGTGGTCTTCTTGGCGGCGGTCTTCTTGGCGGTCGCGGTGGTCTTCTTCGCCGCAGTCTTCTTGGCGACGGCCTTCTTCGCGGGTGCCACGACCTCGTCCTCCGACTCCGCCACGGGCTCCGCCCCGCTGGGGGCGGGGGCCGCGGTGGCCTTGGCGGCGACGGTCTTCTTGACCGGGGCGGCCTTGGTGGCGACGGTCTTGGTGGCAGTACGCTTCGCCGGGCTCTTGGCTGCGACGCTCTTACGGGTGCGCTTGGGCGCCTCGGCGGCACTCACCATCAGCGTCACACCCTCCTCGTCGAGGACCTGGTTGAGGCTGCGCAGAACGTTCTTCCACTGGGTTGCCGGGATCTGGTCCGCTTCGAAGGCTCGGCGCACGTCGTCGCCGGCGATCTGACCCTGAGCCTTACCCCGCTCGATGAGCGCCATCAGAGACTCGGACTCGGCGATCTCCGGCGGGAGCGTACGGGATGTGCTGGCCGACACGAACAACCTCTCGGAACGATGGAAAACGACTACGGTGGGACCCGCTCGGCAACTCAGCGTCATGTTCGTCGCGGATATTCCTCGCACGGCCGCCACCTCTAAGCTCATCGCGCTGCCGCCGAGAGCGTTACGCCCGGCCGTACGTGGTCCGAGTCACACCCCAGCTCGGCGCCAAACCGTCGATAGCGGGACACTCCCCGTGCACGCCTCGACCATGCCCGGTCGGGAGCGTGCGCCAAACATCGCGGACGGCTCCGCCGCCGGGCCCGGAGGGTGTGGGCCGGCGGCGGAAGTCGGTGCCGTCTCGTGCCGTGCGGGACCGGTCAGTGCTCGCGCGGGGCGGGGACGACGTGGTCCGGCGAGCCGCCGGTGTCCGCGTGGACGGCGAGGAGCTGACGCATCGCGGTCTCCGCCTCGGCACCGTCGGAGGCGGCCAGCGCCTCGACGACCCGCGTGTGCAGGGCCACCGAGTGCTCACCGGGGCGCTCGCAGCCGGTGACGGGGCCGCCGGAGACCTGCAGGGCGGAGGTGACGATGCCGGACAGGTGCTCCAGCATCCGGTTGCCCGCGACCTGCAGCAGCAGGGCGTGGAACTCCGCGTCCGCCCGGGAGAAGGTGAGGCCGTCACCCTGGCCCACGGCGTGGGTCATGATGTCGGTCATGTCGATGAGCCGCTGCTGGACGTCCTCGCGGCCGTGACCCGCCGCGAGGCGGGCGGCGAGGGGCTCGATCGTCCAGCGCAGTTCGAACAGCTCGCGACGCTGGTCGTCGCGCTGCGGGCCGAAGGCCCGCCATTCGATGATGTCGGGGTCGAGCAGGTTCCAGTCGCTGACCGGGCGGACCCGGGTGCCGACGTTGGGCCGGGCGCTGACGAGGCCCTTGGCCTCCAGCACCCGCAGCGACTCGCGGACGACGGTGCGGGAGACCTCGAAACGCTGGCCGATCTCCTCGGGGACGAGCGGGCGGTCGGCCCCGAGATCGCCGGAGACGATCATCTGGCCGAGTTGCTGGACGAGTTGGCCGTGCAGCCCGCGGCCACGGCTCCCGGCGGGGCGACGGCCGACCCGGCCCATGTCGGTTTCGCCGCCGTCCCAGGACGGTGCGCCGCCCGGGCGGTCGAGGCCGGCGGGTGCGTCGGCGTACGGATAGCGGTCGATGTCCCCGCCGCCGAGACTCGGGTCGGCGGGGCGGGCCGCGGTCATCATGGTGTGCGCAAGGGTACTCACGCATCATTTGTCGGCGATGGCGCGGGAAGCCTTGAGGGCTTTCCTGAAAAGCACACGAAAGGGTGAGCACTCATCACCTGATAATTGACGCTTTATCGGAAGGAAATGGGGTTTCTCCGGCGCAAGACCGTTGCCAGATAGGCACACAACAGAGCGAAGAGCGACAAAACGAAGGAATAGCGGACCGGTTGGGTCGCCAGCCGGGCCACGTCGATCGCCGGCGCCGAAGCCGCGCGCCGCACCACCGGGGCCACCAGCAGCGGGACCGCGAGGACGCCGGCCAGACCGAGCGCCGTGGTCCGGAACACCCCGGCCGCCAGCACCCCGGCCCAGCAGCAGACGAGCGCGAGGGCCGCCGAGGCCGCCGTGGTGGAGGCCAGCGCGAACGGCGAGGGCAGGCCGCCCGGCCCGAGTTCGAGGCGCAGCGCGACGAGGCCGAGAGCCGCCCCCAGGAGGGCGATCAGCACCGCCGCGGCCCCGTTGACGACGAGCTTGACGAGCAGCAGACGCAGTTGGCGGGGCACGGGTGCCTGCGCGGGGGCCAGCGCGGGGTAGCGGAACTCCTGGCCGTAGGCGAGGGCGCCCAGGAGCGCGCCGCCCAACGCGGCAGCCGGCAGGGGCAGGGAGTGCGACCAGCCGGTCAGCAGGCGCAGGGAGAAGGCGTGGTGCCCGGTGCGCAGCAGCACCAGGGTGGCCAGGCCCGACACCAGGACGGAGACGAACGCGATCAGCCAGGGGCCGCGGACGCCCGTGAGGCGGCGCAGTTCGTAGCGGACGGGCCGGGCGGGGCCGGCGGGCGGCACGGCCGCGCGCTCGGCCGCCAGGGGCACGGTGGGCCGCTCGCCGTGCGGGGTCTCCGGGACGCCGGTGTCGGCGACCTCGTCCGCGAGGCGGTGCAGGAGGATGCCGTTCCGGAAGGCGGCTTCACCGACCTGGGCGGTGGTCGCGCCGTGCACGCGGATGCGGCTGCCGCTCTCGTGGGTGATCTCCGTCCCGTCGTCGGTCAGCAGCAGACCCAGGCGTTCGGCCTGCGGGGAATGGACGGCCACGTACGGCCGCAGACGGCGCCGGCCGAACTCGTGGGCGGACTGGTCGGCGACGAGCCGGCCCTTGTCCAGGGTGACGACGCGATCACCGAGCCGGCCCGCCGCCTTGGGGTCGGCGCAGGTGACGACGACGGCGCCGCCGCGCGCCGCATACGCCTTCAGCAGGCCGTACAACCACGCGGTGTCGTGCGGGGAAAGCCCCTGGGCGGGGTCGTCCAGGAGCAGCGCGGGCGGGTCCCCGAGCAGCGCCGCGGCGACGCCCAGGCGGCGGTCCATGCCGAGGGAGAAGGTCGACAGGCGGCGTCCTGCCGTCTCGCGCAGGCCCACGATCTCCAGGACCTGGTCTGCGCGTTCGGCCGGGGCCCCGGCCGCGGCGGCGAGCATGCGCAGGTGACCGCGCGCCGTCCGGGAGGGATGGCCGGGGACGTCGCCGAGGAGCACGCCCACCGCGCCGGCGGGATGGGTGTGGCGGTGCAGGGGACGCCCGCCGAAGAGCGTGATGCCGCGGCCCGGTTCGAGTTCGAGCATCAGCCTCAGAACGGTGGACTTGCCTGCGCCGCCGTCGCCGAGCAGGACGGTGATCTCGCCGGGGCGGGCGTCGAAGGAGAGGTCGTCGACGGAAGGGGGCTCTTCACCCCGGGACGCACTGGTCAATCCGATGGCCTGGATCACCATTGCACCATAACGCGCAATTAGCCCAGAATTTACACCTCTGGTCGCAACATGGGTGGATTCAGGATGGTTGCACCACCCGCGCGGAACAGCTGTGCGGGACGGCCTCCCTGACGGGTCGTCGTGCCACCGGTGGGGACGAGGAAGCCGACCGTCCCCGTCACCTTGCGATGGAAGTTGCGCGGGTCCAGGGCGACACCCCACACCGCCTCGTAGACCCGGCGCAGCTCGCCGACGGTGAACTCGGGCGGGCAGAAGGCCGTGGCCAGCGCCGAGTACTCGAGCTTGGAACGGGCACGCTCCACGCCGTCGGCCAGGATGCGCGCGTGGTCGAAGGCGAGGGCGCCCTCCTCGCCGTTGCGCAGCAGCTCCTCGACCGGGGCCCAGCGGGCACTGCGCGCGTCGCCCCCGGCGCGGGGCGCGGGCAGGTCCGGGGCGAGCACGAGGTGGGCGACGCTCACCACCCGCATACGCGGGTCGCGCTTGGGGTCGCCGTAGGTGGCCAGCTGCTCGAGGTGGACTCCGCTGCCCGCGCGCAGTCCGGTCTCCTCCTCGAGTTCTCGGGCGGCCGCCCCTGAGAGGTCCTCGTCGCCGCGCACGAAGCCGCCGGGCAGCGCCCACCGGCCCTGGTAGGGCGGTTCACCGCGGCGGACCGCGAGGGCACACAGGGCGTGGCTGCGCACTGTGAGCACGACGAGATCGACAGTGACGGCGAAGGGCGGGAAAGCTGACGGGTCGTAGGGCGCCATGCCCGCGATCATAGTCGTCTGCCTGACGATAAACAGCAGGTTGACGGGATGACGCAACGCGCTGTCGGCCTGTTGTTCGACGTCACGGCGCCACCCGCCGGCCGCTGCCGCCCGCCGCTTCAGGCGCCGAGCTGGAGCCCGGGAGCCGCCTCCTCGATCACCGCCGTACCGGACGCGCCGATCCGCAGGGCGAAGGGCTCTTCAGCCACCCGCAGCCCGGCGATGTCGAGATCTCCGAGCGGAGAGGCGGCCGGCGGGCGCACGGCCACCAGGCGTTCGGGGGCGTCGGGGCGGATCCCGGCGAGGGCCAGCAGCATGTGGACGGCTCCCGCGGCGGCCACCGCGGCGGGCCGTGACGCCGTCGGGTGCGGGGCGGGACGGCGGGAGTCTTCCCGCTGCTCCCCCGCGTACATCTCGGGCAGCCGGTGTCCGAACGCACCTGCCGCGTCCAGCACGCCGAGCAGCAGCGCCACGGCCTCGCGCTCGTGGCCGGCCGCCGTCAGCCCCGCGACCGCGACGGCCGTCTCGTGGACCCGTACCGCTCCACCGCGGTGGCCGAAGGGGTTGTAGCCGGGCGCCCTGGCGGACAGGGTTCGCAGCCCCCATCCCGAGTCGAGCTCCGGGGCGGCGAGGAGACGGGCGAGCTGTTCCGTCTGCACCTTGTCCAGCAGGCCGGGGGCGAACTCGCAGCCGCCCAGCAGGCCGGTGTCGAGCAGGTGGGCGGCGGCCGATCCCAGATGGGGCACGGGTCTGCCGTCAGGGGTCAGCGCGGCGGCCGGGCTCCCGCCGGCCGGGTCGTCCAGCCAGAAGTCCTCCCGGAACCTGCGGCGCAGCGCCTCGGCCCGGTCCCGCCACTCCTGTGCGCCCGGGCGTCCGTGGGCCTGGAGCAGATCGGCGCCGTGCATCATGGCCCGGTGGGCGTGGGCCTGTACGTCGCAGCGCAGGGGACCGCCCGGCGCGGGGTCGGGGACGTAGCCGCCCTCGCCCGCGACGGACCGCAGCCACCACAGACTGCGCTCGACGGTCGGCAGCAGTGGTTCGGTCTCCCGTTCCGGAAGCCCCCACCGGCGTGCCTCGGCGAGCAGCGTGACGAAGAGCAGCCCAGCCTCCACTCCGGAGCAGGTGGGCGGCAGATGCGGACCGGCATGGCGCAGTGGGCCCGGCAGGCCGCCGGTCTCCGGGTCCTGGCGCCGGGCGAACGCCCGCAGCGTGCCGGCCGCGAGGCGGGTGCCCAGCGGCAGCAGCATGCGGGCCGCCCACAGGGCATCCGCCGGGGCGGGGCCGAGCCGCCACGGGGCGCCGGCCGCCACATGGACGTCCAGGGGGTGCTCCGGGTCGCGCAGCAGCAGCGCCCGCAGATCGTCGAGGGCGGCCCGCAGCAGCGCCTCCGCCCGGCCGTCGCCGCCGCGGATCTCCGGGGCCGACCAGGGCACGGGGACCGCCGGGGCGGACCCTCCGTTCACGCCGGCCACGGCGGGCTCCAGCGTCGCGCGCAGCTCGATCGTTCGCGTTGCCCCGGCGGGCAGCGCCAGCTCCCAGCAGAGCAACCCGGCGGAGGCCAGCGCGCTCTCGGGTGCCGGCACGGCGGTGACCCGGGCCCGCAGGCCCTCCGCCGACCACAGCAGCCCCGCGTCGCACACGCTGGGCTGCAGCTCCGGCCCGGAGGATCCGGCCGCGATGGCCGGCAGTTCGGCGAGGTCGGTCGCCAGGGCCACCTCGAACGGGATGCGCAGGGCGCGGGATCCGGTGTTGTGGACCGTGATGCGCTCGGTGCCCCCGGCGGTCCGGAGCCTCTCGACGGTGAGGGCCGGATCGGGTGCCGTGTCGCCGGGGGCCCGGGCGACGGAGGTGAACCGCGCCCGGCCCGCCGTGACCAGCCCGCCCTGCACAGGGACCGGAGGCACCCCCGCGATGCGCAGCTCGCAGCGGGCCAGTACCCGGCGGCCGCCCTGGTAGAAGCCGCCGAGGCCGCTTCCGTCCAGTTGTCCGTGCTCCGGCGAGACCGCGAGGGCCGGGGCCGCGACGCACATCACGGCGTCGTGCACCGGCTGCGGCCCCCGGTCCTGCCGGGGCGGCCAGTTGACCGGCTGCGGGCTCATGCCACCTCCACGTCGAATCGGTCGCTCGGGCGCTGGCGCCACTACCCACGAGAACGGCCGTGTGGGCACTGGGGTCACGCGCCATCTACCGTTCCTGATCGGGAAGCTGTCCGAATCACCGGAAAGAGAGCCATGGCCGTCTACCGCCAGCCGGGAACCGTCATCACCGACCACACCTTCCAGGTGCCGCTCGACCACGCGGACCCGGGCGGTGAGCGGATCGAGGTGTACGCACGGGAGGTCGTGGCCGCCGGGCGGGAACGAGATCCGCTGCCCTGGCTGCTCTTCCTGCAGGGCGGGCCGGGCGGCCGGTCGCCGCGGCCGCTGGGCCGCGACGGCTGGCTCACCCGGGCGCTGGACGACTACCGCGTGCTGCTGCTCGACCAGCGGGGCACCGGCCGTTCCACCCCTGCGAACCGCCAGACCCTGCCGCTGCGCGGGGACGCCTCGGCCCAGGCCCGGTATCTGGAGCACTTCCGGGCCGACTCGATCGTCCGCGACTGCGAGCTCATCCGCCGTGAACTGCTCGGCGAGGACGGACAGTGGAGCCTGCTCGGCCAGAGCTACGGCGGCTTCTGCACGCTCACTTACCTGTCCTTCGCCCCCGAGGGCGTCCGCGAGGCCTTCGTGACCGGCGGGCTCGCCGGCCTGCGCAGCACCGCCGAGGACGTCTACCGGGCCGCCTACCCCCGCGTGGAGCGGAAGACGGCGGCGCACTACGCGCGTTACCCCGAGGACGTCGAGACGGTCCGCGCGGTCGTGCGGCACCTGCGCGAGCGCGAGGTCAGGCTCCCGGGCGGCGGCCTGCTGACCGCGGAGGCCTTCCAGGTCACCGGGATGCTGCTGGGCACGGGAACCGGCTCGCACACACTGCACTACCTGCTCGAGGACGCCTTCGTGACCGGGGGATCCGGCCTCCAGCTGTCCGACTCCTTCCTCGCCGAGGTCCAGGGGCATCTGTCGTTCGCGGGCAACCCGCTCTACGCGGTGCTCCACGAGTCGATCTACGGCCAGCGCTCGGTCTCGCCGAGGGCCACCGGCTGGGCCGCCGAGTCGGTACGGGCCGAGTTCCCGCAGTTCGACGTCGACAAGCCGCTGGCGGACGACGCGCCGGTGCTGCTGACCGGCGAGATGATCTACCCCTGGATGTTCGCCCTGGACCCGGCCCTGGCGCCGCTGCGCGAGACGGCGCACCACCTGGCGCAGCACGAGGAGTGGCCCGACCTGTACGACCCGGGTCAGTTGGCGCGGAACGAGGTGCCGGTGGCGGCGGCCGTCTACCACGACGACATGTACGTGGACACGGCCGATTCGCTCGCCACCGCACGTTCCGTCCGGGGCCTGCGCACCTGGGTCACCGACGAGTACGAGCACGACGGACTCCGGGTGAGCGGCGGCCGGGTCCTCGACCGGCTGATCCGGCTGGCCCGCGGCGAGCTGTGAACAGCGCCGCCCTGCGGGCACGTGCGACGCTCTGCCGCCGCAGGTAGCGGCGGAGCGGCTCCGGCGAGAGACCGTTGTTGACGGCGGCGTGGAGCAGCCGGGCGAAGGTGTAGTCGGGGGCGAGGTGCAGGGCGCGGCCGAAGGCAACGCGTGCCGTCGCCTCGTCCCCGGCGGACCAGGCGACCCAGCCGGCGAGCGTCAGGGGCGCGGCGGCGTGCTCGTGGTACGGCTCGACGCAGCGCCGGGCGAGCGCCCGCCACAGGCGCACCGCGGGGTCGGTGTGCGGCGGGTCCATCCACTCGGCCGCCTCGTCGCGGGTGGCGCGGTCCTGCAGCCCGAGGATCATCGAGGCGGCCTCGTCGTCGTCCAGCAGCGCGTCGTCATCGCTGTCGGCCTCCGGCCCCTCCCCCACGGGTGTGGCGGCCCGGAAGCGCTCGAGCGCCTCACGCAGCAGGCGCAGGGTGGTGCGCCGCACCTCGTCGGAGTCGTCCCGCTCCAGCATGCGCGGCACAAGGGCGGCGGCCGCCGCGTCCAGGGCGTCCGCGCGGGCCGCGGACGCCGGTGTGCCGGGCGGCGGCGGGGTGAGGCGCTCCTCCGTCTCCTTGAGGGAGCCGGTGATCCGCAGGCCCGCGTAGGCGGCCGCCGCGGTCATCACGGAATCGCCGGACTGCGTGATCCCGATGCCCTCGCGCGGGAACCGCTCCGAATCCGGGCAGCAGTAGGACCACCAGCGGCCGGAGGAGACGCACAGCGCCTCGACGACGGGGACGTCTAGCGTGCCGCAGGCGATCCGCAGCCGCTGAGCCAGCGGGCGCAGGCGTTCCGCGACCTGGTGGGGGTCTTCTCCGGGGGCGGGTTCCTGGACGAGGAAGAGCACGATCGCGTCCGGCCGTGCGCCGCGCTGCTCGCTTCCGTTCACCAGGCACTCCGCCAACTGCTGTGCGGCGCCGGGCCACTCCGCGGCGTCCCGTGGGATGCCGAGCCGGGCCCGGCCGCCGAAACGGCCGCGCTCGCCGTGCAGCGCGATCATGAGAATGCTGTCGTCGGGGTGGAAGCCGCACAGGTACGGGAGCGCGGCGGCGAGTTCGGCGGGGCTGCGCAGCGTGACCTTGGGGTCGTCCGAGGGGCGGGGGGATTCGATGTGCTGAGTCATGATCCGAAGGTCCCGTACGCCGCGGATCTCCACCAGACCCCTCCAAAACCTGTGGATAACTCGCGCATATCATCGCAATTACCTGGGGTGAGTTATCCACAGGCCGCCTCCGCGCGGTTGGCGCGGTGTCGGTGCCATCGGGTTGCATGGGGGCATGACCACCGCACTGCGCACAGCCGCCGACACGATCCTCAGCCGGCTCGTCGGGGACCCGACGGGCACCGCCCGCCTGCGCGAGGACCAGTGGCGTGCCGTCGAGGCGCTGGTCGCACACGGCCGCCGGGCCCTGGTGGTCCAGCGCACGGGCTGGGGCAAGTCGGCCGTGTACTTCGTGGCCACCGCGCTGCTCCGCGAGCGCGGCAGCGGTCCCACGGTGATCGTCTCCCCGTTGCTGGCGCTGATGCGGAACCAGATCGACGCCGCCGACCGCGCCGGCATCCGCGCCCGCACCATCAACTCGGCCAACCCCGAGGAATGGGACACGGTGCAGGCCGAGGTCGCCTCAGGAGAGGTGGACGTCCTGCTGGTGAGCCCGGAGAGGCTCAACAACCCCGACTTCCGGGACCAGGTGCTGCCCAAACTCGCCGCCACCACGGGTCTGCTCGTCGTCGACGAGGCCCACTGCATCTCCGACTGGGGCCACGACTTCCGGCCCGACTACCGCCGGTTGCGGACGATGCTCGCCGATCTCACCCCGGGCGTTCCCGTACTGGCCACGACCGCCACCGCCAACGCGCGCGTGACGGCCGACGTCGCCGAGCAACTGGGGACCGGCGACCACGAGGGCGCCCTGGTGCTGCGCGGGCCGCTGGAGCGCGAGAGCCTGTCCCTCGGCGTGCTGCGCATGCCCGACGCCGCCCACCGGCTCGCCTGGCTCGCCGACCACATCGGCGACCTCCCAGGCTCGGGCATCGTCTACACCCTGACGGTGGCGGCCGCGGAGGAGGTCACCGCCTTCCTTCGGCAGCGCGGGCACCGGGTCGCCGCCTACTCGGGGCGCACCGAGGACGCCGACCGCCGGGCCGCGGAAGCCGCACTGCTGAACAACGAGGTCAAGGCGCTGGTCGCCACCTCGGCGCTCGGCATGGGCTTCGACAAGCCGGACCTGGGCTTCGTGGTGCACCTGGGCTCGCCCTCCTCCCCCATCGCCTACTACCAGCAGGTGGGCCGCGCCGGACGCGGTGTCGACCACGCGGAGGTGCTGCTGCTCCCCGGGCCCGAGGACGAGGCGATCTGGCGCTACTTCGCCTCGCTCGCCTTCCCGCGTGAGGAACAGGTGCGGCGCACCCTGGAGACCCTGGCCGCCGCCGAGGGCCCGATGTCGGTCCCCGCGCTCGAAACCCGGGTGGACCTGCGCCGCAACCGGTTGGAGACCATGCTCAAGGTCCTCGACGTGGACGGCGCGGTGCACCGGGTGCGGGGCGGCTGGACGGCGACGGGCCGGCCCTGGACATACGACACCGAGCGGTACGCGTGGGTGGACCGGCAGCGCAAGGCCGAGCAGCAGGCGATGCGCGAGTACGCCACGACCTCGATGTGCCGCATGGAGTACCTGCGCCGCCAGCTCGACGACGAGGAGGCCGCCCCCTGCGGCCGCTGCGACAACTGCGCCGGGGCCCGGTTCACCGCGGAGGTCTCCCGCGAGGCCCTGGAGGCGGCGCGGGCCGCCCTCGGACGCCCCGGGGTCGAGGTCGAGCCCCGCCGGATGTGGCCGACGGGCCTGCCCGCGATCGGCATCGACCTGAAGGGGAAGATCCCGCCGGGCGAACAGGCAGCGACAGGACGGGCCCTCGGACGGCTCTCCGACATCGGCTGGGGCAACCGGCTCCGCCCGCTGTTCGCGGAGAACGCCGCGGACGGGCCCGTGCCGGACGACGTGGCGCAGGCGGTGGTGCAGGTGCTGGCCGACTGGGCGAGGGGCCCGGGCGGCTGGGCGAGCGGCGAGCCCGACGCCCCGCAGCGGCCGGCCGGCGTCGTCACCATCGCCTCGCACACCCGGCCGCAGCTCATCGCGTCACTCGGCGCGCGCATCGCCGAGATCGGCCGCATGCCGCTGCTCGGGGAGGTGGCGCACAGCGGTGACCTGGAGCCCTCGCGGGTCCCGCGCAGCAACAGCGCACAGCGACTGCGGGCGCTGCACGGGGCGTTCGCCCTTCCACCCGCCCTCTCCGAAGCCCTGGCCGCGGCCGAGGGACCCGTCCTGCTGGTCGACGACTTCACCGAGACGGGGTGGACCGTGGCCGTAGCAGCGCGGTTGTTGCGCCGTGCCGGGGTTACCGCAGTGTTTCCCCTGGTCCTGGCGTTGCAGGGCTGACGCGTAGTCACCATGTGAGACGGGGAAGGGATCTAAGCGGCGGAGGGCCAGATAACAGACAGGTCGGCAAAATGACCGTTGCCGCCCGCGTGTGCGACAGGAACAATTGAGTCTGGATCCCCGCATCGGCTCTTGGAGCCCCACGACCGGCATGCCCTCGCACGCCCGGTCGCGGACGCATACCCGAAGGGAGGACCGTGGCCATCGGCTTCGCTCCGGAAACCGCATCCGTGAATGCCTCCCGCCGCGCCGGACGCCATCGCACCCTCGAGCCTGCCGAATGGACCGCCGCGGGCATCCCCCTGCTGATCAACCCGCGCGAGGTGGTCACCGACCTCCACACGCGGCACCTTCCGGCGCCCGGCACCGCCGTGGTCGCGGTCTACTCCCCCGACGAACGGCTGACGGCCAGCGCGTCGTTCGCGCAGCGTCCCCACGTCGTCGACGGCTGGGAGCGGCGCAACGCCATCCTCGCCCACCTGCGCCGGATCACGGCGGACGACCTTCGGCGGCGCAGACCGGTGCGCACCGCGGTCCTGCTCGTCTGCCGGGACGGCGGAGCGGGCTGGACCGAGGTGGACGGGGCCTGGATGTGGGGGCTGCGGGACGCCTGCTCGCTGTACGGGCTGCGCCCCGGGTCGTACATCACCGTGACCGACGAGGGCTGGCGGGTGCAGGGCGAGGACCGTACCGGACGTACCCCGAACGCCACCTCCTGGTCGGCGGCCACGAGCCGCGGCGCAGCGAGCCTGCGTCCCAGCGGGACGCCGCCCCTGCGCCGCGCGGCGGCGCGTTGATCAGGCGTTGACGCCGAGCAGCGCGTTGATCCGCTGCTGGTCGCCGCAGAGGACCAGCAGCTTCCCGGCCTTCGCCATCGCGGAGGGCAGGACACGCGCCACGGTCTCGTCGGAGCCGCCGTTGACGGCCACGACCACGACGGGCCGGCCCGTGGCGCGGTCGGCGTCGTGGGCGGCGTAGAACACGTCGTCGCCGGCGTCGTGCTGGGCCCAGTAGGACGCCTCGCCGAAGCTCAGCTCGTGCGCCGCCCAGGGGTGCTGCTCGCCGGTGGTGAGCACCAGGACCTCACCGGGAGCGCGCCCGCTGTCCAGCAGCAGGTCGACGGCCTCGTCGGCGGCGTCCAGGGCGCCGTCCACCGAAGCGGGGATGAGCTGGATCTGCGCCGACGGGTCGGCGGAGACGGAGGCCGCGGCCTCGGAGTCCCGCGGCGAACGCTGCTGCGGGGGTACGACGGACCCGCGGGCCGGACCAGGACGGCCGGGACGGGCGTTCGCCGCCGGAGCGCCACGCGGCGGCGCGGGACGCGGAGGCGCGGGGCGGGGGCCGGAGCCCGGTACGGGGCGGGGGGTCGGCGCGGGCCGGCCGGCGGCCGGGGCTACGCGGGGACCCGGGACACTCTCGTGAATCTGAGGCTCCTCGGGGGTGAGAGGCATGTGCTGATGTCTATCAAATGCGCCGGAACAACGCAGCGGCGGGTAGGTCACAACTCGGCTCAGAAATCGAACCCGAGTTGCTCACCCGTCTCCCCCGCCTCCACGGTCTCCCGGACCTTCTTCAAGTGCTGCCAACGCGGCAGCGTATCGAGATATGCCCAGGACAGCCGGTGGAGGGGGGTGGGCCCCAGCTCCTCCAGTGCCGCCCGGTGCACCGGCGAAGGGTACCCGGCATTGGCCTCGAAGCCGAACGGAGCATAGTCCACGCCCAGTTCCGCCATCATCGCGTCCCGCCGGACCTTGGCGATCACGGAGGCGGCCGCCACTGCCACGCAGGAGCGGTCGCCCTTGATGACCGTGCGCACGCGCCAGGGACCCCCGAGGTAGTCGTGCTTGCCGTCGAGTATCACCGCGTCGGGCCGCACGGGCAGGACGTCCAGGGCGCGTGTGGCGGCCAGCCGCAGCGCGGCGGTCATCCCGAGCTCGTCGATCTCCTCCGGGGAGGCGTGGCCGAGCGCGAAGGAGTTCACCCATCCGCTGAGCACGGCGGCGAGTTCGTTGCGGCGCTTGACGGTGAGCAGTTTGGAGTCGGTGAGCCCGTCGGGGGGCCGTCGCAGGCCGGTGACGGCGGCGCACACTGTGACGGGCCCGGCCCAGGCGCCCCGTCCGACCTCATCGACACCCGCGATGACCTTGGCGCCGAGGGTCGCGCGCAGCGAGCGTTCGACGGTGTGGGTTGGGGGTTCGTGGACCATGGCAGGGCTTAGCCTACGCTCCCGCGTTGGGCCGCCTCGGAGCAGGGCCGGGAAGCCGGTGGGGGGCGGCGCCGGTGACGGCCGGGGGCCGGTCCCGGCGGCCGCGTCAGGGGCGCAGCAGGGGCAGCATCACCTGGTCGACGACCTCGATGAGGTCCTCCTCGGTGATCTCCCGGCCGCCGATCTTCGACCGGTACATCATCAGCGCGGGCACGACGTCGGCGACGATGTCGCCGGTGGCGTCGGGCCGCACCTCGCCGCGTCCGATGCCGCGCCGGACCACGTCCAGGATGCGCTGCTTGGTGGGCTCGACGACCCCCTCCATGATCAGCCGCACGAAGCAGTGGGCGGCCTCCTGGTCGCACTCGTCGATCACCGAGCGCAGGGCGAGCCCCCCGCGCGAGTACATCGCCTCGCGCATCCGCAGTACGAGGAAGACCAGGTCCTCCCGCAGCCCGCCCAGGTCCGGGACGTCGGGGACCTCGGGGAAGGCCGTCTGCAGGGCGTCCGCGACCAGAGCCTGCTTGGACGGCCAGCGGCGGTAGACGGCGGCCTTGCCGGTCTGGGCACCGGCGGCGACGCCCTCCATGGTCAGCCCTCGCCAGCCCACCGTGCTCAGCTGCTCCAGGGCGGCCCCGAGGATCGCCCGCTCCAGAACGGGCCCGCGACGACGGGTCCCCGCTCCCTGCGACATGGCCATGCCACCTTCTCATTCACTCTCTAGTGAACGCTTGCGTTCACTACAACCATCACCCTACTGTCGTACACAGTGAACGCCATCGTTCACTAAGTCACCGACTGGGGGACCTCGTGACGACCGGACAACTCACCTCACCACGAAAGCCCGGAGCCGCGCGACGCGACGGCAGGCCCGGCATCGCACTCGCGGTGATCGCGGCCTGCCAGCTCATGGTCGTGCTGGACGCCACCATTGTGAACATCGCGCTCCCGCACATCCAGGACGCGCTCTCCTTCTCCACCACCGACCTGTCCTGGGTGCTCAACGCCTACACGCTCACCTTCGGCGGCCTGCTGCTGCTCGGCGGGCGCGCGGGCGACATCCTGGGACGGCGCAGGGTGTTCGTCTTCGGCATCCTGCTGTTCTCCCTCGCCTCGCTGCTGGGGGGCTTCGCCCAGGAGCCGTGGCAACTGCTCGCCGCGCGCTCCCTGCAAGGCGTCGGGGGCGCGATAGCCTCGCCGACCTCGCTGGCACTCATCACCACCAACTTCCCCGAGGGCCCGGCACGCAACCGGGCCTTCGGTGTGTTCGCCGCGGTGTCCGCGGGCGGCGGCGCCGTGGGGCTGCTGGCGGGCGGCATGCTCACCGACTGGCTCGACTGGCGCTGGGTGTTCTTCGTCAACGTGCCCATCGGCCTGCTGATCGCCTTCCTGGCGCCCCGCTTCATCAGCGAGTCGGAGCGGCACCCGGGGCGGTTCGACATCGCCGGAGCCGTCACCTCGACGCTCGGCATGGCCTCGCTCGTCTACGGCTTCATCCGCGCCGCCCACTCCGGGTGGCGGGACGCGCTGACCCTGCCCTCGTTCGCCGCCGCCGTCGTGCTGCTCGGCGCCTTCGTGGTCATCGAGCGGCGGGCCCGGGAGCCGATCACCCCGCTGCGGATGTTCGCCGACCGCAACCGCTCGGGCACCTATGTGATGATGCTGAGCCTGGCCGCGGCCATGTTCGGCATGTTCTTCTTTATCGTCATCTTCGTTCAGAACGTGCTGGGTTACAGCCCCATCGCGGCGGGCTTCGCCTTCCTGCCGGTCACCGCGGCGATCGTCACCGGCGCCGGGCTGTCGACCCGCTTCCTGCCGGTGCTCGGACCGAAGCCGTTCCTCGTCGCCGGCTCCGCGCTGACCGGTTCCGGGATGGCGTGGCTGACCCAGGTCGACCCCGGCAGCAGCTACGTGGGCGGGGTCCTCGGCCCGATGCTGCTCTTCGGCTTCGGCATGGGCCTGAACTTCGTCACGCTGACCCTGACGGCCGTCTCCGGCGTCGCCCAGCACGAGGCCGGGGCCGCGTCCGGGCTGCTCAACGCGATGCAGCAGGTGGGCGGCTCGCTCGGACTGTCCATCCTGGTGACGGTGTTCGGCACCGCGAGCCGCGACAAGGCCACCGGTCTGCTCCCGGACTTCCTCGCGCACTCCACGCCGGAGCAGCAGGCCGCCTTCCGGCAGACCCACGAACTGCCGCCGCCGTGGGGCCACGAGGTCCTGGCGCACGGCATCTCGACCGCCTTCTACGCGGCCGTGGGGCTGGTCGCGCTGGCGCTGGTCACGGCGTTGTTCGTGATCCGGGTCCGCAAGAGCGACCTGGAGGCGCTCAGCGGCAACGCGGGCACGCCCGCGGCCTGACGCCGGCGCCGCCGCCCGGCCCGAGGGGAGGCCGGGACGGCGGCACACGGCGCGCGTGTCACGGGAAGACGGGGTCGCGCCACTCGTCGTAGAAGCCCCCCAGCCCCGCCGCGTCACACGGCCGGTTGCCGGTCCGCGGCGGACGGTCGTCGAGCAGGGCCCTCGCCCGGACCTCGCCCAGGCTGGTGGTGTACCAGGCCTCGGTGCCGTCCTCGTAGAGGTGCTCCACGATCTTCTCCAGGGCGCAGGAGCGCTGCGGCTCCGGCAGTTCGTCCAGCTCCGGGACGGCGTCCGCGGAGAGGTTCCGCAGATACGCCAGGTCGATCTTGCCGGTGCTGCCGAAGCGGCTCACCTGCTGGCCGGCGATGAGCGAGTCGGGCGAGACCAGCCCGAAGGCGAGGACGGACGCCGCCGCGCTCACCACCACCGCGCGCGGCAGCCGGCGCGCGCCGAACACCCCGGCCGCCATGATGAGGACGATCAGCAGCCCGAGCCACAGCTCCACCCCCGCCACCGAGATCCGCAGCCGCGTCAGCCCGTAGGCGTCGACGTACAGGTCCATGCGGCGCAGCGCGGAGGCGACCACGACCAGGGTCAGCACGCAGATCGCGCCCAGGACGGAGCGCACGAGCAGCACGTCCCGGTCGGAGCCGCGCGGCGCCCACCGCAGGGCGAGGCCGATCACCACCACGGTGAGCAGGGTGACGACGAGCAACTGCCAGAAGCCCTGCCGGGCGTATTCCGCGTAGGTCAGCCCCGTCTTGGCGAGCACCTTCTCGTAACCGCCGAACAGCACGGCGAGCTGGACGGCGTTGAAGGCGGCGAACAGGACCGCGAGGACGACCAGCGGCAGCGCCCACTCGGCGCGCCGCCGGGCGCGCCCCGGCTTGACCTTGATCCGGTCCCAGCGGCGCGGCGCCGCGGCGGTCCACGCCGCGCAGAGAGCGAAGAGCGTGCCGACGACGAGGAGCAGGACGCGCAGCGGTGCGTCGGTGACGGTCACGTCGGGCATGAGGTCGGCCAGCAGATCCGCGAACGCCGCGTCGGCCCCTGCGAAAAGCGCGCCGAAGACGACCAGGAGCACGACGGTCACGCCGACGGTCTTCAGCATCGGCAGCACCCGACCGCGGTCGCGGCCTGCCCGCTCGCGCAGCCCGCGCAGCGCCCAGCCGATCGCGGGCACCGGAGCGAACCACAGTCCCGCGCCACCGAGCAGGACGCCCGGCCAGCGGCGGCCGCCGTGCAGGGCCAGCGAGCCCAGGAAGGCGGCCGCGACGACGGCCAGGAACGACGGCCACCACGCGTCCCTCAGGGCCGGGATCAGCAGCAGCGTCAGACCGGCCACCGCCCAGACCGCGGACCAGGGCCGGAGCCGCCGGCCGTGGTCGAGGGCGGCGACGGCGGCCGCGACGGCGGCCGGAACGGTGACCAGCAGCAGGTTGATCCCCAGGCCGCCGCGGAGCAGGGCCGCGGTCAGCACACCGGTGAGCAGCGCCGTCCAGAGCACGGCGGGCCGCACGGTGCGCGGGGTCCGCGGCCGGCTCGCGGTCACCCACGCCGGCGGTGGAGGCGGCGGCGGGGGCGTCCATTGACGCGTGTAGGGCGCTGCCGGGTGGACGGGTGGACCGTGCTTCCGCGGCGGCGCCTGCGGATGCGCCTGCGAATGTGCCTGCGCGGGCGCCTGCGCCGCCGGTGCGGCGTCGGACGGCGTGTCGGACATGAGAACCCCTCCCCGCCGGTCGTGCGGCGGCCGGGGCTGCGCGCGGGACCGGTACTCGACTGCGCGTCCGGCGAAGATCAGCCGGACGGCGTGGCCGACAGGCTAGGCGCGCCGGCCGTCCCGGCGAACGCGAGGCGGGCCCGCCGGCCCAGTCTGTGACAGGGCCGTGACAATGGAGAGGGTTGCCGAGCCCACGGGCGGGGGCGACGGGCGCGGCTCAGCGGCCGGGCAGCCACTCCGGCAGCGGCTCGCAGCGCTCCTGCCACGCGCGCGGAGGCTCGCCGCCGGCCCCGGCGGCGATGATTCCGCCGACGATGGCGCAGGTGGTGTCCACGTCGCCGCCCGCGCGGGCGGTGGTCCAGAAGGCGCCCTCATAGTCGCCGAGGCCCCTGGCGGCCGACCACAGGGCGAAGGGGACGGTGTCGTGGGCGCTGGTGCGCCGGCCGTTGCCGAGCACGGCCGCGACGGTGGCGACGTCGTCGTAGTCGAGCATGTCCACGGCGCGGCGCAGCCCGGCGTGCACGGCGCTGCGCGGCAGCAGCGCCACGACGCGGGTGACGAGGTCCGCCGGGTCACCGGGGCCCGCCGGGTCCGCGGCGAGCGCGGCGGCGGCCGCGACGGCCATCGCGCCGACGACGGCCTCGCGATGCTGGTGGGTGGTGTACGCCGACAGCTCGGCCTGCTCGGCCGCCTTCTCCGGCTCGCCCGCGTACCAGGCGCCCAGGGGCGCCACGCGCATCGCGGCGCCGTTGCCCCACGAGCCCTGGCCGTTGAACATCTCGGCCGCGAGGGTGCGCCAGTCGGCGCCCTCCTGCCGGATCAGCCGCAGCATGCGGTTGACGCCGGGGCCGTAACCGCGGTCGAAGTCGTGGTGCGCCGCGAAGGAGGCGGCCAGGGCGTCCTGGTCGATCGAGCCGTGCGAGTCCAGGATCGCGACGACCGAGCACGCCATCTCGGTGTCGTCCGTCCACTGCCAGGTTCCCGGTGGCAGCGCGCGGCCCTGCAGTGCCGGGTAGTGCGCCGGCACGAAGAACTGGGAGCCGAGGGCGTCGCCCAGGGCGAGACCGCGCAGGCTGGACAGTGCGCGGCGGCGTGGAAGGTCATGCGGGTCAGCGGTCATGGCGGGAGAACTCTGACATCCGGTGCCACCCGGGTCAATCGTCCTGTGCGCAATCTCACCCGTGATATCGCGCCAGGTCGGAGTCGGTGGTCCGCCAGCGGGAGAAGGGCCGGTCGAGCCGGTACCGGCCGTCGGGCTCCGCGAGCAGCATCCGCGTCTCGCCGTTGTCGGGGTTCGACAGGCACTCGAACTCGTCGACGGTCCAGTGGAACCACCGCATGCAGAACAGCCGCATGGTGAGCCCGTGCGTGACCAGCAGCACGTTCGGCGGGAACTCGGGCTTGTCGAAGGCGCGGTAGAGCGTCTCCAGGAAGGACCCGACGCGGTCGTAGACGTCCGCCCCGGACTCGCCCTGGGCGAAGCGGTAGAAGAAGTGGCCGTAGGCGTCCCTGGCCTTGCGCTGCCGCTGCACGTCCTCGGCGTCCTGGTAGTTCCCCCAGTCCTGCTCGCGCAGCCGGGGCTCCTCCTTGGCCCGGGTACGGCAGGGCTCCAGGCCGAGCAGGTGGAAGGTCTGATGCGTCCGGCGATATGGCGAGACGAAGGCCTGCACCCGCTCTTCGCCGAACAGCTCCCGCAGCTCCCGGCCGGCCGCGCGGGCCTGCTCCTCGCCCCTGCCCGTGAGGGTCAGCGCGTGGTCGGGCACCCGCTCGTAGATCGTATCGTCGGCATTGCCCTGTGACTCTCCGTGCCTGATGAGCACTATGCGACGCGGTCGGGCCATGGCCTCACTGTAATTCGTGCGCGCGAGCGAGGTCGCGGCGGGCGCCCGCCGCGTCCACAGGCCGGGCGTCCCCCGCTCCGATTGTCAGTGGCGCACCTCAGACTCAGCATGAAGAGGGGGGCGCCTTCGCGCGCCACGGTTGGAGGCCGCCATGAAGACCACGTCGTTCGTCCCCGGCACACCCTGCTGGACCGATCTCAGCAGTCCCGACATCGAGGCCTCGCGCGCGTTCTACGGCGGTCTGTTCGGCTGGGACTCCGAGGCGGGCCCGCCGGAGGCCGGCGGGTACACCTTCTTCAGCCTGCGCGGCGAGCAGGTGGCGGCCGTCGGCCCGGTGATGGCCGAGGGGGACCGGCCCCGGTGGATCACCTACATGGCCACGAGCGACGTGGCGGACACCGCCAAGGCGGTCGAGGCGGCGGGCGGCTCGGTGTCCGTGCCGCCGATGGCCGTCTTCGACCAGGGCAGCTTCGCTCAGTTCACGGACCCGCACGGGGCGGAGTTCGCCGCGTGGCAGCCGGGCCGGTTCGGCGGCGCGGGCCTGCTCGACGAGCCGGGCGCGCTGTGCTGGATCGAACTCAACACCCGGGACGTGGACGGCTCCCGCGCCTTCTACCGGAACGTCTTCGGCTGGACGGGCGAGACCCACCCGTTCGCCGGGGACAGCTCCTACACCGAGCTCGAGGTGGAGGGCACGGGCCGGAGGTTCGGCGGCATCCTGCTGATGAACGACGCCTGGCCGCAGGAGATACCCCAGCACTGGATGCACTACTTCTCCGTCGCCGACACCGACGCGGCCGCCGCGCGGGCCACCGAGCTCGGGGGGAGCGTCTCCGTGCCGCCGTTCGACCTCGAGCACGTCGGACGGGTCGCCGTCCTCGACGATCCGCACGGCGCGTACTTCTCGGTGATCACCCGCCCCGCACAGGGCGCGTCGGGCTGATGCGCCGGACGGCTACCGGGCGCGTCCCCGGTCACCGTGCCGTCATATCGACCAGGACTGCTCCAGGTCGACGACGTCACCGGCGACGGTGAGCACGTCGGCGTCGAGCTCGGCCCGTTCGGACAGCCGCAGGATGGAACCGTCCCGGTACTTGGCGTGCTCGGAGGCCGAGTCCCATATCGACAGCACCAGGAAGTCGGACTCGGGTCCCTGCGCGAAGACCCCGCGCAGCATGCCCGGGGAGCCGGCCATGGCCGGGTTCCACACCTTCTCCTGCATCAGCACGAAGTGCTCGACGCGGTCCGGCCGCACCTTGCAGTGCGCCAGGCGCAGCAGGTCGCTGTCGGCGAAGCGGGGCCGGAAGCCGACCTTGACGTCGAGGCGGTGCTCGAAGAGCTTGACGCCGAGGCTCTCGTAGGTTCCGGCCTGGGCGGCCGCGAGGCGGTCATGGGGGCCGGCCATGAAGGCGTCGTAGTAGTCGCGGTCCTCCCAGAACGCGAAGAGGTGCGCGACACCCGGCTGGCTGCGGCTCCAGCCGCCGCCCTGCCCCCGGAACCCGGGCTCCCCCATGAGCCCGTTGGCCCATTTCCGCTGCCCACGCTCGAATCCGGCGCGATCGACGATTCCGCAGCGAATCCACTTCACCAGCACCGCGCCATCCTATGGCCCGCCGACGGGCCTTCCGCTCTATCGAAGTGCCAACTCGCCTGAACGGGAGACAAATCGATCACGACAGGAACTCCTCGGAACCGCGCCCGCTCGTCGAGGGCCTCGCCACCGGCACCGGCGCCCTGCCCGCGTACACGGCTCGGCCGTCCTCACCGGACACCGAAAAGAAGGGCCGAAACAAATAGTCCTCAACAAAACCATCTGCTAGCGTCTTACCTGGCTCCCCGACGACCAGGAGACGACGCCATGTCCTTACGCCCGCGGCACCTTCAGCACCCGCAGCTCTCATCGACGGCCGCGCCCATGCCGGCCACCCCGGCCCGCCGCTCCCGCGGGCCGGCTCTCGCCGTCCTGTGCGCCGGAATGCTGATGATCATCCTGGACGGCAGCATCGTCACCGTGGCGCTCCCCGCCATCCAGCGCGACCTGCGCTTCTCCCCGGCCGACCTGACCTGGACCGTCAACGCGTACATGATCGCCTTCGGCGGGCTGCTCCTGCTGTCCGGACGACTCGGCGACCTTCTCGGGCGCAAGCGGATGTTCGTCGCAGGGCTGGCCGTCTTCACCGGTGCCTCGCTCCTCTGCGGCGTCGCCACCGGCCAGGCCGTGCTCATCGGCGCCCGCTTCCTCCAGGGCATCGGCGGCGCGATGACCTCCGCCGTCAGTCTCGGCCTGCTGGTCACGCTCTTCCCCGAACCCCGCGAACGCGGCCGGGCCATCGGTGCGTTCAGCTTCGTCGGCGCCGCCGGGGCCTCGATCGGCCAGGTGCTCGGCGGAATCCTCAGCCAGGCCGTCAGCTGGCACTGGATCTTCTTCATCAACCTGCCCATCGGGCTGGCGGCCGTGCTGCTGGCCGTGCGCGTGCTGGAGCCCGACCCGGCGCGTCCCCCGGCCCGGGGCGCCGACGCCCTCGGCGCGCTCCTGGTCACCACCGGCCTGATGACCGGGGTCTACGCGATCGTCCAGACAGGCGGCCAGGGCTGGGCCTCTACGCGCACCGTCCTCCTCGCGGCCCTGACCCTCGCGCTCCTCGCGGCGTTCGTGCTGCGCCAGGCGACCGCGGCGTCCCCACTGCTGCCACTGCGCATGTTCCGCTCACGCGAGGTCTCCGGGGCCAACCTCGTCCAGATGCTGATGGTCTCGGCCCTCTTCGGCTTCCAGATCCTGATGGCGCTCTACCTGCAGAACGTCCGGGGCTACGGTGCCGCCGCGACGGGACTGGCGATGCTGCCCGCCGCGCTGAGCATCGGCACCGTCTCACTGCTGCTCTCCGCCCGGCTGGGCGCGCGCTTCGGCGAGCGACGCGTCCTGCTCTGCGGGCTCGCCCTGCTGGTGGCCGC
This sequence comes from Streptomyces sp. PA03-3a, assembly GCF_033792735.1. Lineage (NCBI taxonomy): Bacteria > Bacillati > Actinomycetota > Actinomycetes > Kitasatosporales > Streptomycetaceae > Streptomyces > Streptomyces sp. PA03-3a. The sequence continues at coordinate 390,299 of NZ_JARAVM010000002.1, forward strand.
GCTCGGCCTGCTCACCCGGCTGCCGGTGCACGCCGGCTACGCCGCCGACCTGCTGCCCACGATGCTGCTGGCGTCCGGCTTCGGCCTCGCCGTCTCGGCTCTGACGGTGCTCGGCATGTCCGGCGCGGGCCCGGAGGACGCGGGCGTCGCCTCGGGCCTGTTCACCACCACCCAGCAGGTGGGCGGCGCCCTCGGCGTTGCCGTCCTGTCCACCCTCGCCGGCTCCCGCACCCGCACCCTCGTCGCCGACGGGCACGACGCGGCGGCCGCCCTCACGGGCGGCTTCCGCCTCGCCTTCGGCACCGGCGCGGTCCTCCTGGCGGTGGCCTTCGTGCTCGCGCTGGTGATACTGCGACCGCGGCGCGGGCGGGACGCCCCAGCGCAGGCCTGACGGCGGGCGGCCGGGCCCGCCCCCGCGGGTCCGGCCGGTCGTCCCTTCACGGCCGCCGGGCTTTCGTTCCCGCCCCTCACAGGGCTGCGCGAACGACGCCGCCCGTCACTCCTGCGCAGGGGCCGAGAACACCGACAGGTACTCCTCGGTGCGGAAGCCGGCCGACGCGTACACGGGCTCGCCCATCGCGCTCGCGTAGAGGTACGCCGTGGGGGCGCCCGCGGCATGCCCCGCACGCACCAGCTCCATGGTGACCGCCCTCCCGTGGCCGCGCCGCCGGTGACCGGGGAGCGTGGAGACGTTGAAGATGCCGTTGAGGTCGCCGCGCACCGCAGTCATGCCCGTCCCGACCGGAACGCCCTCCACCTCCGCCACGTAGAACGTGACCCCCTCCAGGCCGCCCATGGCCGGATCGGCGAACAGCCCGAACACCTCCTGCGGCACCTGGAAGCCCTCCGCCATGACCGCCGCGTACAGGCCGAGTTCGGCAGGGCTCACCGGGCGCACCTTCAGCGAGTCGTCGGCCGGTTCGGCCGGCATCCCCCGGTCGGGGTGCCTGACCATGAGCGGACTGCGGTCGAGGCGGGTCAGACCGTGCCGTGCCGCCTCGTCCGTGACACTGCGTCCCGGTACCCCGCGGACCTGGATGCTCCACGGGACCTCCCACGGCTCGGACTCCGCCAGCGCGGCGATGTCGTCCGCGAGTGGTTCGGGGCTGGGGCTGAACACGCCGTTCAGCGAGGCGACCGGCGCCCCGGACACGGCCAGCACGGCGCCGCCCCGGCCCCTTCGGGTACGTCCGGTGGCGACCGTCGCCAGGCCTTCCACGAGATCGGCGTAGGCGGTCGCGATCCGCCCCAGCGGGTTTTGCGCATCGGTCATGGGGAACCGACCTTCCTTTGGTTCTTGAGATAGGCGGCCGGCGTGGCCCCGTACACGGATTTGAAGTGCCTGATGAAGTGGCTGGCGTCCGAGAAGTGCCAGCGTGCCGCGACCTCGGACATTCCGGCCGTGCTGCCGCGGGCCACCAGCTCGTCGTGCGCCTGCTGCAGACGGCGCCGCCGGGCGAACGACATGACGGAGTCGTTCGACGCCGAGAAGCACCGGTGCAGCGTCCGCAGGGACACCCCGACGCTGCGGGCGACCATCGGGGGCGACAGGTCGCCGCTTTCGAGGTTCCGCTCTATGACGTTCCTGGCGGCGGCCACGACGGCCTGCGGATGGTCACCCAGCCCCGAACCCGGCCGTTCGGAGATGATGCGGGAGAACAACGTCGCACAGGCGTCACGGGCCATCTTCCGCGCGGCCGCCGACCTCTCCAGCTCGCCGCTGCTCCTCCTGACCGCCTCCAGGAAGTTGAGGAAGAAGCGGACCTCGGGAACCTCGGCGTGCGACACGTACGCCTGGCCCAGCGCCCTGGGCGACCCGATCCGGGGGATCACGAGGTCCCGGGGGACGGATATGACGTGCGCGGTCGTCGCCGGCGCGCACGAGAACTCCCAGGAGGCCTTCGTGTCGCGGATGCATATCTGCCCGGGCCCGACGGAATGCCTCGTCTTCCCGTCCTGGAACTCGATCCAGCCCGAGGTCACCAGGTCGGCGACGATCGGGTCGCGGTCGAGGTTGTTCCCCGACACCCCGGTCAGTGAATCGCAGTAGACCTGGGCGGAGAGCAGTCCGTCGATGAGGTGGCCGCTCGCGACGAAGCGGAAACCGCGGGTGACGGCGAAATGCGGGACGGAAAGGCGAATGAGGTGCGAGAACGGGCCGCGCTCCCAGTCCAGGAAATGCCGTTCGGAGGCCTGGGCCTGCTCGGCCGTCAAGCTCATGTCGGCCCGGTAATCTATGGAACCCTCGCGATGCTGCGCGCAGTCCACCGCACCCGCCAATCGCTGATCTTTCACCTGCGCCCTCTCGACCGGGTGTCCGCGCCGAGGCCGCCACCCGGATGACAACGTTATCCGATTCCGGATCGGTAATGCGCGGACCACCCGCGGTCGGTCATCGGAATCCCGAATGAAATGCCACGTTCCATCGCGGTCGACGAATCAGCCGGGCCTCGTTGCCCACCGGGTCCGTCCACGGCCGCGATCGCCGCGCCCGAGACGCACGTGCCCGCGCCCGCGGCCCGATCGGGGCGACGCAAGGCACGGCGCGGCGCGGCGCGGCCCACGACATCATGGCCCATGCGACGCCCCCCGAATAGTACGGCCGTGCCAGGTCCCGTACGAGAAGGGCGGCGCCCGGATTCCATCACCGCCGGTCCGGCCCGACGGCGATTCCGCGGCCGAAGGAACACACGGGAACCGGGCACCCGCCCTCCCGGGATGGAAATTCCGTGCCCGGGATGGAAAGAGAGCGCCAATTCGACGGAATCACGACCGGAACTTGCCTGAGGATCCCTCAGAATGCTTGCATCAGCGCCTGGTTCAGGTTGACGTCGAAGGGGACAGCACGCGATGAATCCGGCTGTGTCGATCCACCGGGTGCGCGTCGCCCTGGCCGTGCTCAGCCTCGCGCTGTTCGTCCAGACGGCGTCCTGGCTCCTGTACGACATCGCCGCTCGCGGTCTGCCCGGCGCGTGGTCGGCGTGGACGACCGGTGACGCACCCGGCCTGGCGGCGACGACCTCCCTGGACCTGGGGCTGGCGGCACTGCAACTAGCGGCCGGCCTGGCGGCGCTCCACCGGACCCGTGGCGCCGGCGGGCTGCTTCTCGCCGCGTGCGCGGCGACGCTCGGTTTCCGCCTGCCCGCGATCTGGTACGTCCTCCTCGACTCCCCCTCCGACCCCTGGTTCGGCACCCTGGAAGGCCCTTCGGTGAAGGCCGTCGGCGGCACCGCCGTCCTCGCGGCGGTGCTCGCCGTCGTCCTCGCCGCGCTGCTGTTCCTGGCGCGGCGGATGGAGTACGAGGCCGCCGCCGCGGAGGCGGCGTCCGGCGGCGGGACCCGCCCGGTGAAGGTCACGGCGACCGCCTCGGGGCTGCTGCTCGCGGTGCTGAACGTCTTCTACATCGGCAGGAACGCGGTGACGGCGTTCCAGGTCGGCCCCGGCACGCTCGGCGACCTGCTCGTCGGCAAGGGCACGGGACGGGCGGTCCTCGGCGTCTCCGCCCCGTACCAGTGGGCCTGCCTGACGGTGCTGTGCGGGGCCGGGATGCTGTTCGCCGCCCGGCGCCGCCCCGTCGCGACCGGGTTCTCCGTGGGCCTGGCGCTGTTCATGATGCCGTCGGCGTTCACGGAGCTGTGGGCGTACGCGGTGGGCGCGGTAGCCCAGACCCCGCTGGACACCTTCCAGGACCTGCTGGAGTTCGTGGGTTCGGCGGCCGTGGTCGCCCTCGTCGCCGGGGACGTCCGCCGCGATCGCCGTCCGGGCGTCCGTTTCGCGGACGGCGCCGTGCCCTCGGTGCCGTCCGCGGGGGACCCGGTCGGCGTCGCCCCGGGGCACGACGACGGGTCCCGCGACGGGTGACGACTCAGCGCGCGTCCGGCCGGAACCCGGCGACGGCGTTGTCGAAGACCGCCCGGTAGGACCCCCAGCGGTCGGACGGTGCGGAGAGGTAGACCGTGAACTCCTGCTCGCCGGGCCGCCCGAAGCCGAGGTCGACGGCCCGGAAGTCGCGGGCCGTCCCCTTGAACGTGAACTCCCATATCGCGGCGGGCCGCCCGCGCCAGCGGGTGCTCTGCATCCGCAGCCGCTCGTAGCCCTCCAGGTCCGGGACCATCTGCGCCTCGACGTCCTCGAAGTGCCGGAGCGGGCTGGGTCCCGCGAAGTCGAGCGCGGCGACCCGCAGGCCCACCAGTCCCGTGGGGTCGACGTAGACGAACTGCCGCCCGTCGTCGCTCACCTGGCGCTTCCAGCCGTCCGGCACGGGAACGGAGAAGCCGCGTTCCCGCTCCGCGGCGAGGTGGTAGCCGTCGGGGACCGGGGGCGGCGTGTACAAGGGCGTCGGCGACGCGGAGGGCACGGCCGAGGCGGAGGCGGCGGACGGGTGCGGCGTGGTCACCCCGGACGAGGACGGGGACTGGCCCGCCGCACCGTGGCGCGGCTCGCCGAGGAGCGGCACCGCGTAGTAACCGCCACCGGCGAGGACGGGCACCAGGAGGGCGGCCGCCCACAACGAGGCACGGCGCCGGCGGGCGTGCGGCGGGGAGAGAGGGGCAGGCACGTGAACGGGAGAGGTCACGGGACCGCCGGCCCGCGACCGCGCGGCGGGGGCCGGCCCGGCAAGGGAGGCGAGGCTGTCGCGGGGGACGCTCTCGGTCTCGGTCTCGGCGGCACCGGCCCGCAGCAACCGCTCGGCCTCCTCCGCCGACAGCCGCCCCCGCGGCTCCCG